>CAZIRO010000086.1:0-11528 GCA_964541595.1 uncultured Acidobacteriota bacterium
CACGCGATGGGTTGCGCATGGAACCGCCGGTCTGTCGGATCGTGGTATTCCCGCGCACACGTGTCGCACATGGAGAATGCGCGCATGGACGTGCGTGCACGGTCATACGGCAGGTCTTCAATGATCGTGAACCGTGGACCGCAGTGCGTGCAGTTGATGAACGGGTACGCATATCGGCGGTCCCCGGGATCGTGCATCTCGCGGATGCACGCCGCGCATGTGGCCAGATCGGGCAGGATCCAGACCCGGGGCGGTGCGGCGGTCTCCCGGCTTTTGCGAATGACAAAAGTGGATGTTCCGACCGGATCGACAAACCGATGATCCATCGCGTAGATCAGCGCGGGTGGGGGTTTTTCTTGCGGTAACCGTTCCAGAAACGCGAGTACGTTCGAATGCGCGCCTTCAACCTCGATGAGGACACCCTGATCGTCGTTCTGCACCCATCCGGAAAGGTGTAAATCCCGTGCCAGTCGATACACAAACGGCCGGAACCCGACACCCTGAACGATCCCGAGAATGCGAATCTGCACGCGGGTACGATCTATCGGGATGACCGTATCCGTTGACGGGATTCTTCCAGGAGCCGAATCCATGCGTCGATCCCCTCACCGGTTCGCGCGGATAGCCGCAGGACGGTCAGATCGGGATTCAGGTCCAGGGCTTCGCGCTGCGCGTGGTCCGGATTGAAATCGAAATGCGGCAGCAGATCCCACTTCGTGATGAGCAGTACGGACGCCGTACGGAACGCTTTCGGATACTTTTTGGGTTTGTCGTCGCCCTCCGGTACAGAGAGCAGCACCACCCGCAGGTGTTCACCCAGCGCATAACTCGCCGGACAGACCAGATTGCCGACGTTTTCAATGAAAATGAAATCGTATCCCGTACGGTCTGCCAGGGGTCGCCATGCTTGTTCGATCATATGGGCTTCCAGATGGCAGGTCCCCCCGGTCGTGATCTGCACGGCATCCACACCGAGGGCCCGGATGCGTTCGGCATCCCGATCGGTTTCGATGTCCCCCTCCAGCACGAGGATACGGAATCGATCCCGCATCTGCCGAAGGGTCGCTTCCAGTAAGGTGGTCTTTCCGGCACCGGGAGACGACAGCAGGTTCACCACCAGCGTGCCCCGATCGGTCCATTCCTGTTGTAACCGGCGGGCCAGATAGTCGTTTGCCTTCAGGAGGGGTTCAAGAACGTCGACATGGCGGATTTCGGCCATGGGTCGTCTCCGGGTTCCGGAATTTCGAGTTCCACATCGCGCAGGAGCAGTTCTTCCCCCTGTAACGTCACGACGTCCGTACTGTTGCAGTGGCGACAGCGGAATCGGTACCCATCCGGATGAAACGTGGTCCCGCAGGTGCGACAGACGACTTGCAGGTCAACACGACGAATGTCCATGGTGGTATCCCGCAGGATCGGTACCGCTTCCCGAAATACGATGAACGCCTGTTCCAGGAGTTCCGGTACGACGTTGGCCAGTTCACCGATTTCCACGGTAAACCGCACAATACGTGTTGCACCGTGGTTTCGCGCGATGTCTTCCAGTTGCGTGACCAGTGCCTGCATGATGGACAGTTCATGCATGGGTCGTATACGTCCTATAGGACCTATAGGTCCTATTTAACAGATCCTGGGCAGTTGTTCCCCTGCCAGCATATCCACGACCCGGTAACCGCCAACCTGCGTACGCATGACGACCATATCCCGGTGGTCATCGACGACTTCACCGATAATAGCCGCGGCGTGTCCGAGGGGGTGCGACCGCATGCGTTCCAGGACGGTTTCGGCCGCTTCCCGTGCGACGACCACGATGAGTTTCCCCTCATTGGCGACCTGTAACGGATCCAGTCCGAGCAGTTCACAGGCACCCCTCACCGCGTCCCGGATGGGAATCCGGTCTTCGTGAATGCGTATGCCCACGTGAGCACTCCGGGCAATTTCATTCAGTGCACTCGCCAGCCCCCCGCGAGTCAGATCGCGCATGCACCGGATGGGCGGATCGCTCTCCAGGATACGTTCCACCAGTGTATGCAACGGCGCCGTATCGGATTCGATCGCCGTTTCGAATTCGAGGTCCTCCCGTGCCGTCATGATGGCGATCCCGTGTGCTGCGATGTCGCCGTTCAACAGGATGAGGTCACCGGGTCGTGCCTGATCGGCCGACAGTGTGCGCCGGGTGATGACCACGCCGACGCCTGTGGTGTTGATGAACACCTTATCGCATTTCCCGCGCTGTACGACTTTCGTATCGCCGGTGACGATCGGTACCCCGGCGGATGCGCTCGCAGCGCGCATGGACTGCACGACCCGCCAGAGGTCCTCCATGGCGAATCCCTCTTCCAGAATGAACGCTGCACTCAATACCAGCGGACGTGCACCGCTGACGGCCAGATCGTTGATCGTGCCGTGAACGGCCAGACAGCCAATATCCCCGCCGGGAAAGAAGATCGGATCGACCACGAACGAATCCGTGGTGACCGCAAGACGCACGTCGCGCACGTCGACCCATGCGGCGTCGTTCAGACATGCGAGGTCTTCCGGCAGCAGGTACGGCCGAAACACCTGTTCAATCAGTTCATGCATGAGTTTGCCCCCGCTGCCGTGACCGAGCAGAATCTGACGATGCGTCAGGGTCGGCACTGGACACTGCATCCCCCGGGACTCTTCGGACATGGCTCATTCTCCGTGAAATTCGGGTGTGGTTTTGCGAAAGAACGCCTCCAGACCCGCGGCGAAATCCCGTGTTTCGGCGATCTCCACCAGGAACTGGAGTTCCCTGTCGAGATGGCGATCCAGCCGATCGACCCCCGCAGCCTCGTTGAGCAACCGTTTGGTGATCCCGAACGCTTGCGTCGGACCGACAGCGAGTTGTTCGGCGATCCGCCAGACTTCCGCATCGATCCGGTCCGGAGGGAATACACCGTTGATCAGACCCAGCCGCAGGGCATCGTCGGCAGTCCACCGCGGGTTCAGAAACACCATCTCCAGTGCCCGTCGCAGTCCGATGAGACGCGGCAACAGAAACGTCGAACTCTCCGCACCGGTCAGGCCGGTCTTGCCGTACGCCCATTCAAATCGCGCATCTTCAGCCGCATATACGAGATCACAACTCATCGCCAGCCCGAATCCCCCGGCGGCGGCGACGCCTTTTACCACAGCGATGAACGGTTTGGGTGCACGTCGGATTTCCGAGATGGTACTGTGCAGGTATTCCAGAATCTGTTTGAAACTCTGACCGTACCCCGGTCGGATCGTATGGGCGTCGGGTTGCAGGTATGCAAAATCTTCCGGTCGACCCTTTTCCCGGACGTATTTCAGATCCGCGCCGCTGCAGAACACGCGCGGATGGCCCTCCAGGATCACGCAGCGGATGGATCGTTCACGCGCGAGGTACAGCGCGGCCTTACGCAAGTCCTGCGCCATCGGGGGATCGAGCGCGTTGAACCGTTCCGGTCGATCCAGGGTGAGCACCCCGATGGCGCCGGACCGGCTGACCCGGATGTGGTACAGTTCCATCACCGTTTCGCGTTCTTTCATTGTCGTTCGCTCCATGAGTGGGGAATCGATACCGTACGGGGGCGGCGGTGGAATCGAATCGGGGCCGGCCGGTGATCGATCCAGACACGTCCGTTTCGAACGCGTACGCGCCCCGTGGCCAGCCAGCAGAGTACCCGGTGCAGCAGGCGTCCCCAGCCGTCCCGGATCATCCATTCCCGGTGCGCGTACGCGTATGCGCGCAGGATATCTCGCCGGTCATCGGTCTGCGCGGCTCGGAGCAGCGCACGGTGTACCGGATAGGGGGGCGAGATGGCGATCGCCGGTCCGCAGTCCACCGTTTCCGTGACGAAATGTACGGTCGAATGCGTGGCCCGCACGCCGTCGACGATCGCGTCCAGGGTCGCATGCAATCCGACGTAGCGGGGCATACCGCGCGCGTCCCGAACCGTCAGGTCACTGTCGTGAACGTTCAGGATACGCATGGGGAACCGCTCCAGCAGTACGGGAGTGACGATGTATATATACCGGAACAAAACGATATGCGTCGGAGACCACTTCAGGACCCGCATCCACGTGTGGTGGTCGTATGCACGGCGCCAGTGCAGATCCCGCAGCGGTCGACCGGCCGCCCGGTAGAACGTGTGGATATCGTGACACTGCCATGGGACACCCAACCGGTGCAAAATCGGGATGGCCGTACTCTCCGGCGTGGTGACCACTGCCCCCACGCAGGTGTACCATCGAGTCCGCCGGGTACGCTCCAGAAACCGTTCCAGTCCTTCACCACGCGGCCCAACGAGCAACGCCACACGCATATGCGCCGTCATGGGTATCACTCCATCGAGGATGCACGGTCGTCAATAATGATATGGCCCCCGTATTCGTACCAGATCTTGCACGTGCCTTCGCTGCTCACCATACAGGCGCCGACCGGATTCTGTGGCGTGCACTCTTTACCGAACAGCCGGCAGTCGTACGGAGAAGCGATACCGGCCATGATATCGCCACAGATGCACTCGTAGATCAGCCGTGGCGGTGCTTCCCGCAGGAGTTCGTCCAGATCGATGTCGTACCGGTAACGCGCGTCGTACATGCGGTACCTGTCGCGAATCCGCAGGTTCCCGTTCGGGATGTGTGCGATACCCCGCCAGGTGCCGCCCACGGGTTCGAAGACCTCCCAGAGCAGCCGTTGTGCCTGGAGATTGCCCTCCGGTGTGACACATCGGGGATACGCGTTCACCACGCGCGGTGTCCCGGCGCGAATGAGTTCCACGAGTTGCACGAGCGCGGCCAGGATGTCCAGGGGTTCGAACCCGCCGACCACCACGGGAATTTGATGCCGTTGCACGAACCGCTCGAAGATCTTCCAGCCGGTGATCGTTGCCGCGTGACCGGCGGCGAGAAACCCCTGAACGCGGGTGTCCGGCATTTCGGCGATGATCTCCATGACCGGCGGAATGTATTTGTGGGCAGAAAGGACGGAAAAATTCGATGGCGGATCGGAAAGGATCACGGCCGCGGTGGCCACGGCGGTCGTCTCGAATCCGGTGGCGAAGAAGACGACATCCCGATCCAGTGTCCGTGCCAGGCGCAACGCGTCCCACGGACTGTACACGATACGAATGTCGGCGCCTGCGGCTTTTGCCTCGGCAAGCGACTGGACACTCCCCGGCACACGGTACATATCCCCGAACGTGGCGATCGTGATCCCCTGCCGGGCCAGCACGACGGCTTCATCGACTTCCGGCATATCGGTCACACACACTGGACAACCCGGTCCCATGATAACGTTGAGATTCCGGGGGAGCAGACTGCGCAGTCCGAACCGTGCGATACTCTGTTCGTGCGTTCCGCACACATGCATGACGGAAATGGGTTCTGCGAGATCGCGACAGAGCCGGTGCAGCGTGGCACGCAGGGCCTGCACCTTCTCGGGATCACGAAACTCCAGACGTTGCCATGGATGCACGTCCGATCGCGGTTTCATGGCTGTTCCCCCGTATCGGCAGCATCGATCTCCCCCCGGACGTCGGCAGACATGAGGTCGGCTTCTTCGGCCATATGGATGAGTTGTTCGTAGAATGCAAGCGTTTCCGCCACCTCTTCTTCCGGAATGCGCCGGATGGCAAATCCGACGTGGACGAGCACGTAATCACCGGGTTGCACCGGCTGGTCGACAGTTTCCAGCCGGACCTTGCGCCGCGTGCCCCAGAAATCGACCAGTGCCACCAGTCCGTTCACTTCGACGACCCGTCCGGGCACTCCGAGACACATCAGGGGACCTCCGTACGTGTGCATTCCACGATCCAATTGTGCAGGATCCGATGCGCCCGATCCAGTACTTCCGGCAGGGCCGCGCGCACCGCAGGAGAGAGCGTGACCGCCACGCCCATCTGCGCGGGAACGACCCCGATGAGACAAATATCCCGTAACCGATCTCCGCGTCGGATGCGGAGTAACGCGACGAGATCGGGAAGCGCGATGTC
The DNA here is from genome assembly GCA_964541595.1 of uncultured Acidobacteriota bacterium. Classification (GTDB taxonomy): domain Bacteria; phylum Acidobacteriota; class HRBIN11; order HRBIN11; family HRBIN11; genus CAZIRO01. The sequence goes on from CAZIRO010000086.1 coordinate 5,985, forward strand.
GTGGGCGGAAAATTTCAGGGGTATGTGCGGACGCGCCCCGAGTAATGGGATCTCCAGGACCGTACCCGGAGGCGCGTCCGCCCGAATGGCGTCCAGAAAGAGGATGTATCGGGCGTCTTCAATGTAGGGTAATAACGTCAAACCGAGTGTACCGCCATCGATATAGGCCACATGCGGATGCTGCCACCGCTGTCGGATACCGCGTATCGCGTGAATGCCGAATCCCTCGTCGCCCAGTAACAGGTTGCCCAGTCCGACGACCGCGATCGGTGCATTCATGACTCTTCCGGTGCGAGTTCTTCCTCGAATACGAACTTCTTCCCGGAAATCATCGTATCGATTTCCGTTGTACGACTGACCACCATCGTGTATACGACCAGATACAGGTGCACGATGAGGAACGCTGCAAAGAACCACAGCATGAGATGGTGCAACAGGTGCACCAGATTCAGATTGTGACCGAACAGCGCCAGACCGGTTTCCGCCAGCGCGCGCCAGAACGACGAGTACTTGGCCGCGGCATACATCGTGAACCCGGTCACGATCGAGAACAGCACACCGAGATAGACGATCAGATAGATCACGTTCGCCGTCGGTGAGTGTCCCGTATATACGCGAAACCGGCCCCGGGGGTACAGCAGGTCCCGAATTTCCCGGACAATTCCGCGCCAGGTCCGTTTACGCACGGGTAACATCGCCCACCATCGGGAGAATCGGTTCCCGACGAACCCCCAGTACAGTCGGAGGATAAAGGCAGCCAGCAGCACGTATCCAGCCAGGAAGTGGAGAAACCGGATGGTCCCGAACGTGAACGTCTCCGAGGCTTCCACGGGTGCGGAGAACGGCGGGTTTCCGATGAGGTAACCGGTGATCCCCAGAGTGATGATACTGAATACCATCAGCCAGTGGGCAATACGTACCGGGGCCTCCCAGACTTTTGTGTAGATCACACGCCCGTTCGCCACGGCCGTCCTCCTTTATTGAATCCGAACACGCACGATTTCCCGACCGTTCGCATCGTACAGGTGCGCTGCACAGGCCATACAGGGGTCGAACGAGTGGACCGTGCGCAGGATCTCCAGCGGTTCCTCCGGATTGTGCAGCGGAGTGCCTTCCAGTGCGGCTTCATAGGGTCCGGGCTGTCCGGCTGCATCGCGGGGTCCCCCGTTCCATGTGGAGGGAACCACGACCTGATAGTGCGCGATCTTGCCGTTGCGAATCGTGACCCAGTGACCGAGCGCACCGCGAGGTGCTTCCATGTACCCGAATCCGCGCGCTTCCGGTGGCCATGTGCTCGGGTCCCATTTCGTGTTGTTGAACATCGTCGTGTCGCCGGAACGAATGCGCTGGATAATCCGGTCGTATACGATGCCCAGGTATTCGGCCATGACCCACGCTTCGATCGCCCGTGCCGCCGTGCGACCCAGAGTGGAAAACAGGGCTTCCAGTGGCAGATCGAGTTTCTGCAATACGTAGTTGACCTTTTCCTTCACGGACGGATGCCCCTTGGCATAGGCGACCAGCATACGCGCGAGTGGCCCGACTTCCATCGCATGTCCGCGCCAGCGAGGGGCTTTCAGCCAGGAGTATTTCCGTTCCACATCCAGATACTCGTACGGGGGTTGTGGCCCCGTATAGTTCGGTGTCGTTTCACCGTTGAACGGGTGCAGCAACAGGTTGTCGCCACGGCTGTATCGATAGTACGAGTGCGCCACCGATTCCTGAACCTGTTCGGGATCTTTCGGATCAACGTCGTGGACGGTCGTGAGGTCGCAGTTGAGAATAGCACCGCGCGGCAGATACAGCCGGTCGATTTCCGAGGTTTTGCCCTCCGGAAGTTCACCATACGCCAGAAAGTTGCCCACACCACCGCCCCATTGCGTCCACTCTTTGTAAAAACCCGCGATCGCGATGAGATCGGGAATGTACACCTTTTCCACAAATGCGAGCATTTCATCGATATGCGTTTTGATGACGGACAGTACTTCGGCGTTCACCACAGACGGGGAGGACAGGTTCACGGAGAACGGCAATCCGCCGACCACAAAGTTCGGATGCGGGTCCTTGCCACCGAGGAAGGTCAAAATCCGGATCACGTGTCGCTGCCAGTCCAGTGCCTCCAGATAGTGTGCGACCCCGAGAAGGTCGGCTTCCGGCGGGAGTTTGTAACCGGGATGGTCCCAGTATGCGTTATCGAAGATCCCGAGTTGTCCGGATTCCACGAACTGCTGGAGTTTCTTCTGCACGGATGCAAAATAGGCGGCACTCGATTTCGGCCAGTCGGAAATCTGATGCGCGAGTTCAGCCGTCTGTTTCGGATCGGCTTTGAGCGCATTGGGCACGTTGACCCAATCCAGCGCGTGCAGGTGATAGAAGTGCATCACGTGGTCATGCGCGTTCTGTGTCGCGATCATCAGGTTCCGGAAGTCCTGTGCCAGCGGGGGAACGTCAATCCCGAGAGCGTCTTCTACCGCGCGAATGGACGCATAAGCATGTACCGTCGTGCATACGCCGCAGATCCGTTGTGTAAACGCCCAGGCATCGCGCGGGTCACGGCCGATAAGGATGATCTCCACACCCCGCCACATTGTGCAGGACGAGTAAGCCCGCGTGATCTTGCCGCCGTCAACCTCCGCTTCGATCCGGAGATGCCCCTCAATGCGGGTGATGGGGTCCACCACAACCCGTGCCATCATGGACCTCCTTCGGGAGGTTCAACGGGGGTTTCTGTTTCGGCGAGTTCCTCGGCTTTACGTTCGGCTTTGCGTACGGCCCATGTGTAGATCGCATGCGCCAGTACCCCGACGGCCGAGGCACCGACCACAGCGGTACCGATCCGATCGGCACGCTGTTCCACACCAAATCCACGGACTTTCGGTAAACGCTCGTAGAACGGCGTGAATCGATCCCAGAAATCCCGTTCCGAACACCCGAGACAGGGATGACCGGCTTTAACCGGCCAGCTCGCCTGGATGTTCCATCGCCAGGCAGCACAGATGTTGTACGTTTCCGGTCCCTTGCAGCCGAGTTTGTACAGGCAGTACCCCTGCCGCGCGCCGTAGTCATCGAATGCGAGCGCATACTGACCGGCGTCGAAATGGGGTCTCCGTTCACAGGTGTCGTGGATGCGTTTGCCGTATGCAAACAGCGGTCGCCGTTGGGCATCGACATCGGGCAGACGTTTGAATACCAGGTAGTGCACCAGCACGCCCATCAATACGTCCGGATTGGCAGGACATCCCGGCAGGTTGATCACCGGTTTGGTGCGCACCACGTCTTCTACCGCCACGGCACCCGTCGGATTCGGTCGGGCTTTCGGCAGTCCACCGAATGCGGCACAGGTGCCCACGGCCACGAATACGAGTGCGTACGGTTCGACTTCACGGATGATCTGGAGTGCGGATTTGCCACCGATCGTACAGTAAATCCCGTTGTCCCGCGTGGGGATCGACCCCTCGACCACGACGATCACCTGCCCCCTGTTCGCCTCCAGGGCTTTTTCGCGTGCCTGCTCCGCACGATGTCCCGCCGCCGCCATCAGGGTCTCGTGATAGTCCAGTGAGATCGCGTCCAGTACGGCCTGCGCCACCGAGGGGGAGTTCGCCCGTGTGAACGATTCCGTATTGCCGGCACAGTCCTGAAACTCCAGCCAGATCACCGAGGGCCTGCGGCGTTGGACAGCATTTTCCAGCGCATGCGCAATCCGGGGGATCCACAGGTCGGAGAGTCCGAGCAATACCGACATGCGCGCACAGAATTTCAGGAACTCCCGACGGTGCATGGACACGTCCAGGAGTCCCGTACGGTCCCAGGTATGCAATGTACGTAATCCGTCCATGGTTGCTCCCCCCAACATACGGTCAAAAGACGGTTCAATCCATCGGATGGTCTAATGCTATCCCGCTGGCAAAAGAGCAATTTCTGTGCCAGAATAAACCCCGATCCACGACTTCTGCAGATGTTCGTCCGGTAAGAATGCATTCGCATCCCGTGAAGTTCGATACCTGGGACGATGTGATACATATCGGTATCAATTTTGAGACGGTGAAATATGCGCCGAGGGGGCGTGGACCGGTACGCGTTCGTGCAATGGAGCGCGGTGTTCGGTATCGGATTGCTGATGGGGGGATGGATCGCCTGTACCCGGGGTGATCCGCAACGTGGGGCCGCACTGTTTCAAACACGATGTGCGCACTGTCATACCATCGGACGGGGCCGGAAACGGGCACCGGATCTGCGGGGCGTCACCCGACGGTGGAGTCGAAAAATGTTGCGCGCATGGCTGAACGATCCGGACAGGATCTACCGGCAGATGGGGCAGCGCCCGCTTCATGAAGATTTTCCACCCATGCCCCGGACCGTCCTCACGCCGCAGGAAATCGAGGACCTCATCGTATTTCTCGAGGCATCTGATGCACAGCATCAGTGACGGAACGTGCACGGGAACGGACCCGGTTCATATGGATGACTTCCCGCGCCCCTGCCTCGTCATTGTGGGGTGCACCACGGGTTTGGACGTGGGAGATGGTGTCCTGTAAAATACGTCCCGGAGGACGTTATGACCGTACCGTCATCGTCCACCGACCGGATGTCCTGGAAGATCGCCAAGTCCGCACTGGATCAGATTGTGGCCGCATTGCGTCGGGACGGGTACTGCGTGGTCGGACCGACCGTGCGCGACGGTGCCATCGTATATGCGGAGATCGCCTCCGTGCGTGATCTCCCGATCGGCTGGACAGACGTACAGGACGCCGGTGTTTACCGTCTGCGCCGCAGATCGGACGACGCCTATTTTGGCTATACAGTGGGACCCCATTCCTGGAAAGCGTTTCTATACCCCCCGCAACAGGTATTGTGGCGGGCACGCCGTGCGGGCGACCGGTGGCAGATCACCCGCGCAGAAGACGATCCGCCCCGATACGCGTTCCTCGGTGTCCGTTCGTGTGATCTGCATGCGATCGCGATACTCGATCGGATCCTCATGCAGGGCGATACGGCAGATCCGTTCTATGCCGCCCGGCGGGAGCGGGTGTTCATCATCGCGGTGAACTGTACGGTGGCCGGAAGAACGTGTTTCTGTGTTTCCATGGGTACAGGACCGCGATGTACGTTCGGATTTGATCTGGCGTTGACCGAACTGTCCGATGGGTTTTTACTCGAGGTGGGTACGGAACGTGGGGCGTCCCTGCTGGCCGGGATACCGCATACGGCAGCATCGGACGAGGATCTGCGTCAGGCGGAAACCGCGATCCAACGAACGGCTCAGTCGATGGGACGTACCGTACAGACAGAGGGTCTGCGGGATCTCCTGTACCGCAATATGGAACATCCGCACTGGCAGGCGATTGCGGAACGGTGTTTGACCTGCGCCAACTGCACCATGGTGTGTCCCACGTGTTTTTGCGTATCGGTCGAACAGGTTACGGACCTGCAGGGACGCACGGCCGAGCGCGTGCGGCGGTGGGACTCGTGTTTTACGATGGAATTCACCTATACGGCCGGTCAGCCGATCCGTCGAAGTCCGCAGTCGCGATATCGACAGTG
>CAZIRO010000087.1:0-11419 GCA_964541595.1 uncultured Acidobacteriota bacterium
CTGGATCGACCCGATATGGGTGGACTGGATTCGTCGGATGGCACCGATTGAGCGTGCATATCGGCACGGATTGCTTGAGGGTCGCCAGGTGCACGGGCTCTGGTATGTGCAGCGCTGCCTGCCCGGTTTATCGCCGCGGCGGCACGGGCATGCGCTGTCCTGGGAGTCACTGATCGGGTGTTTCGTCTGGATGTCTGCCCGAAGTCAACACCGGCACTTTCCCTGTCTCCCGCAGGGGTGTATTCTGTATATCACGTCAGAAACCGTGCAGGCGTATGCGGTCGGTGTCTGGCCGCTAACCGGGGAACCCGCCCGGTTGCAGGGGGCGTGGATTCCCCTGACGGTATCCCCGATGGCAGGTCACTTGATCGCATAGCAGACGATAATAGGGTTGTGTGCGTATGGCAGACGATCGCGTATTCCAGGAGCACGTACAGATTCCGGTTCGCGTGGGTCGGTACCTCGTGGTGTGCAGTCGCCGTGCAGTCCAGACATGGCTGACGGAGGGTCGCAAGATCGCCCCCGCGTACCCCTATCCGGAGTGCCGCGAATCCCGCGGTGTATTCGTCACGATCACGCGTCAGGGAGATTTGCGCGGATGCATCGGGTTTCCATGGCCGGTGTATCCCCTGGAGGAAGGCGTGATCGAAGCAGCCATTGCAGCGGCGATACAGGACCCGCGGTTTCCTCCGGTGACGCCGGATGAGTTGCCCGATCTTCGTTTCGAGGTTTCCGTATTGACGCAACCGCAACGGGTTGCACGGGATCGCGTGCAGACAGACGTCGTGATCGGACGGGATGGATTGATCATTGCGTATGGCCATCGGCGTGGGCTGCTGTTGCCTCAGGTGGCTGCGCGGTTCGGTTGGGATGTCCGTGCATTCCTGGCTCATACGTGCATCAAAGCGGGGCTACCGGAAGATGCCTGGCAGTGGCCAGACGCACGCATCTGGACGTTTCAAACGCAAATCTTTCACGAAGGAGAAGAGGGATCATGAAACGCTGGTACATCGGTCTGGTTGCGGTTGCCCTGGGAATCGGTCTGGCAATGCCGAGTTACGGCGTGTCCGGTAAGATTCGGATCGCCGTGCTGGACTTCGAGAACAATTCGGACTGGTACTGGTGGGGCGCACATCTGGGGCGGGCGGCTGCGGACGAACTCGTGACCCAACTGGTGAAAACGGGGAAGTTCAGTGTGATCGAACGGGATAAACTCGATCTCGTGCTCAAGGAACAGCAGTTGAGTGCCTCGGGTGCAATTGATCCGAAGACTGTGGTTCGTCTCGGCAAGTTGCTCGGTGTGCAGTTGATCCTCACCGGATCGATCACGAAGTTCAGTATCAAACGGCATCGTGTCGGTATCGGTCCGCTGGCCGCGTCTATCGGACAGGCGCAATCCGCACTGGACGTGCGTCTGATCAACACGACGACCGGTGAGATCGTCCTGATCGCTACCGGCCAGGGAGAGAAAAAGTTCGGCGGTGCGCGTTACAAGAACGTCGATTTCCGGAAAGATTTTGACTACGGTATCGCCTCCGAGGCGTTGCGTCCTGCGGTGGAAAAGGTCGTGCAGCAGATCCTGGCACAGTACGATCAACTGGCCGAGATCGAAGCCGCGGCACTCCCCCCGCGGGGAAAAGTCATTAAAGTTAATTCCCCCACGATGGTGTTCATCGATATTGGTAAGAACGCAGACGTCCGGGTCGGGGATCGGTTCAAAGTCATTCGTGTGATCGAAGAGATCCGGGATGAACACGGAGAACTTCTCGACGTGCTGGAAGATCAGGTCGGGGTGCTGGAGGTGACGAAGGTCCTGTCCCGATCCGCCGTGTGTAAGGTTGTGGAGGGCAGTGCCAAACCGGGCGACCGGATTGCAAAGATCGAGTAAATACTCCCGGCATCTCACGGAACGGGTGCGGGAACGGGTTCCCGGCAGAGCACGACGTGTCCGCGGAACCAGGCGAGTGTAATCCGCATGGGTGCAAACAGCACGGGTTTCAACCCGCCGATGGGAAACTGCCGTTCACCCTGATACCAGGGTGGGCGACCGAACGGCCAGGCGAATGCGAGGACACGACTTCCCGGAGGAACGAACCAGCGGGGCAGGGGAAGTACGCCGTGTGCGACGAAGAACCGCTGGCACATCAGGGCATCTCGCGGGCGGCAGGGGGGATGTGGACGGAGGTTGAACACTTCCGTATCCCGATGCGGAAGGTGCACGAGCATGGCCCGCACCCGTCCCCGATCCCAGGAGGGGTGCGTGAGCAGTGGGGTGAGATGTTGTGTTTTGTCTCTGATCTCCAGCGGTGTATCCCCTCTACGGATCTCCAGAAACGGTGACGGGTATCCCACCCGGATCTGCCAGAATGTGATACCGGGTTTTACCTGCACAGGTCGGGACCACACGGTGAGCACCCACCGGTCAGGAAATCGATACGGCGGTGCTGAAAACACCTGCACGATCCAGCGGACGGTTTCCCGTGATCGATGACGTGTGACGAGACGCCAGGTCTGTCGCGTCGCGGTTTCCGAGGGAACACCGTCCATCGGTGGGTACTGAACCACTTTGGGGGGGAACCACCAGCGTCTGATATGGCCGGGAGAGGTCCACGTTGCGGCCCACAGATGAGATTGAATTTCTCGGGGTTCGGTGAGCATACGGCGCCACAGGTGAGTCACCGTGTATCGTTGACCCAGCCGGTTGTCCGCGTATCCCTGCCATGCGCCGCCGGTGAACCCGAGTGCCAGAATGACGTTCCATACGGTTGCGCAGACCCCGATGCTGCGAATCATTCGGCGTCCGAACGGTCCCGAAGCGTGGCGGTGCGCATGCAGGCTCACGGCCACGCCCAGCGCGATCCAGGGGATGATACCCATGAGCAAACGCTGTCCGAACGACACGCCTCCCCACCAATCGTGGTAGATCCACAGAGGAATGCTCAATCCGAGCATACCGGCGATCAGATCCTGACGCGCGGCCGGCCGCAGTTTCATCCAGCCGGACACGGCAAGCCATAGCAACGGATGCCACCAGCCGAACCCGCGCATCGGATGTAACCAGATGGCCCAGAACCGAAACGCGATCCAGGCAATGGCTGTGGTCCACGGATAATGCCACACAAAGAGGCGGCCCGGGTATCCGGTCGTTCCGATGGATTCCATGAATGTGGCCTGATACCAGAGTACATAGGCCATCCACGGGAGCATGCCGGCTACACAGCCCAGGCTCCAGAGTACGGCCGTACCCCCCCGGCGTTCTCGTATCCACCGCAGGATGCGCACTCCCAGGAGCAGTCCCACGGCCGGTCCCATCGCATATCGGATGGCCACGGTACAGCCCCAGGCCCATCCGGTCAGCCATCCCCACAGGGACGGCCGCCGTGTCTGTGCATCCGCACGCCCCATCGCCCACAGTCCGACAATCCACAGGGCGAGTTCTGCGGCATGGCTGAACAGAACGTCACGGGTGGCATAGTACATCCATGGCGTACCCAGAAACGCGGCCACCGTGCCCCATCGCGCCGCACCGGGCGGTACGGCACCCCAGCGGGTGATCAGGTCTTCCAGGCAGAGCATGGCCACCAGCGTGAGCAGCAGAATCTCCATCACGGCGCCAAGTACACGTCCGATGGGATACGGCGCCAGAGACCATCCGGCCAGGGTCGCAGAGGTGAACAGGCGATCGCCGAGGCGCAGCCCGGGCCAGAGTACAATTGCCATTCCCGGGGGATAAAAGAAGACGGGTTCTCCCCGAATTCCGATGATCCGGAACAGGCGACGGTGCGGCATTCGGGTTTCCAGGTATTCCTCGGCTTGCATCGCGCGGAACCGGGTGGTGAACCATGCTTCGGCCATGGCGTAATAGTGCAAACTGTCGCTGGACAGGAACACCTGTCCCCAGAACCCCACCCAGATACCGAGAAGCGCAGCATACACCCCCGTGGAAATCAGCCAGCGGCGTTTCATCGTATGGGTCCTATACGACCTATACGTCGTATACGTCGTATACGTCCTATTTCTCCGCGTGGGTCCACAGATAATGCAGTACCACGCTGCTCATCGCGCGAACCCCGATCGGAAGCGCACGTTCGTCAATGTCGAATTTCGGCGTGTGCAGCATATGAATCTCCGGATTTTCCGGATTCCACACGCCCAGCCAGAAATAGAATCCGGGGATCTTCTGCGCATAGAACGCAAAATCTTCGGCGCCCATTTGCGGCATGACTTCCTGCACTCTGTCGGATCCGAGCGCGGCCTGTATAGCCGGGAGCACAGCATTCACGAGATCGGGATCGTTGCGCGTGACCGGAATCGTCAGGGACGTATGGAATTCATAAGTGGCGCCGTATGCCGATGTGATCCGATCGACGATGTTTCGGATACGTTCCACCACCTGCCGGTGGACTTCATCGTTCAGTGTCCGAATCGTACCGACGAGACGGGCTTCCTCGGGAATGATGTTAAACCGGTTCCCCGCCTGGAAGATACCGACGGAAACGACCGCGGCCTCTCGCGGATCGAGAGAGCGACTCACGATGGATTGCAGGGCCGTAACGATGAGTGCGCCAATATAGATGGGGTCCACACCCAGGTGAGGGTATGCCCCGTGGGTCTGTTTCCCGTGAATCCTGATCTCAAACCGGCTCGCGGCCGCCAGGATGGGTCCCCGGGCAAAGCCGACCGTTCCCACCGGCAGGAGCGGACTGACATGCAGGCCGAAAATGGCCTCGACGGGGGGATCGTCCAGTACGCCTTCCCGGACCATGAGGGACGCGCCCCCTTCTTCACCCGGTGGGGGACCCTCTTCCGCCGGTTGAAAGATGAATACCACGGTACCCGGCAGCGGATGCCCTGCGCGTTTCCAGGCGGTCAGAACCATGGCGGTTCCCAGCGCAACGGTCATGTGCGCGTCATGCCCGCACGCGTGTTTCACACCCGCGTGGCGTGATTTGTACGGCACGTCGATCGTCTCCTCGACCGGCAGTGCGTCCATATCGGCACGTACGGCAATTACGGGTCCGGGTCGGTTGCCCCGCAGAATGCCCACAACGCCGGTTCTGGCAATCCCGGTGCGCACCTCATCCAGACCGATTGCACGCAAACGTTCCGCGATGTATGCTGCCGTGCGGAACTCGCGATTGCTCAATTCGGGGTACATGTGCAGATGACGTCGAATTCGCACGAGTTGATCGGCCATTCGGTTGGCCATGCGGGTGATGACATCGACGGCAACGGGGGTTTGCGGTGACTGGGCAAGCGCCAGATGTGCCGTCAATACCCAGAGCATTCCTCCGATCCGAACCCACCGCCCGTCCATGGTTGTCCTCCAGGAGAGAAGATCCGTATGCGGGGTACTATACTGGACGGTTGCGCGTCTTTACAAGTGATATCCGAATTTTCTATCATGCAGGTACCACATTGGAAGATGCGGGGGACACCCCGGATCGCGCGTCCCGATTCCTGAAACGATGTTGTGCAGACCGTAACGGAGAACCTGACTCCGGGAGAACGGACACCATGAGATATCATCGCATCATCGGTGCCATACTCGTGGGTGTGGGCCTCATGGGTCTGGATCCATCGGTCGGATCGGAAGACCAGACCTCGCTCCCCCTGCACTTCATCCGTTTACCCAGAGGGTTTCGCATTACCCTGTTTGCCGATCGCGTGCCGAATGCGCGGCAGATGGCGTGGAGTCCGAAGGGCATCGTCTATGTCGGCACGATGCGCGGCGTGGTATATGCCGTCCTGGACCGCGACCGGGACGGTCGTGCGGAACGCGTGCTCACCATTGCCCGGGGGCTGAACATGCCCAACGGTGTGGCGTATCGGGACGGGGACCTTTACATTGCGGAGGTCTCCCGCATCCTGCGCCTGGACGATATCGATCACCATCTGGAGGATCCGCCCCCGCCGGTCGTCGTACGGGACGACTTTCCCACGGACCGCCACCACGGGTGGAAGTACATTCGTTTCGGACCGGACGGGTGGTTGTACGTTCCGGTTGGGGCACCGTGCAATATCTGTGAACCACCGCCGCCCTATGCAGCCATTCATCGCATGACTCCGGATGGGAAACGCCTGGAAACGGTCGCATGGGGTGTTCGCAATACGGTGGGGTTTGACTGGCACCCGAAGACGGGGGAACTCTGGTTTACCGATAACGGCCGGGATTGGTTGGGCGACGATCGTCCGCCAGATGAATTAAACCGTCTGCGTCAGCGGGGATTGCACTTCGGGTATCCGTATTGCCATGGGAGAGATATCCCCGATCCGGAGTATGGAAAGAAACGCAAATGCAGCGAGTTTGAACCCCCGGCACAGGAACTCGGTCCACACGTCGCAGCCATCGGCATGAAGTTCTACACCGGCAAGATGTTTCCACCGGAATACCGTGGCCAGATTTTCATCGCGGAACACGGGTCCTGGAACCGTTCCGTTCCGATCGGTTATCGCATTACGCTCGTACGGTTGGCCGGTTCGACGCCCATCGCATATGAAGTCTTTGCGGAGGGCTGGTTGCAGGAAGGCGCACCCTGGGGACGCCCGGTGGACATTTTAGTCCTTCCGGACGGTTCCATGCTGGTTTCCGATGATTTTGCCGGGGTTATCTACCGTATTGTGTATACAGAATAGACGCCAATTCCGACCGTCCGCGCGTATGCGGCCGCAATGGCGGATTTCCGCGTTCGCACGCATGTCCCCACGCGGGTGGGTACGTATCCATCGCGGATGGGTGGGTCTCGTCGTCTTACTGCTCCCGTTTGAAATGTTCACCCCCTGGATAGATACCGCGTGGTTTCGGATCACCAACTGGGAGATCGCCTTTTATGGACTGCTGATCTTCACGCTGGGTCGCGTCTGGATGGATCGGTCGTTCCGTCTCCGGTCGCTGTGGTGGCGTGACTGTGCACTGCGCGTCACCTGGGCGGCTCTGGTTGCCTGGCTGGGCTGGGCGGCAGTTGCCGCCGGATGGGCACCGTTCCATTCATGGGCAGCATGGAAATTCGCTGTACGGTGGATTCTGGCCGCCGCTTTCGTGCCGATCGTCGTCGGGACAGTACGCACGATTCGTGACCTGCGATATGTGTGTCACGCATTGCTGCTGGGCGCCGGCATCAGCGCTGTACTCGGGATTCTGGAGTGGTTTCAGTGGTCGCCGGTGACTGCCGTACTTGCGATGTTCAAAGCTGCGCCGACTCATGTCGGCGGCTTTCTGCGTATCAGTGCGACGTTCCCATACGCCACGATCGCTGCCATGTTCTTTGAAGCGGTACTGCCGGTAGGACTCGTGCTCTGGGCTACAGCGAATTCATGGCAGCTGCGGATCCTGTACGCGCTGGGGTGCAGTACCCTTGCCCTTGCCGTGGTCAGTACGCAGACGCGTACGGGTGTGGTCACCCTGTGGCTTGTCCTGGCGGCCCTGACCGTATGGGGATGGCGGGATTCCCACCTGCGATCCCTCCGGCGTCCCGCCGGATGGATGATCGTGCTGATACTCCTGGGCGTGGGGATGCTGACTGTCGCCCAGCGGGCGCATATCCGATGGTTCACTGTGGACGATAGCGAATGGTACGGTGCCGTATATACGGTTCCCGGTGTGATCCGGGGACGCACCGGGGACGTGGTGACCGTGCGTATTCGCGTCCGCAATACCGGTCGGATGGAATGGCGTCCGGAAGCCGCGCATCCGGTCGTTCTGGGTATGCGGTGGCTCACGGCGAACGGTCAGGCGCAGATCGGTGCCGGACACCTGGAGTTCGAACTGCCGCACGCCGTCCCCCCGGGAGGTTCAGTGGAGTTGCAGGTGCCGGTACGCATGGAATGGCCTCCTGGAGAGTATCGGATCGTGTGGGGCATGTTGCAACGCAATATCCTCTGGTTCCGCAGTCGCAACGTTCCGGAAGCCATCAGTCGGGTCATTGTTCGACCCGGTCGGGCGCCGAGCACACTTCCGGCGCAGATCGGCATTCACCCGTTGCCGTCTGGACGAACAGCGCCGGAACCGGTCCTGCGCAGGATCACACTCTGGCGCACCGCCGTCCGGATGCTCGAGACATCCCCCTGGCTGGGTGTGGGTCCGGACAACTTCCGCCGCATGTATGGGCGTTATCTGGGGTTTCAATCGTGGGATCAACGGATTCATGCCAACAATACCTTTCTCGAGATCCTTGCGGACATCGGCGTTCCGGGGTTCCTGGCGTGGCTGGTCTTTGTTGTCTGTATCACGGGGATCGGCGTCCGCGTCGCGCTGCGGGCGCCCGCTGCGATGACGCGTCAATGGGCCGCAGGCACGCTTGCGGGGTGGTGCGCGTTTCTGATCCACGGCATACTGGACTATTTCCTCGCTTTTCACGCTACGCTCCTCTTATGGATGCTCCTGGCCGGTTTCATTCTTGTACTGCACCTGAACATTCGGAGGTGATCGCCCTTTCGTCGTTCGATGAAGAGGTACATTTCCGGGTGAAGTGACGAGATGAAAAGTCATGAGAGGGAAAGCGACGCAGGTATTCATGGCACGACGTACTTCGTATCACGTCTCCCCTCGTTCCTTTTTTCTGGTGTCACTTTGGGAATACACTTCCAGAGGTGTCAGCGGGGGTTTTCGCGCCCGTGTGCGGGGCCAGAGATGAATCCAGGTGCCGGTGCGCACCACGATCAGGCCTCCGTATACGCGTTCCTCCGCAAAGACCGTACGCACGAATTCGCAGTAAACGCGGATTTGAGACGCGTACCGCTTGCGCAGCGTGCGAACGTCTGATTCGCGATCGGTCTTGTAGTCCCCCACCCATACGACCGAACCGCATCCGTCTGTCTGCTCCCAGATCACGTCGATCCTTCCCTGCCAGAATCTCCGTTGACGCGCGTCTGCAGGCCACAGGAAGGGTACTTCTCGTGCCCGTATACGCGTGCGCATGAGGTGCCACAGCGGACGCCGGAGAAAAGTGCGCACCAGTTCGTGCGCATCGACGAGAACGCGGGCGAGATCTTCTCTCGTGATCGCTGTATCCCGCGCCAGTGCAGCCAGTAGATGGGGTGCGGTGTCGTTGAAAAAGGCGTCCACCCAGCGGAGGTCGTCCTGAACGGATGGCTGATCCAGTGGAATCCGTGCGAGTGCTTCATGCACGAGGGTACCGACGAGGCGTCCGAGGGGATCGTCTGCTGCCCGATCGATCGGGGTGAGCGGGAACAGTATCGGCGTCTCTCGATCGTCAGGCGGTGGTGCTTCCGGCCAGCGGTCGTGTTCGCTGGGCCGGAGGCGAAGCGGCATGGCATCGGGAAATCGTGCCTGTCGCCGTCGAATACGGTCCCAGGCACGGCGGTACTGTGCTTCGGTTTTCCCGGAAACCGTCGGCACCGTCAGCGTCGGGGATGCCACCGCAATCGACGGCAGGGGCGTATCGACATGCAGTCGGGTGATCGGATAATCGGTCGGAAGTTCAAGCGATGCGGCCAGCCAGCAGATGTTGTGCGCGGATTTGCGTGCCTGCGCACAGATCAGGATCAGGTGTTCGCGCGCACGCGTACAGGCGACGTAAAACAGTCGCTTGCGTTCTGCAATGTCCAGCTGGATCTGGCGCATGCGATGGAGGATATAGGTCACGTTGTGGACCTGCCGGTGATAGCCGCTTTTACGAATGGCAATGCCCACGCGGCCGTCATGTGTCACCCGAATGTCGCAGGGGTACCGAAAATCTTCACCGAAACCGGTAAGGATCCGATCGGCGTCGGCCAGGATCACCACGTCGAATTCGAGACCTTTTGCCTTATGGATAGTCATCATGTGCACGGCGTTAATATCCGGATCGGCGAGTAAACCCTCCATGGCTTCCGTTCCGCGTTCCAGACTGTCCATCAACCGGTGAACCCACGCGTCCATTGTGATGGTCCCCTGGTTAAACCAGCGGTATGCGAGTTCCACCAGTTTCCACAGATTGGCCACCCGTTGCGGACCGTCGGGGTAGCGTGCGTACGCGGCCGGAACGGCAAACGCGTCCATCAGGCGGACCAGCGTTTCATACGGGGGAGATTCTGCATGTGCCTGGCGCAACCGGATCAGCCGTTGCAGAACGTCGACCATGCGTTGCCACATGCCGCGAAAGCGGGGATACTCCCGCAGGAAACCGTCCGCAGAGCGTTCCAGCGGCGCGGTATCCAGCGCCTGCAGTAGAATGCGCGGCGGGTCTTCCGACACTGCCCAGGTCGGTGGACCGTCGTCTATGGGGTGCATCTGTCGTTCCCACTCGATCAGATGGGCAAGGAAGTCGTCCGAAATGCCGACGACCGGAGAGCGCAGCCATCCGATGAGTGCCGGACGATCGTAGGGGTTATTCCAGATGCGCAGCAGATTGACCAGATCCAGGATCTCGGGACGCTGAAAGAAATGGCGGCTTCCCTCGAATACGAACGGGATCCGGTGGGTATGCAGCACCGTCATGAGTGCGTTCATCATTTCCAGGTTTTTGGTGCTGCGAAACAGAACCGCAATTCGTCCCCATGCGGGAACGGAGGCACCCGTTCGTTCAGCCAGTCGTTGCGCCCACCGCGCAATGCTGTGGGCAATGATGTATGCCCGGTATTGATTGCGCATTTCGGCGGGAATCGATTCCAGGCAGATGAGTTCCGGTAACGGAATGGACGTGTCCTCTGACCGGGCGGGTTCCAGCGGATGGTACGGGGGTTGCAGGTACTCCCCGGCATAGACCACCGCCCGCTGCAAAAAACCGGTGATGGAATCCGTATCGGCACCGGTGGTCATCGGAAGCAGGTACTGCTGTTGCAGCGCCTCCTCGGATACCGGTGGAAACTGACGTCGTTCTTCATTGAACAGGTGGGCGCAGGTCGTGTTCACGAACGTGATCACCTGCGGACGGCTGCGAAAGTTTTGTCGCAGGATTACCGTCAGGAACCGGCCTTCGGGAGTAGCCGTCTGCATCTCCCGGTAAAAACGGTGGAATGCGGCGAGGTCCGCATCGCGAAACGCATAGATCGTCTGTTTCGGATCACCGACGACAAAGATGCTCCCGGGTCGCCAGTGGGTGGTCTGCGGGTCCTGGACGATCAGTCGGATGATGTCCATCTGGATCGGGTTCGTGTCCTGGAACTCGTCCACGAGCACATGCCGAATCCGTTCCTGCATCGATAACCGAACGTCCCGTCGCCGTTGCAGGAGCGTGAACGTCTTCCAGAGCAGGTCCTCGTATGTCAGAAACCCTTCTCTGCGGAGCCGATCCCGAATCCGGTGAAACAGCGGGGCAAGAGCCTGGTGCGTCTTTCGCGTCAGTTCGGGTTCAATGCCCAGCAGCATGTCCCGCAGGATCGTCAGAAACTCCGTCAGTCGGGTCTCCGGAACGGTATCCATCCAGATGTCCGATCTGCGGTGCAGGCTGCGACGAATGTGGGACCAGTTGCGGCGCAG
>CAZIRO010000088.1:0-6574 GCA_964541595.1 uncultured Acidobacteriota bacterium
CGCCGGAGTCAGCGGATTGCGGGTGATGAAAAACAACTGGTCCACGCGAGGAATGTCGATACTGGGGGCAGCATTGGGGAGATCTTCCAGCTGAATGACCGCACGTCCGTTGGTCGTCAACTCGAAATTCATCAGGTCGACCTCGCCGTCGGGTCCCACCCAGACGTTTTCCAGAATGGCGCGTGGCTGCATGAGTGCCGTATAAATCGCCGGCTGCGTGTCCGCAGACACACCCTCCGTCTTGACGTACAACCCCTTATTCTCGCTGCCCAAACAGAGACCATCCGGTAGCCAGGCCACAATGTCGTCCTGAACGAGCAGTGCACGCCGTTCCGGCAGGCCCAGCGGGTGGTTGGTCAGCGTTGTCTTGCCCGTGCCGCTGAGACCAAAATAGAGTTGCCATTTCGGTTTGTTGTTCACACGTACAATTTTGCTACCGGCATGAAACGCCAGTCCTCCTCGTTCTTTCCACAGAAACATCCATAACCGCAGAAAGGACATTTTGGTTTCGCCGATATAATCCGTGCCCATGATGTAATTGACCTTTTCCAGCGGGTCAACGAGCACTTTCCGTTCCGGCCAGTCCGGCACGTTGATGGTGAGCAGATCGGGTTCACGGTCCGATGGCGCCTCCGTGAGCAGTTCTCCCCAGCCGTACGCAATACGAGCGAATTCTTTCGGAATGTACAGTCGACAGTGGATGCGATACCGCGGGTCTTCTCCCAACCAGCGATCCAGTTGAATCAACTCCCGCTGTTCCAGGCTGGCGATGACCGCTTCGACCGCATTGCGGTCTTCGGCAGTGAACGTGGGGTCCACGGTGGTTTTCGTAAACTTTGCCGATCGGCTTCGAATCCGGGACACGTAACTCGGCGCCCCGTATGTCGTCGTCCGTTCTTCGTGTCGTGCCATGTCCCGTAACACGTCTGCCGGCGGATTCACATGGGTTGCCCTGGGGTACACCCTGGGCAACCGTACGGGCGGATGATCCGTATGCATTGCGTACCTCCTCTGGACTCAAAAACGGAACAACCAGGGCATCCACCGGTGCACCCAGCGCAGCATCCGGCAGTGATAGGGAAACCAGATGGGATCCCGCCGCAGGTTCCACCGTTCGACGGCGATATGTTTGGGATACGTCACCTCCAGCAGTCCTTCGATCCCGCGGGTGCGCCCGATTCCACTGTGTTTCTCACCGCCCCAGGGGACTTCCGGTGCACCCTGCGGCGCCAGGTGATCGTTGATATACACACTGCCCACCCGAATCCTGCGTGCCAGCACCATGGCACGCCGGGTGTCGCGCGTCCATATGCTGACGGTTAACCCGTACGGACTTGCCTGGATACGCGCGATCGCCTCTTCTGCGGATGCGACGCGGACCACTGGCAGGACCGGTCCGAACGTCTCTTCAGTCAGCACCCTGGCGTCTTCGGGAACGTCCAGTACCAGCCGCGGGCGGCAGTACAGCGGTCCCTCCGCCTGCAGCACGCCGCCCGTGATCACCCGGGCACCGCGCTGTTGCGCATCCCGCACATGATCCTCCACGATGTCTCGTTGAAATGCCACCGCCATGGGACCGATATCCACATCCACGGTACCCGGCCCGATACGGAGCCGTTCGATCCAGGCACGCAACCGCTGAACCAGCGGTGCGTATATTGCGTCCACCGCATAGACCGTTTCAATGGCCGCACAAACCTGCCCCGCATTGGCAAATGCTGCCCAGACGATACCGGCCGCGGTCCGTTCCAGTGGAGCGTCTTCCAGTACAATGGCCGCGTCCTTTCCCCCGAGTTCCAGCGTACAGGACACCAATCGCTCACCACACCGCGCGGCAACGCGACGCCCCGTACGTACACTACCCGTAAAACAGATATGGTCCACATCGGCCGCGACCAGTGCCGCACCGGTCGTACCGTCTCCGGTCACTACCTGAAACACATCCTCGGGAATCCCCGCCGCACGGAAGAGTTTCGCGATCCGCAAACCGATAAGCGGGGTATGTTCACTGGGTTTGGCAACCACCGTATTGCCGGCAACCAGCGCCGCAAGCGCCGGCGCCACCGTCAGCAGAAACGGATAGTTCCACGGCGTGATCACGCCGACCACACCCTTGGGTTCCCGTACGATCCAGCTGCGTTTTTGTTTGAACAGGCGATGCCGAACCCGACGCGGACGCAACACCCGCGGCGCCACACGGGCATAAAAATGGGCGAGTTCCGCCGCAACCAGGATCTCCTGCACGAGCGACTCGAACAGCGGTTTACCCACTTCGGCGGTAATCCATTCTGCGATTTCCATGCGGCGCCGGATGATCACGTTCCGGAACGCCCGAATATCGCGCGCGCGGTCCCGAACGGAACGGGCCGCCCAGGCCGGTTGGGCTGCACGTGCGCGGCGGACAGCTTCAGCCACCTCCTCGGGTCCGCAGATGGGCGCCTCACCGAGCGGTTTGCCGGTAGCCGGATTGATGGAAACCAGCATCCGAGATGTTTCCGTCGGGACGGTTCGAGAAAGGGTCACAGGACACCCCTTTCGATGGGAGGATATATTGCATTATACACATCCGCGTACCGTGTCGAAACCGGTTCCCGCCTGAGATCCGATCATAAATTCCGGAAATGCTGAAGGGACAACGATCTGTGGAATTTACGGATTTCCGCTACAGATGAGAAAATCGTGGAATTATGATCGGATCTCAGGATCCACTGGTTGATTTCTCGGGACGTTCCTGACCATAATGGACGTCTCAGCTGACGGGATCTTTACGTAATGCCAGCATATTCAGGGCGGTACGGAAAATCCTTTCTGATCGGAGCAGCACACGATGCGATACCGGATCGAAGGCGACAACCTGCAGATATTGCGCATCTTTCCGGAACCTGGAGAAGAAGTCTACGCCGAGGCCGGGAAGATGCTGTACAAAACGCCCGGCATTCGAATGGATACACGCATGAGCGGTCGAACCCTGGGACAGAAACTCCTGGGCGCACTGAAACGCGCAGTCGCCGGGGAATCCCTGTTCCTGACACACTTCACTGCGGAACAGTCCGGTCATGAAGTCGCCTTTGCGGGAGACTATCCGGGACGTATCCAGGTGATCGAACTGGACGGCACACGTGCATTCCTCGCGCAAAAGGACGCCTTTCTCTGCGCAACAACCGGCGTGGAGATGTCAATCGCCTTTCAGCGCAAGATCGGTGCCGGTCTGTTCGGTGGCGAAGGGTTCATCCTGGAGAAATTCTCCGGTACCGGTATCGTGTTCCTGCACGCAGGCGGTGACCACGTCGTTTTTGAACTCCAGCCGGGCGAACGTCTTCAGGTGGACACCGGATGTGTGGTCGGATTTGACGATACAGTGGATTATTCCATCGAGTTTGTGGGCAGCATCAAAACCGGTCTCTTCGGCGGCGAAGGACTCTTCCTGACCACACTGACCGGTCCCGGCCGGGTCATCATTCAGAGCATGACCCTTTCCCGTCTACGCTATCAGATCGGTCAGCGTGCGGGAGAAGCGGGGGGTGAGTCCACCGGCCTCGATGTGATCAAAAACCTGGGAGGATTACTCGGCGGATCCGCCGATTGATCGTTTTCCGCGCTCGATTGAATTTCCCGATCCCCCTGTGGCATGATAAAACACCATGCGATGCCATACACATACCGATCCCGGTGGAACGGGTTGATGTCATTTCGACAGTATTTCACATGTCTTCCGCCAGAGACACGTCCGTACAGTCGGCGATGGAAATGGGGCGTCATCTTCCTCCTGATCCTGCCCGTTTCGGCCGCTGCGGCCGAGGTGCATCTGACGATCGGTGGCGGATGGTACCAACCCAATTACGATATCTTTTCTCTGGGCGATCGACTGTTCGGTCCCGGCCAGGGAAATGAATGGATGGACATCGCCGGTCTGCGGCGGATCAGCGGGAGTTTCTGGTACACGGCCGGGGTTGCGATTCGATTCTGGCGGTTCGCGGGTCTGGAAGCGGGATACGCGGCCTGGACCCACACGGAACGCACGCAGATGCGCCTGGTGCTTGCGGATGTGGATCACACGTTCGAAGACCGTACTGTATACTTCGGATTGACGCTCACCGGCTGGAAGGGACGGATTCTGCCGGGGATCGGTCTGGGGATAGCCCGGCACACGTTCAACGTACAGGTCCAGCCGGTGGAATTTCCCGAGATCCGGCGCACATCCACATTACATCAGAACGGATTTTACGGATGGGTCGGTGCCCATTTGCGTTTACATGGAGGAATCGGCATCTTTTTCGGCATGCGTTATGACGGGGCCGCGCCCGCGACCCACTGGCGGATCTGGGGGGCACTCCGCATTCGGATCTGGGGGACAGCATCATGAACCGGTCACATCCGCAATCCACCGGTCACACATGTCCAACGGTGGGATGGCCCCTGAGCGGGTTGCTCCTGGCAATTGTGGGGGCTGCCCTATCCGTTTCGATGCACACCCCGTCCGTTTCCGCATCCCGGGGCACCCGTGCGGACCCATTCATGCTGGGATTTTCCCTTCCGGTCTCCGCCGCCGCGCCGGTGCAGGAACGCACCGGCTGGTTTGTGGTCCTCTGGGGGGACGACTTCCGGCGCACGCCATTTCAGGGACGGATCCGTTACCTGTTCATCGACGATCAGTCCACCTGGTGGCGACTGCGCGTGCCTCCTGCCATCTGGCACCGCATCGGTTCACCCCTGCAGTGGAACCGCCGTCGCGTGCGGATCTATTTCCGATCCGCAGGCCCCCTGGGGGGTCCATTCCTGCGGACGATGTCTCTGGAAGTCATCGATATCGTTCCGGAACCCGCACCGACCGTTCCGGCACCCGCCGTCCCCCGCCGGTCGTCCTGGGTGACCATTCTGTGCCGATTCGCCGATGCCCGCACCGATACACCGGAACCGGTATCTTTCTTTTATCGTCTCATCGGCGCCGAATACCCCGGTCTGCAACACTACTGGCAGGAAGTGTCCTATGACCAGGTGACCACCGAAGGTAGCCGCATCGTCGGATGGTTCAATTTGCCACACCCCCGCTCGTATTATGTGCCCGGCCAGGAAGCGGATCTGGACCGTTTGCTGGAAGATTGTGCCCGACTGGCCGATCCGCAGATCGATTTCCCCCAATTTGATGGTATCAATCTGGTCTTCAACCGATCGCTGGACTGTTGCGCCTGGGGCGGAAGCAGCACATTCCGCGCGGACGGACAGACCCGGCTATACCGCGTGACCTGGCTCCCCCGGTGGGCGATCCACAATCAACGGATCTGGGCACATGAAATGGGTCACGGGTTCGGCATGCCGCATTCTTCCCCGTACGATTCGTTCTGGGACGTGATGAGCGGCGGCAGTTGCCGCGTACAGTCCCGGGAATTCGGCTGTATCGGTGTGCATCCCATTGCGCCGTTCAAGTATCTGGTCGGCTGGATTCCCGCATCCCGTGTCCTGACCGTTCGTCCTCCCATTGACCGGCAGATCCATCTCACGCGCCTTGCGCAGCCTCCGGACCAGGGGTTCCTGCTCGTCCGTATCCCGATCCCCGGAACCGGCGGTGATGCATACACCTTAGAAAGCCGCATGCAGATCGGATACGATGAGGGCGTCCCCGGCGAAGCCGTTATCGTGCACCGGACATTTGCCCGATTGGAATCCAACGGCACCGGCGCTGAAGTCATCGATGGAGATAACAACGGCGATCTCAACGATGCGGGCGCCATGTGGCAACCCGGAGAGCATCTGATCCTGGAATCTCCGCCTCTGCAGATCTTTATTGTGCGTCAAGCGGCGAGCGGGTTTGACGTCATTCTCACGAGTCGACCCACGTTCATGCTGGAATCCTGTGCACCCGAGACCCTGCCGCTGCTGCTGCCCATGAGCCGTTGTACGCTTCGATCCGTGAACCAGTTCCACGGCAACGTTACGTTCCGGTGCACGCGTATGCCCCCTGGGGGAACCTGCATCTTCCGACCGAATCCGGTCTCACTCGAACCCGGCAGGACGGCCGATACGGTACTCGCCGTGCAAATTCCTCTGAATCTTGCGAGTGGAACGTATCCGGTGACGATCGTCGCCACCGCGCGGGGAATCCGTCGGGAGATCACGGTGTACCTGCATGTACCCTGATCGTCCGAACCGGGGCGACTTCAATGACCGTACGGGAATTCGACGAAGTTATTGCACCACGCCCGGTAAGAGGAACGGTCCGTATGGTCAGCGGTGATTGGCAATGGTGCGCAAAATGTGAACGTACGGTATTCACGGAAACGGCGACGTTTGAACGTCCCCACTGCCATGCACCCACGGAACCCCTCTCGGTGCGTGTATGCCGCGAGCGCCCGCTGAACGAACGGTACCGGATCGTTCGCCTGATCGGACAGGGGGGTATGGGTGCAGTGTTTGCGGGCACACAGATCAGCCCGGACCGAACGGTCGCGATCAAGGTGCTGCTGCCCCGGAGTCCGATGCCGGCGTCCGTACTGCAGTGTGTGAAGCACGCATCATGGCCACATTACAGCATCCGAATATTCAGGAACTGCATCGGGAATTGAACACCGAAACGGAG
>CAZIRO010000088.1:6674-11403 GCA_964541595.1 uncultured Acidobacteriota bacterium
ATTACAGCATCCGAATATTCAGGAACTGCATCGGGAATTGAACACCGAAACGGAGGTGGACCCTGCGGACCGTTGTCTGGATGCTCGTGCTCTGGGGCGTGGCGTTCCCGGTCTGGGGTGCGACCATTCTGCCGCCGGGGATTCGATGGCGACAGATCCGGACGGCACATCTGACTATCGACTATCCGGAGGGTCTGGATACGGTTGCAGAACGCGCCGCCGACTGGGCTGAGTGGGCCTATGAACGGCTGGCGCAGGACTTCCGGTACCGCCCGGCGCGGATTCGTATCATCCTCACCGACCACACGGACATGGCCAATGCACTGGCCACGATCTTCCCGACCCGATTGATCATTGTGTACCTGCCGACACCCAACAGTCGCGAAACGATCGGTGACTTCGATATATGGCTGAAAACCGTTCTGGTGCATGAACTTGCGCACATTTTTCATCTGGACGACGCGCACGGCATTTATCGCGGGCTGCGTACTCTGTTCGGTGCGCTGCCCATATTCTATCCGAATATTCTGGCGCCGGACTGGTACGCGGAGGGACTCGCCACCTTCGAAGAAACTCGCTGGACACAGGGCGGACGCGCATGCAGCATGGAAACCCGCATGCTGGAAACCACCGCGCGACGTATGGCGACATTTCCCACACCGGAACAGGCATGGACGGCACGCGCGGAATGGCCAGCAGGAGCCACCCCATATCACTTCGGTGGCCGGTTTTTGCTATGGATGGCCATGCGCTATCCCGAAACGTTCTGGCCGGCACTGCGGAAAAAACATCGACACATGTTGCCGTTCTTCCTGAACCGCTCCGAGCGGAGACTGCTGGGTACGACGTTGCACCGGGCCTGGCAGCAGTGGCGCATGTCCGAAACCCGTACAGGCGATACGGTACAGACTCACGATACCGGTGCCCGTATCGTGCCCGAAATCGTGTACCGTACCGGATTCGCCGTCATCGATTTACGGGTTTTCAACGGGCGGATATGCTGGATCCATCGGGATACGCACCGATTTCCCGGCGTGTATTGCATGTATTCAGAAAAATCCGCACCCGAACGCGTGGCTGAGATCGTGCCTTCCGGTCAATTGACCGTAACCCCGGAAGGGTATCTAATCACCTCCGGATGGGAGTTCCGTCGTACGTTCTGGCTGCGTTCCGATCTGATGTTCATCGATCCCGACCGCCGACGGACGCGCTGGCTCACACGCGGACAGCGTCTGCAAGATCCGGACGTGGACGAACGGGGACGGCTCGTTGCCGTACGTATCCGTTCCGACGGGAGTGCCCTCGTCATCCGGCAGCGGTATGACGATCCGTCCGGACCGATCGAGGTTACGGAAAACGCCGTGCGCTGGAGCCAACCCCGCTGGCGTCCGGGGACATGCTCGACGACTGCAGCGGCACATTCCGGCGATGCATGCGGTGCGTTTGTGGTCGTTGCCCACTATCCGGACGGTCGCTGGGGACTGGAGTACAGAAATGTACGGGGGCAACTCCTTGACCGATGGCTGGTCGATGGGCATCGTAAAACCGATCTCGCGTGGACCCCGGATGGCCAATGGCTGCTGTTTATCGCCGACTATCGGGGTCAACCGGAACTGTACGCGTGGCACCCCGCCACCCACCGCCTTTCCCGGTGGCCCATCGCGGCGGACGGCATCCGTACTCCATGGTGGACCCCGACGGCACTGTACTTCACCGTGCATACGCCGGAGGGATTCCATATTGCACGGATCCCGATTACGGCAACATGGACCCATTCACTGATACCGTTCACCCCACCGCGGGCGGCATCTCCCACTACCGGGGACTGTCCAATCCGTCACCCGGACGGACGAACACGGACCCCTCCGGATACGCATATCCGTATGCAGCGTCCCCGGTCCGTTCGTCCGATTCTGCGTCCATCCGCATGGTGGCCAACCGTTGCCTTTGAAAACGGGCACGTGAATCCGGGACTGGCCGTGATCGGTGTCGATCCGATGGGGTATTCGGCATACTTTGCGACGCTGGCATATCGTACCCCCCAGCGGGTGTGGACGTTCGCCCTGACGTATAATTTCGACCGATGGTATCCCACCGTTCAGATACGTGCGCGTCGGGAAGCCACCGCACTGGACAGCAGCAGTACGCTTATCGAACACACCTGGGGCCTGCGGATCCGTATTCCCTGGCGCACCACCCGGTGGCGGTTCGCGTTCTCAATAGGTGGTGAATACCGGCCGTTCTGGGTCATTCGGAACGGACGTCGCCGGACCCCCGTTGTACACACCTGGGCAATCCCCCTGGAATGGACGTATACCCGTGCCCTGCGGTTTCCGTACTCCATCAGTCCGGAAGACGGCTGGACGGCCATCGGCAAACTGCGGTTCGGTCTCGGGGATCGACGCTACCGCACGGTTGGCCTCGACGGACGGTTCTACCTCGCCGGGTTCGGGGAACACGACGTATGGACGGTCCGGATCGCGTATATGCGTTCCGATGGTGCGCAACCGGAAGTGCTCACTCTGGGGGATGATCCGGATGCGGATCTGTTCCCCGTTCGGGGCATCCGCCCGTTACGCGCGGCCGTCTGGGGATGGATCTGGAACCTGGAGTACCGGGTGCCGATCCTGGAAATTCAGCGATCGCTCTGGGACGTGCCGGTCTTTCTGGAACGGATGAGCGGTGCGGTATTTTACGACGGCGGCGTATACCGTCCCTATCCGTTTCCGGGAACACCCGCGCAGTCCACCATCGCAGTCCATACCGTGGGCGCGGAACTCCGTCTGCACGTCACCATCGGGGGACTGCGATGGACCCTGCGTGCGGGAATCGCCTGGCCCATACGTCCACGTGCGCGGTCTGTACGGACCGTATGGGGGATCCAGCTACCATTTTAAGTGAGGGTGATGAGCGGAAAAGTGGACGAAGGTGTCGATGCACGACGTCACTTCACGTCCCTTTTCCCTTTGTCGCTCCTTATGTCACTGACGGCTGTGCGCTGCATCCACCGACGGTGATGGGTCAGGGTCCCTGCGACGCATGAACCGATAGATCAGCGCAAATCCGCACCAGAAAGCAAGTGCAGCGGGAATAATGTATATCCCGAGATGCGCGATACGGGCCGGAAACGTACCGGTGAACGGATACGGCCGGTACCGGTCGATCAGCCATAATACGCCGACCATGGCAGATAGCCCCGCGGGGATCGCCCATACGCCCCGCAACAGTACCCCCCATGCAAACCGACGGAAACGGTACAGATACAATCCCACCAGTCCCGTCAACCGCACCCAGCTCGCAATCGCGCTGCTCATCGCGATCCCGGCGATGGCATACCGGGGGGCGAGATGGATCAACGCAAGGATATACGCACACATCGCGTAAAATGCGGGACGGATCGGTATCCACACCTCATTGACCGAATAGAACGACTTTTCCAGGACCCGTCCGAGACTGTACGCAGGGACCGACAGGGCAAACCAGAACAGTGCGGATGCGGCCATGTGGCGCGAGGTCACGTCGAATCGTCCGTATTCAAACAGGGCATGCATGATCGGCTCGCTCAACCACATCAATCCCAGAGCCGCAGCACTGTTCCATGCGGCCACCCAGACAAGTGCGTCACTGAGTGTATGGCGGAATCGATGCCAATCCGCACGGACGGCATACTCGGAGAGATGCGCCAGCAGGATATCCGCGAATGCCACGGCGATGACGCCAATCGTCAGTTCGCGAACACGAATGGCAAAATAGAGTGCCGCCACGGTCCCTTCCGCAAGTAATGACGCATAGATCTGTCCGACCACGAGATTGAAATGCAAAATGCCCGTACCCACAAACCCGGGGACCATGTCCCGAAACACACGTTGTACGGTCGGATCCCGAAAATCCGGTCGCCATTGAAATCGAAACCCCCGTTTCCATATGGGCGGCATCTGAAGCATCCACTGCAATCCGCCGCCGACAACGACGGCGATTGCAAACACGAGCGAAGGATGGGGGACATGCCGTGCAAATGCCAGCGCACCGACGATGATCGTCAGGTTGAAGACGATGGGCATTGCCTGCGGCCAGGCAAAGACCTTGTGCGTGTTCAGGATCGCCGCCGACAGGGCGGCCAGACTGATCAGTGCGGCGAACGGAACCATCCATCGATACAGGAAGATCGTCCATTCGAGTTTGCCGGGTACTGTCTGAAACCCCGGTGCCAGGATCGGAATGATCCACGGGGCCAACAATTCCCCGATAAGGACCACACACGCCATGACCAGGATGAGATCGGTCATGAACTTCTGGGGGAGTTCCCATTCGCGCGCGCCGTGTGTGTGCGTACGCCATTCGGTATACTTGCGCACAAACGCGTTCGCCATGGCGCCTTCGCCGAACAGCAACCGCAGGGTGTTCGGCAGGGTAAACGCAATGTTGAACGCGTCGGCTTCATGGGTCGTGCCCAGATACCGGGCGAGCACCTGATCGCGAATGTACCCCGCAACGCGACTCAGAGCGATCGCCGCAGACACACCTGCTGCACGAATGGGCAAACGATGCCGAACACTTTCGAAAGACGCGCTGAACCATCGCATGATCACCCGCCATGCCGGATACCGATCGCGCTCAGAAAGAACCATTTTGACAAAACGGTGGCGAAATCGTAAGTTATACCGCCCGAGATCAGGACAGGCCATGGGACATGCGCACCACCGGATCCACCGGTGTGCCGGTGGCCACC
>CAZIRO010000089.1:0-8112 GCA_964541595.1 uncultured Acidobacteriota bacterium
CTGTGACCTGTTCGTGGTATTCCATTACGGAACGCATCAAAGAGTATTACATCTTCATGCTGGTCCTGGAGACTGGCATGATCGGGGTGTTCACATCACTGGACTTCATTTTGTTCTATGTATTCTGGGAGATCGTACTCGTGCCGATGTACTTCCTCATCGGTATCTGGGGCGGGGGACGCAAACTGTATTCAGCGATCAAGTTCTTTCTGTACACGCTGTTCGGTAGTGTGCTCATGCTGCTCGGGATCATTGCGCTGCATTACTACTACCATGCGATCACCGGTGAACGCACATTCGATATCCTGAAGTTTCACCAGCTCGCGCTTCCGGAACACATTCAACTGTGGATCTTTCTGGCGTTCTTCCTCGGATTTGCGATTAAAGTCCCGATGTTTCCGTTTCACACGTGGCTGCCCGACGCCCATACGGATGCACCGACGGCCGGAAGCGTTATCCTGGCCGGTATCCTGCTGAAGATGGGTACGTACGGGTTCCTGCGGTTCAGTCTACCGATTCTTCCCGAGGCGACCTGGGCGTTTCTACCGTGGATGATTGCGCTATCGATCATTGCCATTATCTATGGGGCACTCGTGGCCATGATGCAGAAAGACTGGAAACGGTTGATCGCATACTCCAGCGTCAGCCATATGGGATTCGTGACACTTGGTATTTTCGCCATGAATATGGCAGGGCTGTCCGGTGCGACGTTACAGATGATCAATCACGGGATCAGTACGGGGGCCCTGTTCCTGCTCGTCGGGTTCATGTATGACCGCCGGCATACGCGCATGATCGCGGATTATGGGGGACTCTACAAGGTCGTCCCGGCATATGCGGCGATCTTCGGCATCATCACGATGTCTTCCATCGGGGTCCCCGGACTGAACGGGTTTATGGGAGAGTTTCCCATTCTCACGGGTGCGCTGAAAGAAAACTTCTGGTGGGGATTCGCCGCCGGCTGGGGGATCGTCCTCGGTGCGGCATATATGTTGTGGCTGTATCAGCGGATCGTGTTCGGACCGGTGACACATGCGGAAAATGAACGTCTGCCGGATCTGCGATGGAACGAGTGGATCTCCCTGTTGCCCCTGGTGATCCTCGCGTTTCAAATCGGGATCTATCCGAAACCCTATTTCCGTTGGTTAGAAAAACCGTTACAATACGTGGTCGCCAAGACCCGGCCCGCGGAACTGACCGGGCCGCCCAAGACATTCCCGACCGTCCCGGCCGGTTCTGCGGAAACCGGCGCTGGCACCCATCCACAACCATCGGAAGAACATGCGCAATGACCGAACCCCGCGCAGACCCGCGCCCGTACGGCGATGGATCCGGCGGGGACGATTTCGCGAAGCGAGCGAATGGACGCAGGTCGCGCTTATGTTCCCCTCATCCATCGCGGTCGGTGTGGCGATCGGGTATGGGCTGGATCGATGGTGGGGAACAGCGCCGTGGATGACACTGATCATGACGCTGTTCGGGATACTGAGCGGGTTCTATCATTTTTACCGCAGTTATCAGCGGTGGTTCGGAAAGAAATCCGACCGTCCGGAGAAACACGTATGAACGTGCACACTGCAGTTGCGTTCGGTTGGGGTGTTTTGCTCGCGCATTACAGCTGGCAGACGCTGATCGTGCTGGTGACCCGTGCGGTGGACCGCATCCGACAGCAACCCACGTCCGTGTCTCCGTCCGCGGTCGGTACGGCCTGGATGATGGTGAAATGGGCAGTATACGTCCTCTGGATCGCGCTCGGGTTGTGGGAACTGCGTCTGCCCGGATGGGCCATGGTGATCGGATTTTTCCTGGGATGGACGGCTATCCTGGTGCGACAGGTGCGCGTGACGGGATCAGCCCCCGCGCCGTTGAATGTATCTGAAAACGGTTCACGCTGACTCTGCGAATCCTCGAGACGGAGATGGTAACCGATGGAACAGTTTGAAGTTCCCCCATGGATCGGGGTGCAGTTCTACCATCTGCTGACGGCACTGGGCGTGCATCTGTCCGAACGGGATGCGGTGTCGCTCTGTATGGTACTGTTGCTCGTAATGGGACTCAGTATTGTGTTTGCGCTCTTTCGTAATCGGTATCGGGTGGTTCCGTCTCCGGTACAGCAGATCTTGGAGGGCTATTATACTGTTATCCAGAGCCTGTGCCGGGAGATGATCGGTGAGGAAAAAGGCGACCGGTACGTTCCGGTCATCGGGACCATCGGATTGTTCGTGTTTTTCGGCAATCTGATGGGTCTGGTCCCCGGCCTGACCGCGCCCACGGCCAATCTGAACGTCACCGCCGGTGCCGCCGTGTTCATATTCCTGTACTACCACCTGGAAGGTATCCGGGAACACGGGATCATCGGATATATCAAACACTTTATGGGACCGGTATGGTGGCTGGCGCCCCTGTTTTTCCCGATGGAAATCATCAGCCATTTTGCCCGCGTGCTCAGTCTGTCCGTGCGATTGTTCGGGAACATCTTCGGAAAAGACGTCGTTCTGGCCATTTTGTTTATGGTATTGTTCCCCATTCTCGTGCCCCTGCCGGTAATGGTGCTCGGGATCATCGTGGCGTTCGTTCAGGCGCTCGTCTTTGTCATGTTGTCCATCTCGTACATTGCCGGTGCGGTAGCCGAAGAACATTAACCCGATCGGTGCATTCAACGGCTTCCGGTGGTGCGCGAATTTGATTTCAACCCACGCCAAAGGGAGGTGAATCGTGATGCGCAAATGGATGGGTGTGCTGACAGGCATACTCCTGTTCGTCGGGAGCGGGGTCGCATTTGCTGCCGAACCTGCAGAAGCCGGCGGCGCGTTTTCCAATCCGTATGCGTCGTTCACCTGGCTGGTCATCACGGCAGGTTTTGCGTTGGCGATTGCCGCGTCCATTGGAGCGATTGCACAGTCCAGAGCGCTCGTTTCCGGTTGCGACGGGATCTCACGCAATCCCGGATCAGCCGATGCCATCCGCGGACTGCTGATTCTGGGGCTCGCGTTTATCGAATCGCTCGTGATTTACATGCTCCTGGTCGACCTGATCCTGCTGTTCATAACCATCGGACGCATCCCGTTAGGTGAGTAGACCGTGCGGGTACACGCATACGGGCCCGCCGTTTCGGCGGGTCCACCCCGCTTCAATATCCATTGCACTGGGGCGCGCTCGCGTGCCCGATGACCGTAATGAACGGCCGGTCAGGCGTTCCGCACAACGGGGGATCATCGGCCCGTGTGGCATACGATGAAACACGTGTACCGACAGGCCGGCATCGCTTTCGTACTTGTATTGATCGGTTTTACGCTGATTCACCGCGGATTACATACCGCCCCCCCGCATATCCTGTTCATTACCATTGACACGTTGCGCCGGGACCATGTCGGTGTGTACGGCGCACCCTGGCCGATCACGCCCCATATCGATCGGCTGGCCACGCGGGGTGCCGTGTTTCTCCGTGCGTACGCAACGGCCGCATGGACCCCACCTGCGATGGCGTCCCTCCTGTACGGGGGAACACCCGTACAACACGGGGTAACGGACTGGAATACGCCGCCCGTATCCCGACACATCTCCTGGCCGAAATGGCTCGCGCATCGGTATCGATATCGGACCGCGTTTTTTACGAATCATCCCGGTCTGGCCGCGCCGGAATTGCAGATACGTGCGCAGTTTCAGGAATGGGGGTTCTACGGTCGACCGTTTCAATCCGCTGACCGGCTGGTGAACCGGGTGATCGAATGGGCTCGAACACACAACTGGAAAACCCCCACACTGCTCTGGGTCCATTTCCTGGATCCGCACGAACCGTTTCAACCGCCTCCGCCCTGGGGAGATTACTGGATTCAGAATACGGTACCACAACCCCTGCTGCCGCATCCGGCACCGCGTTGTGCGCCGGATGATATGTTCGGCTGGAACTGTATTCCGCCGTATATCCTGAAATACACGATCGACGCGACGGCATACCATCCGGAACGTATTCGGGCGCTATACCGTGCGGACGTCGCGTATACGGACGCTCAGGTGGGACGTCTGATCGGATGGATCACCCGTTGGGCCGCCGGATATCGCTGGATCGTGTCGATCACTGCCGATCACGGCGAGATCATGGAAACGACCCATCCGATCGATCCGGACATGCGAATATATTTCTCACACGGTACGCTGTTGACCGACGATCTGATTCGTATTCCCTGGATCCTCTACGATACGGCGGACACCATCGCCGGTGCGCATATCGATACGCTGGTCAGCCAGCCGGATATCCCGGCCACCGTTCTGGCGCTTGCGGGACTGCGGGTGCCACCGAACTGGGCCGGATATGCGGTCTGGCGGGATGGGTCCTGGCAGAACGTCCGCACATGGGTCACTGCCTGGGAACTGCGAGTGCCGGCCGCGGTCATTACGGATGGGGACTGGAAACTCTGGGTAACATCGACAGAAACAGTGGTTCTGCGCAACGGCGACATTCCGGTGCGCACGCACGCGCCACAACGGTTGGTCCGACTGGTGTCGCGTGTACAGCAGTGGTTGCATTTGCGACGTGCCGATCTTCAGACGGCGACACCACTGCCGGAGGATGTGCAACGGGATCTGCGTCAGATCGGGTATGTCGGGCCGTGAGGGGAAAAGTTTTGCAGGGGCATACCGTAGCGTGCCCGGACACACCACGCGTCATCTCCCGGCACTTCCCTCGGCCAGTTGATCCACCGGGAGACCCAGATCTTTCAAGAGATCCTCTACCGTGGGGTCCGTGCCGGCATGCCAGAGGTCCATCAACAGATGACGTACCATCCGTTCACGCCACCAGTCGGTACCGAACCGATCTTCCAGGTAACGGTGCACGCCCTCGGCAAAGATCCATGCCCGGAAATCTCGAATCGGCCAGCCGCGGTGGATCACCCAGGGAACAACACATTCGGGTTCCACGGCTAAACCGAGACGGCGTTGCAGGTCCACACGTACATCATGCAGAAACCGGTCCAGAGAACGTGTATTCCACCGCTGGGCCTCCAGTGTATGGACCGTGATTGCAGCGAGCCAGCGGCCGTACAGGTGATCCCACGCCTGCAGCACGATCCGTTGCGTGTCCCAGACGTCTTCCAGATCGACGGCGCGCCAGAATCCGGGTCGGCACATCCACCGCGCGACCCAGAACCCCCAGCCGATACGTATCGCGGGATCCCCACCGGCCAGACGGGTCCAGCGGTAGTTCAGCGGCGTCCACATCGCCACCTGTGCGAGGCCCCACAGGTACAACCGTTCCCATACGTCCAGCCAGTTGCCCATTGCGGGACCGCGCACAAGCCACAACCGGTCTCCATCAAAGAGTGTGACCGGTACTGCCGGTGCCCGTGCGGGTTCCATGGCGTACCAGGCGATGTCTACCGTACCGGTGTCCTGGACGTCCAGCCGGTCCTGCCACAACCGCATGGGACCGTGGGTGTCCAGTGCGTGCAGGATCGTCCAGTCCGTGCCGAAATCGGCCATGCGCTGCCACCAGAGAGACCAGTGCGGCAGCCGTTCGCTCGATTCCGGTTGCAGGACCGCGTGGTATCCCTCCGAATAGGCATCCTCTCGCGCGTCCAGATAATCCCGTGCGATACGGTCCCACAGATCCAGATCCCAGCCCTGCCACCGCTCCAGCAGTGTGTAGCCGTTCGGGATGCGCCATGATTTCAGCGTGACCTGCCAGTGCGTCCACCACTGCAGTC
The DNA here is from genome assembly GCA_964541595.1 of uncultured Acidobacteriota bacterium. Lineage (GTDB taxonomy): Bacteria > Acidobacteriota > HRBIN11 > HRBIN11 > HRBIN11 > CAZIRO01. The sequence goes on from CAZIRO010000089.1 coordinate 5,706, forward strand.
GTAACGGGTTCAACCGATCGATCCCCTGGATGAATTCGACCACCCGATCGCGGTCTCCGGTACATCGAACCTGCCACCATGCTTCTGCGAGCGTGTGACCGCTACCTGGCAGGGTTTCTGCTGTCCACCCCTCCCGAACCGGCTGCAACGTCGCGATCGTCGCGGCTTCCAGTCCCAACCAGAACGCCACCCGATACGCCGCAATTCCATCGATCGGGATGACCGCGTACCGTTCACGCAATGCGCGGACATGCGTATGAATGTGTTCTATATCGATATACTCTTTGAATCGCGAATATAAATCCTTCAACTGCAATGGCGCGGTTTCCCGTAACGTGCGCAACCGCAGACGATCCCGCAGGACGACCAGATCTTCCAGCCGGTCCATCCACCGTTCCGGATTCACGGCTTCTCCCTCTCACATGCATGCCGGGACATCCCCGGTGAGAATCGCACATGGAAGACCCGACACCTGACACCTGGCATCTGAGACCTGGGACCCGACACCTGGGACCTGAGACCTGACACCTGACACCCGAGACCCGGGACCTGACACCCGATCCCCCCATTCACCACCGAATCCCCAATCCTGCCGCTTCTTCTGTAGCGAGCAGTTCCCGTACGAGTTGAATCACCTGCGGTAACACTTCGGTCATCTGCGTTGCACCACGGATGATCTCCTGCCGCAACCTGCGGTAGTGTCGACTGCGCAGCAGATGCACCGCGTCCTGAAACTCTTCCGGGGTGGGATGCAGGTCCTCGCGCATTAGCGTGTGTATCCAATCCCGTTCCGGTGGATCGGGAAACGTTTCCAGGAGATCGGCCCAGGTGACCGACTGCGTGCGGTACCAGGTATCGTAGAGAAACCGTAAAATCTGGCGACTCTCCGCACTGTCCAGGATCGACTCGCCCACGTCACGCATGAGCTCTTCAAAACGTTCCGGATGTTCGATCAGGGTTGCGATGATCCATTTTTCATACGGGGGCAACAGCCGTGTTTCTACCGTCGCTTCAACGGGTTCGGGCGGAGTCGCAACCGATTTGCGATTCCGGCGGATCCAGCGCAGAAAATCGGCGTACAGTTGTTTCGGCGGATCGATCCGCAGTGCCTGTCCCAGTTGTAGCGTGGCAAGGTACTGCATCGTACGATCGGGAAGCGCTGCGATCTGTTGAAACACCCCATACAGGTGTTTTCGCTCGGACAATGCCTGCAACGCAACCGGTACGAGGGTCTCCCTGCGAAGGTCCGCAAAGATTTCCAGCCCGCGCACGCGTGCGCCCAGATAGACCAGCATGAAGTCCACCCATTCCAGTGCCTGATCGATCGCGCGTCGCATGGTTGCAACATCCGCCTGTTCGAAGACATCTGCGGGGTCCTTGCCGACCGGGACGACGACGAATCGGGGCCAGAACCCACCTCGAAACAGACTGCCGAGTATAGACCACGCGGCGTTCAAACCGGCTTCATCGCGGTCCAGACACACGTATACAGTTTCCACATGCCGACGCAGCCACTGGATATGCGGATCGGTCAGCGCGGTACCCATGATCGCCAGGGTGTGCGTCCAGCCGTGCAGTGCCATCAAAACGGCATCGAAATATCCTTCGACGAGAAATACGGTCCGATGCTGCCGAATCGCCGGCGCGGCCCATCGGAGGCCGAAAAATGCAGCCGATTTCCGAAAGATCGGTGAATCCTGACTGTTCAGGTATTTTGGCGTGGCATCGCCCAGGGCACGGCCGGCGAGTGCGATCACGCGGCCGGCGGCATCGTGGATGGGCAGGATCAAGCGATCGCGAAAGAGGTCCCGAAACGTGCCGTCATGTTCAAAAAACAGTCCACACTGGGGAATCACCCAGTTCGGGACCTGACCGGACTGCATGGCTCGCAAGAGTGCGTCGCCATCCGACGGTGCATACCCGAATCCGAAATCCGTCCAGCGATCTTCGGGGATTCCCCGGGACAACAAATATGCACGTGCGTGTGCGGCTGCAGGTGTGAACAACTGTTCCTGATAATACCGATGCGCCAGCGCGAGCGCATCGATCAGGGTCACGACGCGTTGTTCCGTTTGTGGCAGCAGTTCCCGCGGGGGCGCGGGCAGGCCGAACCGGTCCTGCAACAGGCGGATGGCACCTGCGAAATCCAGATGCTCGACCACCTGCAGGAACCAGATTACATCCCCGCCCTGACGACATCCGAAACAGTAACACGATCCGGTGTCCGGAAAGACGTAAAAACTCGGCGTACGTTCCGGATGCATTGGACAGAGCCCCGCCCATCGACGGCCCACACGTCGAAGGCGGGTATACACACCGAAGACATCCACGGGATCGATATGTTCCTGGATCCACGCCTGCCACTTTCGTCGCATGATCCCACCTGTTGGGTGTCAGGTGTCGGGTC
>CAZIRO010000089.1:8212-11321 GCA_964541595.1 uncultured Acidobacteriota bacterium
CACGCCTGCCACTTTCGTCGCATGATCCCACCTGTTGGGTGTCAGGTGTCGGGTCCCAGGTGTCAGGTGTCAGGCGTTTTGTAGTTGTGGCCGCCGTACCAGAGTGGCCATTGAATGGCACGTCGGTGCCCATCAGGGGCCACAGCGATGTCTGAGTTTCTATCATGATCGGGCGATTTCCAATCGGTCACCCCACAAGACGCCTGACACCGGACACCCGACACCTGGGACCTGGCACCTGAGACCCGACACCTGACACCTGGGACCTGAGACCCGACAACTGACACCTATCATATCACATCTCCCGAAACCGCGTACAGACGCGCCGTGAGTGGCCGAACAGGGTGTCTATTGATAAATTGTTCACTGAACCGCACCCCTGGCAGGGTGTATCAAGAGGATGCCGGAAATGGTCGATCGGCAGCCGGTGATTCGTGCGGTGGGCCTGTCAAAACGGTACATCAGCGGGCGTACGGTGATCGATGCCGTGCGTGGGGTCGATCTGACCGTCTATCCGGGTGAACTCGTATACATCGTCGGACCATCGGGCAGCGGAAAGACGACCCTGCTGTCCATGCTCGGATGTATCTTGCAACCCACGGCCGGTGAATTATACATTGATGGTCAGAAAGTGGAACCCTGGGACGAACGTCGGTTGCCCTATCTGCGCCGTCGATATATTGGGTTCATCTTCCAGCAATTCAATCTGTTTCGCGCATTGACCGCGCTGGAAAACGTCATGGTCGCCCTGGCACTGCGCGGGATCCGGGGCACGGCGGCGCGTCGACAGGCGCTGGTACTGTTAACCGAAATCGGACTTCGGGAACGCGCGCATTTCTATCCGAAAGACCTCAGCGGTGGCGAACAACAGCGTGTGGCCATTGCCCGGGCCCTCGCCGGGGACCCGAAGATCTTGCTCGCGGACGAGCCTACCGGAAACTTGGACTCGGCCACCGGCCGGCGCATTATGGAATACGTTGCAAGACTGACGCGTGAACGGCAGATGGCCACCGTCGTGGTCACACACGATCACCGGATCCTCGACCTGGGGAACCGCATTTTCAGAATGGAGGACGGATGTTTACAGGAAACCGATCGCGTGTCCTTGCCGTTATCGGTATCGGCTTCGGATCCCTCATCGTCCTTGCCGGGTATGGACTATACCGCATGAATCACGACAGTCATGTGTACACCCTGACGGTGCGTCCGATTACGGACGCAGTTCAGGGGATCGGCGTGGTTCAGGCAGACCGGGAGATCGATGTGTATCCGGAAGTCGCGGGTACCGTTGCCCGTGTGCACGTTAAAGAAGGCGACCGGTTCCATGCGGGAGATTTGCTGATTGAAATCGACAATCCGGTGTATCATGTGCAACTTTCCATGGCCGAAGCCGAACTGCGCGAAGCCCGGGCCTATCTGGAAGAACTCGAACGGGGGACGCGTCCGGAAACGCTGCAGCGATTGCAGGCCGAACGGGACGCTGCACGTGCTGCATACACACTGGCTGAACGGGAGTATCAACGTGTAGTCCGATTATACCGTGAAGGCGTGGTGTCCCAGCAGGCGCTGGACAACGCTCGTGCCCGAAGGGATGAAGCGCGGCAGCGACTGGAAGCAGCGGAGGCCGCATACGCAGAAGCGCACCACGGCCCCCGTAAAGAAGAGATTGAACGTGCCCGCGCACGGGTTGCCCGTGCACACGCGAGTGTTACCTACTGGCAGACCCTGTTGGATAAAACCCGTATCCGTGCGCCATGGGATGGGATCGTGTTGAATGTATGGACCCATCCGGGAGACGTCGTTCATCCGCAGGTGCCGCGACCGCTGTTGCGGATTGCCGATCTGAATCGGTACCCTGAAATCGAAGTGGACTATATTGACGCGTTCCGTGTGCGAGCGGGACAGCGCGTGATCTTCTGGCCGGAAAACCAGCCGGAACGTCAGCGAACTGGCGTGGTGGAACAGTTGTACGCATACTATGGAAAAAAACGTGTTTTCCGCGACCAGCCCGCTGAAATGATCGATCGGAAAGTGCGTATCGTTCGGGTTCGCCCGGATCGGCCGCTGGACTGGAACATCGGTTTAACCCTGGAAGCCCGGATCATCACGTTTCAGGGTCGTGCGCTTGCGATCCCACGGGAGTGGGTTCGGAATGCGTACGGTCGATACTTTGTATGGCGGCGACGCGGTACGCATGAGGAAAAGGTCGAAATCCATCCGACGTATACGGGCACGTTCTGGATCGTTGTTCCCGGAACGGTACTGCGTCCCGGGGATACACTCGTACGACCTGACACCTGATACCTGAGACCCGACACCTGACACCTGATACCTGAGACCTGAGACCTAAAATGGATACCTACTGGATGTGCTGGGCGGTTCGGTTGGCCCGGCAGGGGCTCGGATATACGGCGCCAAATCCTCCGGTCGGTGCCGTAGTCGTGCACAACGGCCGGTGTGTGGGACAGGGATACCATTTCCAGGCAGGGACGCCCCATGCGGAAGTCTGGGCGCTGGAGCAGGCCGGCGCGCAAGCACGTGATGCGACCCTGTACGTCACACTGGAACCCTGTTGCCACCACGGTCGAACGCCACCGTGTACGGAACAGATCATTGCAGCGGGTATCCGACGGGTGGTCATCGGCAGCATCGATCCGAATCCGAAAGTGCACGGCCGCGGTGTCCAGACGCTGCGTGCAGCCGGTCTGACGGTCGATATCGGCGTATGCGCGCATCTGACCGATCGTCTGATCGATGGGTTTGCCACATGGGTCACTGACCGGCGGCCTTATGTTATTCTGAAAGCGGGCATCACGGCGGACGGGCGTATCGGACGGCCCGAACAGGGGCGTGTATGGATCACCTCTCCGGAAGCCCGGCACTGGGTTCACCACCTGCGGGCGTCATGTGATGCCATTCTGATCGGGCCACGGACCGCTCTACTGGATCAGCCGGACCTGTCCCCGCGCGTGGGATTGTTGCACGCGTCCAAACCCTACATTCGGGTGATCCTGGACCCCATGGCCACGATTCCGGACGATCACCCGGTACTGCACCACGCGCGCTGGTCGACGCGCGTGTATACGCTTGAATCTGCATATGCTGCACC
>CAZIRO010000090.1:0-11316 GCA_964541595.1 uncultured Acidobacteriota bacterium
CGTCTGTCTGCGTGCATCTGCGTCCAATACGAACTTGGGAAACAAATCACTAAGGCCGGACACCGGTGTCGACGTGGCGCAGGATATGACGGACATACCGGGGAATCAGCGCGGATGCCTCCGGCGACGGCCGGTATTGTTGTCGCGCCCGCGCAATGGCCTCCGGTGAGGTATCTTCTCCGTATAGCCGGATATAGTTCAAAAACCGTTCGAAGTTCTGTTCGTGCGTCATTTCCGGATGAAACTGCGTGGCATAAATCCAGGTATCGCGAATGCGAAACGCGTGGTACGGACAGTCGGCGCTGAATGCAAGGGGGATGGCGTTCTCGGGGAGTTGCGCTGCGCGGTCCTTGTGGCCCACCTGGGCGAGAAACGATGCGGGAAGTCCCCCAAATACCGGATCCGCCCGACCCGCGGAGTTGAGATGAACGACCACAGTGCCGAGTTCGAGATGTTCCGGATCGTGGACCACCGTCCCGCCCAGTGCCACGGTCAATGCCTGAAATCCGAAACATGACGCGAACATGGGCCACCGACGGGCCACAATCTCCCGTAAGAAATCAAAAAATTCGTGCAAAAAGGGAGCACCGTCCAGGACGGAATACTCGCCGGCACCGCCGACGAGAAAGATGTCCGTATCCGCAAACAGCGCCGCTTCCGGACGCGTGGTCACGATATTGACCGTACGCAGTTCGCCCAGGAATGGACGCAACACCTGTTGAAAACACCGGACCTCATGCGACAGCATCGGATCATCCGGGTTCCTGCACTGAAACAGTGTAAACCGAAGCGCGCACGTTTCGCCGGACATCCTCTCTTCCGCAATACGGGAAATGTCCTCAGGGGAAAACCGGACCGGATCGGGCACATTACCGCCGGTCAGTGCGCTTGACCACGATGGTCCCGGCGATCTTGTCATGCCAGGTCTGGCGCTGCGCATCAAACAGCGCCCACAGGTATCCCAGCATCATACACGAACCGCTGAGCAACCGTCCGAGCGTCCGCAGCACCGCGGGACCCCATCCAACCGGGCTCGTGCCCTGAACTGTTGTGACCCGAATGCGCATCCACCGTTTCCCAAAACTGGCTCCCTGCGTGGCCACCAGGTACACGTCATTGTAAAACACGAAGCCCAACTCGAGGAGAATCCCCAGCGCCAGACCGATCATGTGCCAGCTACCACCACCGGTCACCAGACTGATGATACCGAAGGGCAACCACCCGAGGATGAGCAGCACAAATGCCAGTACGATATCGATGAGGAATGCCATGACCCGATCCCCGACACTCGCCAGTTCAGCAGCGGACGCGCGTCGAATTCCGGTAATCGGTTCCGCGATCGGACGCGAAGTGGACACCGGACGCGCCGAGGGTGCAGGTGGCATCTCCGGCGGAGGCGGAGGTGCGGGCGGTGGTTGAGGCGCTGTCGGCGCCTGTGGAGCAGCCTGCGGCGTCGTGGCTGCCGGAGCGTGGTCAGCACCCGGAGTGAATACCTCGGTCGGTTGATCCGAATACACCGGTTCTGTGGATTCCTCCGGTGTCATCAGGATCGTCGGGGCTTCCGTCGTGGGCACGGGAATTTCGATCACGATTTCGTATTTGCCCAGATGGACCCGGTCGCCGTCGGCGAGCGGCGTACGCTCACGAATCGCCCGTCCGTTGACATACGTGCCGTTACTGCTCTGCAGATCCTCGATCCATGCCTGACGGTCCCGCACGGTGATCCGCGCGTGTCGTCGGGATACGGTCTCGTGCTGGACCTGGATATCACAGACCTGGCTGCGTCCGAGGATGTATTCTCCGTCCGTCAGTTCATGCACTTCTTCCCCGATGTGTAATTTGATCATGCGTACACTCCTTTCCGTCAGCGGGGAACGGTCCCCGCGACCTTCGCGAGTTTCGGCGCTGCCTTTTCCTCCATGACACACTCGGCCTGGAGGATGGCGCCGTCGTGCACGACCAGACGTTCCACGTGGACCCGGCCCTCGACTCGCCCCTCCGGGAAGATCTCCAGACGATGGGCCCGGATCTCTTCCGCCTGTACGGTACCGTGCACGTACACGTGCCGGGCCAGAATCGTGCCCTCTATACGGGCTTTCTTGCCGATGATCAACTCCCGGCCACCTTCGATATGACCTTTAAATGCGCATTCCATCCGGATACGTCCTTCAAACCGGAGTTTCCCCTCCAGTTGAATGGTCTCATCCAGGAACGCCGTTCCCGTTTCCGATGCACCATGCACAGCAGTTTTCATCCGCACACTCCCTTAGGATATTCCCATGCCGTCTATGTACGGGGTATCGGACCGGTCACGCCTGAACCGGTTCATCCATTGTACTGGAAATCACCCGACGATAAAACTCATCGACTCCCTGCCAGTCGGCAAAATAGAGTTGCACGACCACCCCGCGTTCCCCACGGGGACGCAGCCGGACCTGTGCGCCCAGCGCTGTCTGCAGGCGTTCCGCGACGATCTGCCAGTCGGGATCGAGCAACGCTCGCTGACGGGGTTGCGCCGTTCTTCGTCCCTGGATCCACCGTTCCAGTTGTCGGACCGTCCAGCCCTCCTGCACCACGCGTTCGGCCAGGTGGATCTGTTCCGTCGGATCGTTCAGCGCCAGCAGGACTTTGGCATGTCCCATGGTCAATGTGCCTTCCGCGAGGCGTTGCAATACGGGTTCCGGGAGTTTTAACAACCGCAGATAATTGGCAACGGTCGCGCGCGGTTTCCCGACACGTTGCGCGACTTCTTCCTGTGTGAGATGGAACTCGCGCACCATCGTTTGATACGCCATTGCCTCTTCCACCGGGTTGAGATCCTGTCGCTGGATGTTTTCAATCAGCGCAATGAGCAGTGACGTTTCATCCGAGACATCCCGGACAATGGCCGGAATCGTGGACCAGCCGGCCCGTATGGCTGCACGCCAGCGACGTTCTCCGGCAACGATTTCATACCGCTCGCCCCGGCGACGCACGATAATGGGTTGCAGCAGTCCCGTCTCCCGCAGAGACTGTGCGAGTTCATCCAGCGCCGCGTCGGGAATGGATTGTCGGGGTTGAAACGGACTCGGATCGATGCGATGGACATCGATATCCTCGACCACGACCCCACCTTTCTCGGGGATCAGGGCGTCAAGCCCGCGACCCAGCGCCAATCGCTTCATGTTGCATCAACTCCTTGGCAAGTTCGGAATATGCCCGGGCTCCCCGGGAACGTACATCGTGCAAAAAGATCGGTTGCCCAAAACTGGGGGCCTCGGCCAGACGCACGTTGCGGGGGATCACCGTACGCGCCAGATGGTGGGGAAAATACCGTTGCAATTCCGCCCGGACCTGTCGCGCCAGATTCGTCCGGTCATCGTACATGGTAAGCACGATGACATGCAGTTCCAGTTCCGGTTGAAACGACCGCCGCACCCGCTCGTAAGCGCGCAGCAGTGTCATGAGTCCTTCCAGGGCAAAATACTCACATTGAATCGGCACGATGAGATACCGCGCCGCCACCATGGCGTTAATGGTCAGAACACCGAGCGACGGCGGTGTGTCAATCCAGATACTGTCGAACTCGACCAGCAGCGGCTGAATCGCTCTGCGCAATCGATACGGCCAGTCGTCCAGTTGCGGAAGTTCAAGGCTGCTGCCATACAGATCCGGATGTGCGGGCAGGATCCAGAGGTTCTCGATCTCCGTGGGCCGGATGGCTTCCGTTGCCGGCAGTTCGCCGATGATGACGCGGTAGACATTATGCGGCAGATCTTTCGATACACCGAGATGACTCGTTGCGTTCGCCTGCGGATCGATATCGATCAACAATACCCGCCAGCCCGCGATCGCCATTGCAGCGGCAACGTTCACCGCCGTGGTGGTTTTCCCGACGCCACCCTTCTGGTTCGCCACCACGTATCGGAGACAAGCCACCTGTGCCCCCTTCAACCTGGTGATGGGCTGGACAGTGCGGATGCTTCCTCCCACTCCGGCAGGAACAAAATGCGCTGGCAACTCTCGCAAAAGACCATGTCTTCCATCATGAGCAGCGATTGATAGACACGCGGCCGCAGTTGAATGTGACAGGCACCACACGTGCCGTCCTGAACCTCGGCGAGCGCGATGCCGCTGCGGTTGTGCGCAATCCGGTCGTACTGTGCGAGTACTTTCGAGGGGATCGTTGCGCGGAGTGCGTCGCGTTCCTCGATCCAGGCCTGCAAACGCTGTTCCAGTATCCGTTGCTCGGATTGAACATGCGCGATCTGCTGTTCAAGATCCCGGATGGCGCGTTCCGTTTCCTGTTTCATGCGGTGCCACTCTTCCTGCGCCCGTTCCTCCTGTTCCATGACTCTCAATAACTCGTCTTCCGCCTGGCGGATGCGGTTGCGCACGTCGTCGATCTGCAACAGAATCTCAGAATACTCGCGGTTGCTCTTCGCCTGACGTGCCATCGATTGCAGGTTTTCAATCTGTTGCTCGAGTTTGCTGACGTAGAGTTCCCGTTCTTCCCGTTGCTGACGCGCGATGCGGAACGCCTGATGGGCCTCTTCCTCCCGACGACGCAACGTCTGAATTTGCTGTTGCAAACGGCGAACGCGTTCGGGGTAAGCGGCAATCTGTTGCTGTAATGCCCGGATGGCCTCGTCCTTGCGGTGTAACCGGATGAGATGTTGGATCTGTTCCGCGAGTTCCATCGTCCCCACGCGTGGTTCAAACTTGGTGCGCCCGCCAGGACTCGAACCCGGAACCTCCCGGTTATGAGCCGGTGGCTCTCCCAGTTGAGCTACGGGCGCACCCGTTCCCGGGTGAACACCATGACCCCAGTCCTGTGGCTCAGAGATCATTTTACGCCGATTGGACCGTTCGTGCAACGGCCGTATGGACGCCGGAATCGCACAACACGAGACCGGAAAAACCGGCGGAGACGTATTCCCGTCAATATCGACACTCCTTTACCGTTACTTTCTGGAGAATTGCAGCACGATTCCGTGCGCTGCCCCCCGAGGGTCGGCTTATCGGTATCATGTTGTACAAAAACTTCGGCCTCCGCCTTAGCAGTTTATTTCCAAAGTGAAGAATATTTTGAATACGGTGCGGCCATGCGCCGACGCGTTGTCGTGGATGCACGGGATGAACGCGTCTGCTGGTTCCGTCAGCAGGTCGTGGCTTTATGGAAACGGAAGGTCCAGGACTGCAGGGATACCGCGGGGCGACCGATCGAGGTCGCCCGGTCAGGATGGCACCATGGACCCCCGGCAGTTCTCCCCGCAACATGGTCAGCATCCGCTGGACAAAGATCTCGGCCTCCGCTTTGGTGCGACACCCGGTGGAAATTCGTCTGTATTGTCCCGTTCTCGGGTCTTTGAATTGCACGTACCAGTACGGAGAGTCTTTCCGTCTGTATAGCGTGGTCATTCCACATTCCCCCGAATCGCCTGTCGGGTGCGTTCACCTTCTATCACAATGAGTTCTGCTATGTGCTTCAATGTTTCATCCATCCGTCTCATGGTTTCATCCATTCGTCTTACAGTTTCATCCATCCGCTCCATGATACGGGCAAACTCCGCTCGCATTTCTCTCTGGCCGGCTTCGATCCGCTCCAGTACGCGCATGGTGTTTTCATGCATGGCCCGGATTTCGGAACGCACTTCCTCATGCATTTCCCGCAGTAACCGTCGTGTGGACCGTCCGTTCAGAATCCCGTAGACGGTCAGAAACACGCCCATAATGGTCGCCGTTGTTCCCATAACAGTAAACCATTCCCAGAAGGTCATAGTGACTCCGTTCCAGCGGTTTTGCGTTGTTTCTTACGTTGATAGGCCGCGTGCCACCGACACGCATTGCTGCAATATTTCCGCCTGCCTATACCTTCAAACTCTTTACCACATACAGGACAAATCATTCGTTTCTTTCGTCTTAATCCCGCGAGCAAACGTGCTGCCTCTGTTTTATCCATATGTTGAGCCATCAGTACTTCCTCCTGCGAGATATTGTAGGCATATTTCACCAATAGCGCAAGCCTGGTATCCGGACCACCCGGTCGACACCGGGATACGGTCTCAGGTCCCAGGTGCCAGAGCATCCTGTATGACGGGATACCGCAGGGTCCATTGGGACACATCGTGTCCCATTTCCTGTCCCGATTTCAGAATTTCGACCTGATCCCGCGCCGGAAAAGACCGGGTCCCATACCTGCCGCATGGCGGTTTCGTCTCCGCAATGAAATGTGGGTAATGCTACGGTATGAGGTTCCGATATCCGAAATTGCCAGCATACCTGGCATCCATCGATCGACCGTTTACCGCTGGAAAAGGGAGTTTGAAAGACAAAGAGAGCACATGCTTGAGATCATCGCGCGGCATGCGGGAACACGTGGACCAAAACATCCGGTTTTCTGGCAGGCATTGGAACTGTTCATGTGAGAGGTGTGGGGAATCGTACCGGCAGGTCGAATTGCGCGAGCACTGGGTGTGCATCGTGTTACCGTATCCCGCTGGGCCAGGCGATTGGGAATGAAATTCGGCTCATTCAGATGGTGGATCCGGCATGGGAGTGTTTTCCGTGGGTGTGTCGGCTGTATGGGATTGTGCCTTCGTGGGATGTGCTTCAGATTCTGGTGTGGGTGTGGATGCAATATGTGCATCGGCGTTATCCAAACTCTGACGACCCAATTTCTCACTGAGATACCCGGCCACAGGCACACCGACAAAAAGCAAAATAAGAATCGCCACTGTCCAGCGCGGCAGCAGTTCTTCAATCGACCCCTGGAACAGCAGCGGAATGGAACGGACGAGTTCAATGGCAGCGCCAACTGTGCAGGAAACAAAAAGCAGTGGAATAAGCAGAAGCCCAACGATAACGTCACTGATGGGACATCGCATGGAACACTCCAAATAATACGGTCACCTGGTCTGTACTCAAATAGGCCAGCATGCTCCGTTGCAAAGAAGACACATTGCAAGGATAGAACGGGCGATGTAGATATTTGTATGATAGCCGGAACCGCGTGAGAAGGCATGTTGTGGGTGGAACACTGTTCCGTGAATCATGTGCTGTTCAATTGAAATCGGCGATTCTCAATTGATATGATAGCAGCAAACCCAACGGAATCTTCGCTCTGAAGCGGTTTTTCGCGCAGGACGTGGTGAGGCGTGCAGGAGTCGAACCTGCGACCCCTGGCTTAAAAGGCCAGTGCTCTACCAGCTGAGCTAACGCCTCACCGGTGTTAATATATCCTTCCGGACGCGCGTTTGCAATCGGTTCCGGTACCGGCTTATTATCTCTCTCCGGTATCGTACATGGTGGGCATCTCCCGTTCTTTCAGGCACCGGATCGCCGATCCGGGGACGTTACGAAGCGTGCTGACACGGGGTGGTATCGTGCGATGGGACGTGGACCGTCTCGGAATGATCGCATCCACCGTGTGTGCCGTTCACTGTGCGATCAGTCCGTTCATATTCCTGGCATTGCCGTGGTGGTCTTTTCATGAGGGAACGCTGGAACGGCTGGAACCCGTATTGATCACACTGGCCGTCGTCTTGGCCATCATTGCGCTGACTATCGGCTATCGACGTCATCGGGACGAAAGTGTCGTCCTGCTGTTCATTATCGGTTTCACGCTGATCGGCCTGGGACACCTCGTGATCGGAACATGGTCCGCAATGGGAGAGATCGCGCTCGTCACGCTCGGGGCCGGTTCTCTGATCGCAGGACATTTCCGCAACCAGCGGCTCTGTCGGTGCGTTGCCTGTCCGGCATGTGCACTGCATGCGGAAACGACGTCCTGCACACACCGGTGCGATCAACCATCCCGGGAAGGGGCATGAACCCTCTGGATGCCAAAAAATACCGCTACCCGTCCTGAGGACCGATGCGTGATCTTCCCGTTCGTGTATACATCGCGCCGGACTGTACGCTGTGCGATCGTCTGATCCACGATCTGATGACCCGTGCCGACCGGCTACGCATTCGACTGGAGATTGTGGACATTCGTGCGCATCCACGGTGGCTGCGGGACTATTTTGCGCGTGTGCCGGTCGTCGATGTGGCGGGCATATTCGAACTCGACGCACCGGTCACCTGGCGGGACGTGGCTGCTGCGGTTCGATCCATACGTACGGGCGTTTACCGACAGCGCAGGATCTACAGCACGCACTGGCGATGGCTCGGAAAATTGGAGCAGTGGTGGAATCGGCGGTCCGGATATGCATGGCGACAGATGCTGTTTGACCGTATTCGCCGACACCATACCGGCGATCGGGTACTGTACTGTCTGGAACTGGCACCCGGTCCGGGACTGAACCGGCCGTGGTACCCGCACCGATGGCGCTGGGTCTGGATCGACAGTTCACCATTATGGGGACCTCCGGCAGGCGACATGTCCAGCATCCTGGGATTCGTACGGGGTGACATTCACGCCCTGCCGTTCCGGGACGGCGTATTTGATCTCGTGGTGGACACGTTCACACTATGTGCCGTATGGAATCTGGACAGACTCATCCACGAGGTCCACCGTGTATTGAAACCGAATGGCACCTGGTGGTGGCTCGATCACGGACGTGCGGACGGCTGGCGCGCGCGTCTGCAACGCTGGATCCGACCGGTGTGGTTCCGCGTACTGGGGTGTTTTCCCGATCAACCGTTTGTCCCACGGCTTCAGCGGGATCGGCGATTTCAGTGGGAAATGACGCCCGTATACGGTCGATCGGTCTGGATGGGACGCGGTATCAAAGTAGCGGACGTCCCGTGAGGAAACGCGGAGCGCGAATTTCAATTGCGCTTGCAAACGGAAGGAAAAACAAATAATTTGAAACGCTACGGAAGTCTTTTCGTTTTTTCGGGACACCACGATCACTGAACCGTACGCCAGCACACTGACGGCACACTGATCCAGTTCCTGTCACCCCGATACACCATTCCAGTATGTGCGAACCGCCCTCAGGTACCGAAACCCCGGGAGGTGGAGAATGGTGCATGTACAATGGTCCGGCATGGATCGTCAACAGATTGAAGCCCATGGACTGACCATCGAAGAGGTCGAACGGCAACTCGCGTTGTTACGTTCCGGAGTGTCTCCGGCCGAACTCGTCCGACCGTGCACCCCGGGTGACGGGATTCTCGTACTGGACGCGGATACACGCCAGCAGATGATCGACCGGTTCAACCGGGTGCGGTCCCGATACCGTATACTGCGGTTCGTCCCCGCCGCCGGTGCCGCAACCCGCATGTGGCGGGACCTGTATGCCATCCGTGACACGCTCCGTTCCGGACAAACACTGGATGCAGTGTTGCGGGAAAAAATGCAACGTTTTTTCCACAACCTGCACCGGTTTGCCTTTTATGAAGCACTGGATCGGGTCATCCGCCGGCGGGGAGAACGATTATCGGATTTGCTGGAATCGCATGCGTACGCACGCATTCTCGACTACCTGCTGGAACCGGGCGGTCTGGGGTACGGGGACATGCCGAAAGGACTCGTGCCCTTCCACCGCTATCCCGATCGGCCCCGTACGGCAGCGGAAGAACATCTGGTGGAAGCCACCGTCCACGCCTGCGGATCCGTACCAACAGCCGTCGTGCACTTCGTGACGCGGGCGGACCATGCACTGCGGTTCCGATCCTTCCTCGATCAGGTCAAACACCGCTATGAAACGACCTGCCGAATCCACCTGGAATGGTCCATCCAGTCTCCGTCTACGGACACGGTTGCCATCGATGGTGCGGGGCGGATCGTCCGCGACGCGAACGGGCGGATCCTCTTCCGCCCGGGGGGACACGGCGCACTGCTGTCCAATCTGAACCGGTTAGATGCGGATCTCGTCTTTGTCAAGAATATCGACAACGTGGCCATGGATGCGTACAAACCGGCAACATTCGAAGCGTTCGGCATGCTGGGCGGCGTGATCATCACCGTGCGCGAGGCGATCACCGCGCTGTTGCAACGCGTGACCGCGGGCACGCCGATCGATATGTGGCTGCCGGATGCCGAGGTGCTGTTGCGCCGGTATTTCTTTACTGATATGGATACCGTGTGTGCCCGGGTCCCGGACCGCGATCCGCGTCAGGCGATACTCCGGTTTTTCGATCGTCCCCTGCGCGTGTGCGGTATGGTGCGCAACGTCGGCGAACCCGGTGGCGGTCCCTTCTGGGTGCGAATGCCGAACGGGGAAGTGCTGCCGCAAATCGTGGAATCCGCCCAGGTGGATCTGGACCACCCGAAATACCGGGAGATCTGGAATGGTGCCACGCACTTCAATCCCGTGGTCATGGTGCTCGCCATGCGGGATGGACGCGGACGACCGTACGATCTCTTCCGGTTTTCCGAACCTGAGATGGCATTCATTACGGAAAAGTATTTCCGTGGTCAACCCATTCGCGCGCTGGAACACCCCGGTCTGTGGAACGGTGGTATGGCCTACTGGCGGACCATATTCGTTGAAATCCCGCGTGCGGCGTTCAATCCGGTCAAGACCGTATTCGACCTGTTGCGACCGGAACACCAGCAGACCCCATGAACCGGAGAAAACAACCATGCGCCGGTTATGGACATGGGCAAATCGTATCACGGTATTGCGCATCGCGCTTGTGTTCTTTCTGGTGTTTCTCGTATACAACCAGGGATTCTGGACACGTCTGTTCGCCGCCGCGCTCGTCATCTTCATTATCGTCACGGACTGGCTGGACGGATACCTCGCCCGTCGCCTGCAAGAGTCCACGATGCTCGGAAGCGTCCTGGACATCGCCGGAGACCGTGTGGTCGAAACGGTGCTCTGGATCGTCCTGGCCGATCTACGACTGGTACCCGTCTGGATTCCCATCGTCGTGATCTCCCGGGACGTCCTGACCGATAGTATCCGTTCGTATGTGTTCCGATTCGGCTTCACCGCATTCGGGCAGAAGACCATGATGCGAACGCCGCTCGGGCGATTTCTCACCGGGTCTCCCTGGATGCGGACCGCATATGCGATTCTCAAGGCCGTGACGTTCAGCTGGCTCCTGGCGGTATCCGTACTCGATCGGGTACCCTCCGGCTGGTGGACCATCCCGAGCGCCTGGATCACCACGGGATTCAGTATCGGATACTGGCTGGCCGTGTGCACGGCCACCATCTGTCTCATTCGGGGGATCCCGGTGATCATCGAGGGCATTGCACTGATCCACGAACTGGAGACCGATGCATCGTCCCGGCATCATATTCCTGGACATTGACGGCACACTGTTTCCTTCGAGTTTGGAACGCCAATTCCTGGCATACCTCCGGCAGGTGCATGTGTTGCGACCCGTCCGTTTGCTTCGATCAGCTATAGCACTCGGAGTATCGCACCGGCCATG
>CAZIRO010000091.1:0-11236 GCA_964541595.1 uncultured Acidobacteriota bacterium
CACTGTCTTGCGGACGAGTTGATGGCGGCGGTACGTGCGGAGGCAGAGACTGAGGGGTATGGGAACCTGACGCTGCCGGTATGGTTTGAACACAACACGGGCGCGATGGCCGAGAACGGTCAGGTGTGCATTCCGAAGGGGTGGCCGATACAGGAACTGGCGGGAACGCAGAATCCATCGGGGTTTCCGTCTCCGCTGTGTACGGCAAATCTGGGGTGTGTGTACGGCACGCAAGGTCTGGAAGCGCTGCTCAAGGAGGACATCTGCACGTACGGGCTGACGGTCTCGCCGGCACTGGTCGTGCCGGACGTACCGGATATGGGGGAATCTCAGGTAACGGGAACACTGAAAGTGTGGTCGTTCAACGACTTCACACTACCGGCCGGGGATGCGATCGTGCTGCAGTGTACGGACCCGGATAACGAGGGGGTGGGATGTGTGGATCCGGGCAGTGTCACGTATCTGCCGCCAAACGGCGTGGATACGCGCACGATCGTGTATACGATACCGGAACCTTCCATGGATCCTCCGCTGGCAACCTATATGCCGCCCATCGATGTCGAGGGTGCATGGATGTCGGGGAGCACAACCGCGCAGACCCGGAAGACGCGGGCGATGGCATGGGTACCGTTTCATTTTGCGTGTTCACCCATACCGACCGTGATCCGTCGGGGAGACTCCGGGCAGGTGACCTGTACGATCACCCCGCGTGCGGACTACCGGTCACCGGACGTCCGCGTGGGATGTACGGGGGACCCGGTGTACGGAATCACCTGTTCGGAATCGACCGTCGACGTTACGGGTGAGCAGGCGGTGAACGTTCCGGTCACGGTCCAGGTGGCGGCAACGGGTGCGAATCAGGATGGCGCGGTGGTGCCGGTGGCGTTCAGCGCGGAAGATCCCCAGGGTATCCGGCGTTCGACCATGGGAGAAGTGCGCATCGCGGTTTACCGACTGACGTGTCCGGCGGAGATCACGATCCGGCGACAGGAAGCGGCGACGTACACGTGCACGGTCGAGCCGGTCAACGGGTACGCCTGGACGGTGAACCTGACGTGCACGGTGCCGGACGGTATCGGTTGCACGGTCACGCCGTCGAGTGTGCAGCTGGACGGAACGAATCCGGTGGATGTCCGTGTGGACATTGCCTATGACCCGGCGCAGATGCCCGACGGCGGGCAGGTACGGGTGACGCTGACGGCGGCGGACACGGTGGGGAATACGCGGGAGGCGCTGACGGATGTGTACATCGGGATGTTCGATCTGGATTGCACGCCGCCGTCGGGATATCCGGTATGGCCGCATCCGACGAACTGCGGGGCGGCGGAGGTGTGTCGATTGCACTCGCGGTACCGGTACGCCGGGACGGTGAGCGTGGGGTGCAGCGTGACGGGACCGGCGAATTGCACGATACCGCAGCCGAATCCGACGCTTGTGGCGGACGGGACGCTGTTGCCGGTGGCAACAGTGCAGACGACGGGTAACGTCGGGGATACCGCGTGGACGGATGTGACGGTGCAGGACGATCTGAACAATCAGCGAACGGGGACAGCGACGGTGCAGCGGTATGCGGCGCAGCAACTGAACGTGCAGTGCGTTCCGGGTCAACTGTCGATACCGCAACAGGTGGCAGATGCGGGACTGTGTTTCTGGCAGGGGCAGAATGCGCTGGAGGGAAATCTATCGGGTGCGGCGTGTCGGAACGTGCCTGCGGGGATGAACTGTGCGGTGGATCCGACCGATGGCACGGTGGACACGACAGAAACGACGGCAACGCATCTGCATATGAACGCGGGTACAGCGAGTGTGGGCACGTACAGTATCGCGGTGACGGGACAGGGGAATGCAGCGGTCTGGTGGCTGTCGGGGTGCACACCGGTGCAGGGCAGCACGGCCGTGGATGTCACGGTGCAGGACCCGGGTGTACCGCATATCACGGTATCGTGCGCACCGGAAACACTGTCGACGCAGCCGGGACATACGGCGGCGACGCTGTGTACGGTCACGCCGCAGAACGGCTATACGGGGGCGGTGACGCCGTCCTGTTTTAATCTGCCCGATGGTGCAAAATGCCGGTTTGGGGTCAGTACGCCGGTGATATTGAACGGGGCGCCGGTTCAGATTCCGGTATATGTGGACACGACGGACTGGCTGCTGGCGGGGACGTACCGGTTTTTACTGGTGGTGCTGGACGAGCGGAATCAGGAACTGCGACGTGCGGCGCTGGTGCTGGACGTTGCGCCGGTGGTCGCCGGAGCGACGACGGCAATGCGGACAGAGACCGTTCGCAAGCGGTTGTCGACCAACCGGGCGCCGGAATGTGCGGGAGCAACGGCCATGCCGGACGTGATTGCGTCCGCCGATGGGGCAATGGTTCCGGTGACGATCGCCGGGGTCACCGACCCGGACGGTGACCCGATATGGGTGGAGGTGCTGGACATTCGTCAGGACGAGCCGGTGGGTACAGGTGGCGCACCGGACGGCAATACGGTGGGACCGACGGTACGGGCAGAACGCGCAGATACGGGAAATGGGCGGGTGTATCGCATTGCGTTCGTGGCGCGAGACGGCCGTGGGGGTGTATGTCGGGGTGAAGTCCGTGTTTGCGTACCGAATGGTGCGGGCGGTGGCTGTACGGACGATGGGAGACGGTACGACGCCACGCTGGGCAGCGGGGTGTGGACGATCTGCGGGACGGTGGTGGGTAAACAGCCGTTTGCACGGTGGCTGGAGATTCGTGGCGTGCGGATGCACTGGGACGCGGCGACGGTGTGGACGGGTATGGACGCGACAACGGTGGATATGGGCACGCGGGTGAAGGTTACGGCACAACCCGGTCCGGGAGGATGGCATCTGGCCACGGTGGAGGCAGCGGCAACGTGCATGGCGGACCATGGGACAGGGTTGAGTACGGGGATGATGTGTGGTGTGGTCCGGTCCGTGGACCGTACAGCGCGGATGTTGCGTATTGGAGATGTGGCAATGTTCTGGACAGAGACGACGCAGTGGACGGGCACGGACGGTTCCAGTGTCGCGCGGGGGGATGTGGTGACGGTCACCACGTTCTGGGACGGGGCCACGGCCCGCTGGGTACTGGAAACAGTCACGGCCGGTGACGCGTGCGGACCATAAGGAGGAGATGACGCAGGTATCGAGTGGCAGGTCCCGGGTGTCCGGGATCAGGTCTCGGGTCCCAGGTGTCATGTCCCAGGTGTCAGGTCCTCTCTGTGGACTCCGTGTCTCCGTGGTGGAATCAGAATGAGGTCCCGGGGGTCAGGGACCGATGATTTCGTTCACGATACGCCTGCACCGACGATGAGCACGAGGAGGTCCATCACGTTTGTCCCCGTAGGGCCGGTCAGGAGCAACCCGCCCACACGTTGCAGGTAAGTATACGTATCACTGCGCTCCAGATAGGGTTCCGGATGGATGCCCTGCTGTCTTCCACGGGCAACCGTTGCGCCATCAATGACCCCCCCGGCCGCGTCCGTGGGTCCGTCCGTACCGTCCGTCCCGCCGCTGAGAAAGACTACCGGATCGTCCGGTTGCAGTCCGGTTCCCACCCGGACCACGAGTTCCTGATTCCGGCCGCCCTGACCGGGGCCTCGCACCTGAACGGTGGTTTCGCCCCCCCAGAGGATACATGCGGGCGGGCGCACGGGTTGACCGTATGTCATCACCTGACGGGCGACGGCCACGATCCACTGTGCGACGGCCTGCACGTCCCCCTCGAGGAAACTCGTGAGAATGACGGTGTGATACCCGCGCCGGCGGGCTTTCCGGGCGGCCGCGGTCAGTGCATCCTGGTTGTCCCCGATACACACAAATGTGGCATGTCGAAAGATCGGATCACCCGGTTTAGGCGTCTCCGGGATTTCGTGGCACATCCCTTTTTCGAGCACGTCACGGATGGCAGGCGGGATGCGGTCCCACAGCCCGTACCGTTCGAGCACAGCGCGTGCGTCCGCAAATCGGCTCGGATCCGGCACCGTCGGTCCCGACCCGATCACGGACGGATCGTTGCCGACGACGTCACTGATCGCCAGCGTTGTCACCGGCGTGGGATGTGCCCAGCGTATGAGTTGTCCGCCTTTGACGCGGGAGAGGTGTTTGCGGACCGTATTGATTTCATGAATGGTCGCGCCGCACTCCAGCAACATGCGGGTGACCGTCTGCATGTCTTCCAGGGACACATGTTCCAGAGGCCATTCCATCAGGGCCGAAGCGCCCCCGCTGAGCAACACCAGAATGTGGTCCCCGGGATCGGCCCGACGGACAACGTCCACGATGGCCCGCGCGGCGGTCACGGACCGGGTGTCGGGAACCGGATGCGACGCCGTATGGACCGTCACCCGGTTTGTCGGCACGTCGTACCCGTCCTTGGTCACCACCACGCCACCGGCAATGCGGTCCCCAAGCACGGCTTCCACCGCACGTGCCATCCGCGCGGATGCCTTGCCGGCGCCGACGACCCAGACGGATCCGGATACGGTGATGTGTCGGTCATCGATCTGAAACCCATCTCTGCGGGGACGGATCGCCCGGCGAACGAGTGTTTCCGGATCGACCGAACGGACGCCTGCCTGGAATATAGCCTGCGCGTCTCGACGCCACCGTTCGAACAAAATCCGTCGGATCATCACCGATACGCCGTCGTTGAACGTGCAATCCGTATTCGTTTGAGTTTACCTCTGCCGGAGACGTGTGGCCAGTCGGATTCGCGCGGCAGCCAGTCGATCGGCCACGATCTCGATGGCTTTCTTACGCGAACGGCGGGACGCAGACGCCACTCGCAGTTCGTTCGGGCGGAGTTCAAGCCATCGACAGAGAAAACGTTCGATCTCCCGATTCGCCCGATCCCTTTCCGGTGGGGCCGCGACTTCCATTTTCCACGTGTTCGGACCATGCGGTCCAATGATGCGCGTGCGTCGGGCGTTCGGACGAACGTGGACGTAAAACGCGAATCGAAACGCGCGTCGCACCAGAACCCCCCTGCGGTGGATATGCATACGCGTGGTTGCACATGGTCAGGGCACGGGGCGAAACTGACGCCCGACGAACAGAGCCGCAATGTCCCGTACGGGCAACGGTCCCCTGATCACAAAGGGTTCGCCGAACTGGGCGCGGATCATGCTGCCGTAGAATCGACCCCGGGCCTCAACCGATGCGATGAACTCCGGTCGACTGAGCGCTGTGGGCGGTTGATCGTCCCGGGCGTCCTCGACGAACTGGGAACGGTAGGCCAGAATGGCCTGCATCTTCTGTTCCCAGACATCCGAAATGTCCACGATGAGTGAAGGCGTGACGTACATGGGAACCTGGTGGTACAGGATCGAACGGGGTCGCCACCGGGGCAGATCGGACGGAATCCTGGCCAGGCCCGCCAGGTAACAGGCATCGACCACCGCCTGACTCGTGGCCCGGTGGTCCGGATGCGGTGCGTCCCAATAATGCGTCATCACGATCTCCGGTCGGTATTTGCGGATGACCTGAACGATTTTCAACTGTGTGGCCCGATCGTTCTGCAGGTGACCGTCCGGGAGTTCGAGGTTTTCCCGCACGGCCAGCCCCATCACCCGGGTGGCAGCCGCGCATTCCCGGAGCCGGGTATCCATATCCCCGCGACTGCCGAATTCTCCGCGGGTCATGTCCACAACACCGACCTTATACCCCAGGCGACCGAGCAGGATCAATGTACCCCCGGCACCGAGTTCAATATCGTCCGGGTGGGCCGCGAACGCCAGGACGTCGAGTTTCATCATGACCTCTCCCGGGTGGTATCCGGAAAATTGCAGATGGATCCGCGATCTCTTACTCCGGATCATTGCCCGTCCTGGGCAGTGCGGATGAGGACGACGGTCCCTCCCATACGGGAGATTCTCTGCGCACTTCACGTAAATGGGGACGGTCCTTGATGGCAAAATAGGCGAGCCAGAACAGAGCGGCCAGCCCGTCCCGCCAGGTGATCTTTTTACCTTCCGTATAACTGCGACCGTAATACGCTACGGGAACCTCGTAAACACGGTATTTGCGTTTGGCGATCTTGACCGTAAACTCCGGTTCAAAACCGAATCGGTTGGACTCGAAACGGACTTCACGAAGGATCTCCGCGCGGAACACTTTGTAACAGGTTTCCATATCCGTGAGGTTCAGGTTCGTCAGCATGTTCGAAAACATGGTCAGCAATTTGTTCGCCACAGTATGCCAGAAATACAGCACCCGTCGGGGAAATCCGAGGAATCGCGATCCGTATACCACATCTGCGTGCTGGTGCAGGATCGGCTGCAGGAGTTTCGGGTAATCGCCGGGGTCATACTCGAGATCCGCGTCCTGAATGATGACGATATCTCCGGTCACGTGTTCGAACCCCACCCGCAGTGCCGATCCCTTTCCCGTATTCCGGTCTTTCAGAATGATCCGGATCCCGGGCCGACCGATCCACTTCTGCAGGACCGCCCGCGTCCCGTCCGTCGAACCGTCGTCCACCACGATGATTTCTTTCTCCAGACCGAGAGTGTCGGCAGCAAGGACCCGTTCGATGACAGTCTCCACGGTGGTGCATTCATTGTATACCGGAATCACGATACTTACTTTTCGGAAAGTACGCGGGGGGAACGGACCTGCTGTCGGTGACATGTTCAGTGCCTCCCGGGCAACGCGTCCAGCGTCGCTTTCCAGACCTCATAGTCCCGAAAGATACGGACGAGTTCTCCATCCAGTTTACCCTCGTCGGCTTCTTCTTCCAGGATCTCAATGGCGGCTTCCGGGGCCACCGGGGGTTTATACGGCCGATCGGACGCCACCAGGGCGTCGTAAATATCGCAGATGGTGATCATCCGCACCTGCAGCGGGATCGCGTTTCCCCGAAGTCCACGGGGATACCCGGAACCGTCCAGTTTTTCGTGATGCATGTATGCAAATTCGGGGATCCGCTGCAGTTCGGGTGTCCACCGGATCTGGCGGAGAAATTCATAACTCTTGGCGGCGTGCGATTCAATTTCGCGCCGTTCGTCCTCATCCAGACTGCCGCGTGCGATCGAGAGACGGTGCACCTCGCGCGGCGTCAGAAGGGGTTCTTCCCGGTCCCGGGCGTTGATGAACCGCGTGGCCGCGATGGTCCGCAGACGTTCGAGATCGACCGCCTGAGGGACGACTGTCGGGATGTTGATGCGCTCAACAAAAGCGAGAAACGCGTCCAGTTCGCGTATTTCCGCTTCTGTACGCGCATCGATCTCCCGGGCGCGTTCAGCGAAACCGTCCGGTCCCTGCTGCAGCAGGATCTGCAGTTTCTGTTGCAGTGCACGGTATCGTATGCTGTACCGCGCGATCTCAAACCGATGCCGGATACGCTCGATCTCGTGCGCGTACAGTTTCTCGGCCTTGACGAGTACGTGTTCGCGGACGCCGACTTTCCCGAAGTCGTGCAGCAGCCCGGCGTAATAGATCTCGCGGATCTGTTCCGGAGCAAACCAGATCCCGGCATAGGGACCGTCTGTCACCTGTTGCAGTGTCAGCGCGAACGTGCGCGCGAGTCTGGCCACGCGGACGGAATGTCCTTTCGTGGTCGGATCGCGCTGTTCGACCGCGAGTACGGCAGCCTGAATGAAGTTCTCGAAGAGTTCCTGAATGCTCCGGAGCAACCGGTTGTTCTGCACGGAGATAGCAGCCTGAGACGCCATGGCCCGGACGATCTCTTCGTCCTCGCGGGTAAACCCCATCACGTAATCGTCAATGTGATCCAGCGACGGAATCCGGCCGGTCGTCATTTTGCGATTGATGAGTTGAAGGACCCCGATGATCTCCCCCGCTTGGGTCTGCATGGGAACGGCGAGCATGGAACGGGTACGGTACCCCAGGCGCTCGTCCAGGCTCGGGTTCAGGCGGAACGGGTATCGATCCCCGACCCGATAGGCGTCATCGATACGTACGGAATTCCCCGTCTTTGCGACGTATCCGGCGATGCTCGTTTCATCGATGGGGAGCGTGAACGAACGCAGATTGGGCAGGGGAATGGTCTCGTTTTGGGCAAGAATGAACCGCAACCAGCGTTCCCCCGAACGGTCATTCTCTTCCACAAGAAACAGGCTACCGGCATCGGCGTTCGTCAATTCACGCGCCTTGGTGAGGATGAGTTCCAGCAGACGGTCCAGATCACGTTCTGCGGTGAGCGCAATACCCACGGAAGTCAATTCCCGCAAACGTTGTTCGATCGTCCAGATGGCCATGTGCGTTTGTCCGCACCAGATCGAATAGACGCCAATGTGCATCCAATTTTATCGAAAAAATCCCGAGATCACAAACTCTTTGCGGTGACCTCGATCCACGCGTATCGGGTACCTTCCGGAGTGTCGCCCTCCGGCACCCAGATGTAGTCCGAGCGACGGTGCGTGGTGGCGAAGGGGGCGGTGATCAGACGTACGTGGTGGGCGGCAGTATCTGCCGGTACACGGCGCAGCAGAGCGAGTTCATAACTGAAGAGATACCGGGGATAGGCACGAAAAGCACGGGGACGGGCATCGGCCCAGAACGCGTTCGGTTGTGCAAGAATGACCAGTTCCCGATAGACTGCCATGATGGGAACCGGCGATGTGTGATGGCCGGTCGTTTGTGCCCGGCGGTATGCCCGGGCCAGCACCGGGATAAACTGTTCGGGGGGACGTGCGCGACGGGTGAGGTCCCGATACCATTGCCGGAGCCAGCGCGCCAGCCGAACCGGGTCCGCCGGCCGGGCGTCCAGGCGATCGGGACCGTACAGAATACGGACGCGGTCGCGTTCAAGGTCAGGTTCCAGGCGCAGCATCCGCCATGAGAGTGCGGTACCCCGAACCCGGAGAACATCCGCATCTGGACCGAGGGCCTCCTGCAGACGCGTGACCCAGTGCACACGCCACTGTTCCCAGCGGTGCGGCAGTTCCGTATCAAAACGGTCCAGGTGACGTTCCAGGACTTCCCACAGGGCCTGCCACTCCCAGGCACGGGTCTGCGTGAGGAGTTGCTGCAACCGGTGACGCAGACGTTGCAATTCCGCCGGGTTGGTGGTCGTGGCCTGCATCCGTTCCCACTGCCGCCACTGGGTCAACAGGCGGCGCAACGTACGGATACGTTCAGCCAGTGCGGCCGTGTCCGCCGTCGTATGCATGGCTCAAACTCTTTGTCGGATGGTTGCGACACGCGCCGGGACACTCCCGGTTTGACGGTCAGGTGGGTCCATGCGGACTTTCCGCATGGAACGTGTGCGTATCCGGGTCGTAGCGCCAGATCCGTGCTGGTCGTGCAACAGTGTATGCGTGGTTCAATTGCAGCAGCCACCGAACCGCGGCTTCGACATGCGCCGGATCGACAGGCGTCGGGGCGTACCATACGAGTAAACACCGTTGCGAGTGAGGTTTCAACATCGTACGCAGCGAATCCACGATCGGGCTGCCAAACGGACCGTTGTCCGCGATGACGATACGGCCCTCCGCGCGAAACGGCTGGTGGCGTAACGATTCGAACGATTCACCGGCCCGGCCGAGTCGAAAGGTCACGTGCGGGCCAATTTCATCCGGGTCGTAGCACCCCATCGGCAGACGAAAGTACAGGGATACGATGTTGTTTAACGCAACAACCGGATGAATGAACGGCAATGACCCTTCGCGAAATACCCGACGGATCAGGGCTTCCGAAGAGGGACGGTATCGTGCCGGGTCCAGACGGATCGCTTTGAACATCTGACGCACGGCCTGGAACACGGGGTCCGCGTCCATCTTTTCCGGCGTGTGTTGGGACTTCCAGGTCTCCACGAGCTGATGAAACGCAGTGCGCCATTCGGTCGCGGCGTCCGGATAGTAAATGGCATCCATATACAGAATGACCGGACGCAGTAGCGTTTGCAGTTCTTCCGCAACAGTCCAGTGCACGTACCATCCCCGCATCAGCGTCGAATCGGCAGACGAATGTTGTCCTTTTCGCAGATCCAGAACATGCCGCCGGGGATGTTCAGGAACTTCATGACCTTTAAGGGCATCATCGGCTGTTCACATACCGGACACTTCCGCAGGTGTGTTTTGCGTTCTTTCATTCCGATACTGGCACGTGCCGTCTTACTCAATCGCGCTGCCCCGCGTCCGCGTACACCCCGTGCCATGGGTTCACCTCCGCGTGGGAAATCTCATGCATCTACAACATATACCGCTGCGGTAGTGCGTGCAAGTCCACGTGACTTTGCGCATTCACTCGTGTATATTAGAGTATGATTTCCGGCAACGTGATTTTGGAATGGGTAAACCCGAGGGAGGACGACGAATGCGTGGTCAGCGTGTGCATGCTGTCTGGCTGCTCGGCAGTATGATGGGGTGTCTCCTGATCACCCTGGTCGGATGGGCCCATGCCCAGACGTATACCGGAACGGCCGCAACGGGCGATAGTGGTGAGTTTCATCTCATTTCGCCGTTGACGTTGCAATCCGGACAATTTGCCATTGGTCTGGCGTATGACAATCTCGACTGGGACCCCCTGGACGTGGACGAAACCCGGTATATCGTCGGGGCGGGAGTCGGTATCACCTCCTGGTTGCAGTTCCACCTCACATGGCACGTGGTCCAGCAGTTCGATGTGGATCCGAAAGGGGGGGCTGTCGGTTTCTGGAACAATCAGTTCATTCGGAGTCATCAGTGGTTCAGCGGTATCGGTGACCTCTGGGCGGGGTTGAAAGCCAATTTGCTTTCTCCCGCAACGCATCCCGTTGGTGTGGGTTTACTCGGTCGTGTCAAGATTCCCACGGCTTCGTCTTCGGAAGGGGTCGGCACCGGGAAGGTGGACGTGGACGTCCGTGGACTTCTGGAAATCCGTGCGGGCGACACCCTGGCCATTCTGGCCAACGCCGGGGCGATATTTGCGGGCAACCCGGATCAGCATGAAGTGGGGAACCAGTTCACGTACGGTGCGGGGTTCATCGTCCCGTACAATCGGCGGGTTCAGATCGTTGCGGAAATCGCCGGGGCCGGTGTGGAATCGGCCGGTCAGGTGGACAGTTATCTGCACCTGAGCGTGGGATTGCGGGTGTTCATCACGCGAGATATCAATCTGACCGCCGGATATCGTCGGAATCTCCTGGCAGATAGTGATGCGCAACAGCGTCCGGATGGCGCTGCGGTGACGATCGGGTACTGGCCGCAGCGGGTGGCTCCTGCACCACCCCCACCCCCCCCCCCCCCCCCGCCCCCCCCCCCCCCCCCCCCCCCCCCCCCCCCCCCCC
>CAZIRO010000092.1:0-11134 GCA_964541595.1 uncultured Acidobacteriota bacterium
CGATGGCGATCGCACTCGGGTTCGGTTTGCTCTTTGCCACCCTGCTGACTCTGTTCCTCATCCCCTCGCTGTATCTCATCCTGGACGATATGCACAATGTGCTGCGACGGGTCGGGAGGATGGTGCGCCGCCGTCCCGAAGCGGTTCCGGAAGAGAAACCCGCTGTCATTGTCACGTCCGTGCGGGAATGAGTCCGCTGAAATCGGTCGTCTGCAGATCGACGTCGTGGTTCGCGGCGTCGGGATGGTTCGGAGAAACAGGGAAAAAGTGACGCACCGGCCACATCGTGACGTTATACCGATACCTTTTGTCATGCTGCGGTATCGCAGACGGTTTCGTGTGCGACGATTGCGGAAAAGCGGCTGGTTGTTGCTGGCCGTTGCGATCGCATACATGCTGTTCCGAATCTGGGGACCGACTGCGGGATCTCCTGGCCGGAATCGTGTACCCGCGGTCGTCGATCGGAGCGAGCGGTTCTGTACCGTCGAGAAGGTACTGGACGGCGACAGCGTCGTGTGCGCGAATGGGAATACGGTCCGCTATGCCGGTATCGATACGCCGGAACCGTTGCATCTCTATGCCGAACGGGCACGGGCCACGAACCGTCGATGGGTGTATCGGCGCACAATCCGTCTCCGGGTGGTCGACGTCGACCGGTATGGTCGACTCGTCGCCTTTGTCTACCGCACGGATTGGCCGCCGCCGTCAATCAATGAGCGACTGTTATCCGAGGGACTGGCGTGGGTGTATTATTTTCCATCCGTACGCAGGTACTGGTCCCGGCTGGTGCGTATACAGCGCGATGCCATGCGTGCCCGCAGGGGCATCTGGCGTGTGCTTTCTCGCAGGCCCGAACGGCTGATCGGTAATCGGCGGTCCCGACGGTTTCACACGGAACGGTGCGGGTATGTCGTGCAAATTGCACCGGCGCATCGGGTGGTGTTTCTCTCGCGATGGGATGCGTTCTGGGCCGGATATGCACCGGCGCGTGAATGTGCCCAACCGGTCGGGGAATGACCGTTCAGCGCAGAGGGGAACCCCGGAAAGACGACACAATGTAACCACCGAACACTGCGGATGGAACCGCTATCGGGGCGCGAGTGCTCTCGCGACTTTTCTTCCGGTCACCGGGTCATTTCCCCGTCCGTCGCTGCATGCAACGTCACTTTCTCGTCACTTCCTGCAGGGAAGCCAGAAACGCCTCGATCCGGCGACGCGCCTCTTCATCGCGCATCTGACGGGGCGGATGTTTCATCGTATAGGCCGATATCTCGTACAACGGACCGGCCAGACCGCGCTCACGTGCGAGTTTGCAATACCGGATCGCATCGATCACCACCCCGGCGCTGTTCGGGGAGTCCTGCACGGAGAGTCGCAGTTCCAGCGTGATGGGGAAGTTGGCAAATCCTCGACCCTCGATACGAATGAAGCAGACTTTTTCATCGTTCAGCCAGGGCACGTAATCGCTCGGGCCGATGTGCACGGTACCCCATCCCGTTGTATACGGGATCAGCGAGGTAACGGCTTCCGTTTTCGATACCTTTTTGGATTTCAAACGGGAACGTTCCAGCATGTTCAGAAAGTCCGTGTTTCCGTCCACGTTCAACTGGTGCATGCCGTCAATACGTACACCCCGGTCGACGAGCATCTGTGTGATCGCACGATGCAGAATCGTGGCACCAAACTGGCTCTTGATGTCGTCGCCAATACACGGAATGCCCGCGGCTTCAAACCGTGCCGCCCATTCCGGGTGTGATACGATAAACACGGGAATACAGTTGATCAGCGACACGCCGGCTTCCAGGCAGGCATCGGCATAATACTCGGTCGCACGTTGGGATCCTACGGGGAGATAGTTGAGCAGGATTTCCGCACCGCTCTCGCGCAATACCCGTGCCACATCCACGGGCGGTTCGTCGGCAACGACGAACCGCCGCTCCGGCGGATAGTCTTTCATATGCGCGGCCACACCATCCAGTACCGGGCCCATGCGGACAATGACCGGCCAGTCCGGCAGATCCGGACAGATCGGTCGAATACAGTTTGGGGGACTCAATATGGCTTCGCGCAGGGGTTGATTGACCTTGCGCGCGTCGATATCAAACGCCGCCACGACTTCGATATCGGCAGGCGTGTATCCCCCCATTTCCCAGTGCATCAGGCCGATGGCTTCGGTGGGATCCCCCAGCCGCTTGTAAAATTCGATACCCTGCAAAAGTGCTGCCGCGCAGTTGCCCACCCCGGCAATCGCTATACGTATGCTCCCCATGCGCCTCCTCCCTACGCAGATTACCGCGGCGTTCACATAATCGTCAAACGCGCTCTCGACCTGCTTGGGTCACTGTAAACAGTCCATGGGTTCAGATCAGGTGGTTCGGGAGGTCCCGAAAAGCAATAGCGTGTTTTATCCTACTATGAAATGCATCTTGGATCAAATTGACCCTGAGGATTACTATAAAGGAGGAGCAAGAAGTAGAGAAATCCGATGTGCATCCATCCGTGCCTTCGGATGGTGTTTGTCGATACGGGACCCGGTGGGATGGACAACACGATGCATGGGTTACGGTCCATGTCGGTCTCCGCACGGCGGTACTGGGAGATGTCCGATCAGTTGCTGGTCCGCGGGTGGGTGCTCGTCTCGCGACTGGCATTCGTCCGGGCACGCTGGGGAGATACGGCCGTTGAGGAAATCCTCGCACGGCTGTCTCCCCAGGATCGGGCCGTCTGGACGCAGGTGGACATCAATGAGTGGTACGAACTGCGCATGATCGAGCGGTTCGAAAAACAGGTGGTGCGTTACAGCGGTGAGGACGAACTTCGGTTGTATGAACAGATGGGCGAGTTTTCCGCCGATCGGGCCTTTGATCCGGATACGGGACACTATCGGCGGTTTCTCGGCAAGCCCCCGGAACTGTTTTTAAAACTGGCAGCGGCCTGGCAGAACGAATACTACAGCACGGGATTGACAGAGTACTATCCGACCGGCGTGACGTCCTGTATGATTCGTACCCGATATATTCCGTATACCACACGGAGTAATTGCCGCAGCAATCTCGGTTTCTTCCGGCGATCGATTGAGATTTTAAACGGTCGGAACGTACGGGCGGAGGAGCGGCGCTGTTTGCTCGACGGAGACGCATGGTGTGAATTTCACTTCCAATGGGAGTATCCGGAATGACCGGCAAGGCGACCTGGACGCGTCCGAAGGCGATCGTGGTGGGGCTGTTCCGGGATCCGCAGAAGATGTGGGAAATGCAGGAAGATCTGGCAGAACTGCGTCGACTGGTTGAAGATGCGGGTGCTGAAGTCGTGGCCGTGGTGACCCAGCATCGACGCGCGCCGCATCCCGGTTTCTACGTGGGCAAGGGAAAGGCCCGGGAAATCGCGTCTCTCGTTCGTGAGACCGGCGCCGAGATGGTCGTGTTTGACGATTCACTGCGTCCGGTGCAGGTGAAACACCTGGAAGATACGATCGGGGTCAAGATCCTGGATCGGGTCCAGCTCATTCTGGACATTTTTGCCCGCCGTGCCCGCACCCGTGAGGGCCAGCTGCAGGTTGAACTTGCCCAGTTGCAGTATCTGTTGCCTCGACTGACCGGGCGGGGAATCGAACTCTCGCGGTTGGGGGGTGGGATCGGCACCCGTGGTCCGGGGGAAACCCTGCTTGAAATGAAACAGCGCCGGATCCGCGATCGGATCCGCCATATCCGGGAAGAACTGCGCCGAATTGCGGCCCATCATGCGCATCTGCACCGGGAACGCCGCGAAAAGTCCATTCCGGTATTCGCCCTGGTGGGCTATACGAATGCTGGAAAGTCTACGCTGTTCAATCGCCTGACCGGTGCCGGAGTCCACGCCCAGGATCAGTTGTTCACCACGCTGGAACCCAGGGTGCGCAAAGTCCAGCTCGGCGATCTCGGGATGGTGCTCGTCAGTGATACAGTCGGGTTCATTCGGAAACTGCCCCCCTGGCTCGTTGCAGCCTTTCGCGCAACGCTGGATGAAGTATACGAGAGTGATGCCCTGATACATGTCATCGATATCACTTCGTCCCGGATGCAGACAGAAATCGCAACGGTTGAACGCATTTTGAAGGGTATGCGTGTACATGAAAAACCAATTCTGCGGGTATTCAATAAGATCGATCTCCTGGACCGTGCGGACCCGCTGCTGGAGGTCCGGGTACGGAACCCGGAAGCAATATTCGTTTCCGCACGAACCGGTGAAGGCATCGAGACGTTGCTGTTTGCCATGGAAGACGTCCTGCACCGTGCCATCCGTGCGGATTCGGCCAAACACTGGCAACGGGCGGAGTTTTACATCCCGTATCCGGACATGGCGAAAGTGCAGTGGTTCTATCGGGTGGGCCGCATTTTGCATCGTGAAGACCGGGATGGCGGTGTATACATCGTGGCCGAGGTACCGCAATGGTTGATCGGGCGAATGCAGGCGTATCGCGTGGTCTCGGAAGTGACGCCCGCTCCCGCATCGTCCGCAGCGTCATCGCGCTCCTCCTGAGCGTGGGACTGGGGGGACTGTGGCTGGCCTGTCCGAAACCGACCGTTCAGCCGGTACCGGATTATGTGCCGCCTCCAGATGCATGGTCCCGTCTGCCGGAACCCCGCGCATCGGCGACGTTGCTCTCCGCGTGGACAGCGTTGCAACAGGGCAATTATGCGCGTGTCCGGCGGGCCATACGTACCCTGCGGACGCAGTACCCGGATTGGGATGTGCCCGATGCCATGACCGGGTGGTCAATGTTGATGCAACATCAATCCGAACAGGCGGCCCGTCACTTTCAAACGGCGCTGCAGAAGAATCCGCAAAATCTCGGTGCGTTACTGGGTATGATGATGGTGTATGAGATGCGCCAGGACTGGGTCGCGGCGGTGGAGTACGGGGACCTCATTCAGTCCTACGCACCGGAGTGGTTTCGTCGGGACCGTGCCGCGCAGTCACCCGAGATCGCCGCCCTGCAGGAACACGTTGCCTGGATCCGGATGCAGGCCCTGGAACAGATGATCCGCCGGGCCCGGCGTTACCGGCATCAGGGCGATGCACAACGGGCGGCGTACTGGTACCGTCAGGCGATCGCCCGCAGCCCCACGCATATCGACCTGTTGCTCGAGTTTGCGGATTGGCTCGTTTCGCTGGACCGTACGAAAGACGCCATTGCCTATTATCAGATGGCATACAATCATCATCCCGAGAGCGTGCGGGTCGCCGAGCGGCTTGCACGCGCACTCGTGGATACGGCACAGTGGACACAGGCGCTGCCCCTGCTGGAACGATTGCGTACGATGCAACCGAACCGTCAGGAGTGGCGGGACCTGGTCACCCGTGCACGGTTGGAGATGCAGAAATCCGCCGTTGCCACGGAGTATACCCGCATCCGTGAAACTCCCTATATCACCCGCGGACAGGTGGCGGCCATTCTGTGTCTGGAAATCCCGGCGATCGCGGAGATGGAACCTCCGGGTCCGCCCGTGATCATTCTGGATACGCAGCAACATTGGGCACGCACGTATATCCAGAAGGTCGTGCGTATCGGGTTCATGCGGGTGTACGAGAACCATACGTTCCAACCAGACCGCCCGGTCAGCCGTGGAGAGTTCGCCGGTATCCTGTACCGCGTCCTGCGTCATTTCGGTGCAGACGCAATGGTCCGGGTTCCGGAAGATTTCCATATTGCCGACGTTTCTCCGGTCCATCGATACTATCGCCAGATCCGGATCGTCGTTGCGCTCGGGCTGTTGCGCCTGCGTCCCGGCCAGCGGTTCGGCGCGGGGGAACGCGTGTCGGGTGCCGATGCCCTGCACGCCGTGCAGGCGTTGCGCAACCTGCTGGGCAGGTGATTGGGTCAGGAAGTGGGACAGGGGAATGTCTCAATGGACCACACGATATATGCAGGATCATTTCACCACGGAGACACGGAGTCCACGGAGATAGCACGGAATGCAATATACCCCTTTGACCGGTGACCGGCGACGGAAGACAGAACTGAAATCATGACAGCCAAACAGCCAGTAGGACATCGTGGGTGCCCATTCGGCCATGCGATGTCCCCGTTCCATGGGATGGGTGTCCCCTGTCTTCCGTCTCCCGTCCCGGATACCTGACACCTGCATACCCGACACCCGACACCTGGTACCTGAGACCTGGGACCCGACACCCGGGACCTGAGACCGATGGCCACTTTCAGTGATCTCAGTTGACGGAGTCGATGCCGCGGAGTATGGTATATAGAAGTTCGTTCCAGAGCGGAAGGTGTGAGATTGACCGGGGGGTGATGTTTGCGGTATGATGCATTTGACATCAATGGCATATCATGGTATAAGTTAATCCGGATTTTGGACGGATGGGATCGGAGACAGGGGGCGTGGATTCGTCGTGGTGTTGTACACAATCTTGTCAGGTTCAGCACTCTTGGAGTATGGACCATACCCCCGTGCTGATATGGTCGAAACTGCGATTTCACCGATACACTTGCTGCAGAACGAATACGCCCCTTTTCACCTGGTTTTCCCCCTTTTATCCACTATAGCATGAACCATAACCGGTGAATTTCAGGAGGTGGTGGTATGAAGTCAGGCTGGAGACGGATGCTCTGGCTCCTGCCGGGGATCCTGCTCATGGTACCTTTCGCCCTGGGTCTGCGGACCGGTGCCAAGGACCCGGACAATCTCGGGTACCAGCGGATCGGTATTCCCGGTGTTGGGTATGCATATAAAGACGTCAAAGCACCGGTACGGTACGCACCGGATCGTATTCTGGTGCGGTTCAAAGAAAACGTCCCCGACGAACAGATTCAGGCCCTGCACCGGCAACTGGGCACGGAAGTGATCATCCAGTCCCATTACATTCCAAAACTGCAGGCGGTGCGTCTCCCGAAGGGCATGTCCGTCAAAGAGGCGATCCTCGCGTTCGAACGCAGCGGACTGGTCAAGTATGCCGAACCTGACTTTGAAGTCCACATTCTCACGCATCCGAACTATCCGAACGACCCGTTCGCGCAGATGTATGAGGATACCAGTGTGGGTACCCCCGGATGTGATCCTGCGGATGCGGGCGCGGAAGACTCCACATGGTGGACCTATGCGTGGGACACGCAGATGGGGACGCAGTGTACCTATCTGGATAATCTCATCTGTTCTGGCTACACCTGTTCCGGTGCGAACGTATCGGCGACCGATATGAACGTGCTGCCGTGCGATGACATGATGAGTTGTGACCCGACTGAACCAGAAGGCGCCTTTACGGACGTGACGCCAGTCGGTGTGGGACCGGATCCGATTGTACTCGTCATCGATACCGGTGTGGATTACCTGCATCAGGATGTGGCCGCCAATATGTGGCAGAATCCGGGTGAAATTCCCGCCAACGGTCTGGACGACGACAACAACGGCATCATTGACGACGTATACGGTATCCGCACGATCGGTCTTGGCGGTGAGGGGTTTCCAGAGTGCGGTTCCAGTAATGCGTTCGGCGATCCGATGGACGACCACGGTCACGGTACACATGTGGCGAGTACGGTGGCCGCACGCGTGAACAACTTTGCAGGCATTGTCGGTATCGGTTCCGGCGTGAACAACCGGATTAAAGTTGCTGCCTGTAAGTTTCTGAACACCGAAGGTACGGGGTTCACGAGCGACGCGATCGTCTGTCTGGAATACGCGGCCTGGATGAAAGATCAGGGATACAACATCATTGCGACGAACAACTCCTGGGGTGGTGGCGGTTTTTCCCAGGCGTTGATGGACGCGATTGCACTCAAT
This sequence comes from uncultured Acidobacteriota bacterium, assembly GCA_964541595.1. Lineage (GTDB taxonomy): Bacteria > Acidobacteriota > HRBIN11 > HRBIN11 > HRBIN11 > CAZIRO01. The sequence continues at coordinate 7,779 of CAZIRO010000092.1, forward strand.
CGGGATAAGGGCATTCTGTTCATCGCTGCAGCGGGCAACAGCACAGCGGACAACGATATGAGCGCGTTTTATCCCTCGAACTACGACGTGGACAACATCATTGCGGTGGCATCGTACAACCAGCACGACTGCATGTCCGGTTTCTCCAACTGGGGTGCCCGCAGCGTGGACATCGCGGCACCGGGAAGTGCTATCCTGGGTGCCTGCACGACGGGCGGTTGTTCCGGAACGCCGGGTGCCGGCGTCTATGCGTGGTTCTGGGGTACGTCCATGGCAAGTCCGCACGTCGCCGGACTGGCAGCGCTGCTGAAAGCCATTAATCCGAACCTCGAGTGGTGGCAGATCCGGAACATCATCCTCTCGACCGGAACAGCATCCAGCCGTGCGGATACGGACTGCAGTTCGTTGGCAGAGGATGTGGACGGCAACGTCGGATTGTTCCCGACATTCCAGTCCTACACGGGTACGGCGCCGGATATGAAGAAGACGGTCACAGACGCGCGGGTGAACGCACTGCGTGCAGCACAGGTCGCGGCGATGGGTTCCGGTCCGGGTGATTACGATGTGCAGGCGCGGTTATGGCCGTATGGCGATGCAGCGATGCCGCGTACGGCGTATCTGAACCTGCCAACTCGTATCAAAGCGATCAACGTCAACGGGTGGAACGTCGGTGCGCCGGGATCCGTCCAGATCGATGTGACGTACACGCCGCTGCCACCGCCCGGAACGGTGGTGCTGAGTGAAGATTTCTCCACCGGAGATCCGCCGACTGGATGGACGGTGGTCAACGGACCGAGCCATACGTGTGCGGAAGACTGGACGACCACGAATCCGGGCGGACGTGCACCGGGTGCGCCATTTGTGGATCCGTTCGAGATCGCGGACTCGGATGCATACGGATTCGGATGCCGGATTCAGTCCGAATTGCGCACTCCCATGCTGGATCTGACCGCTTCGGGATGTACGATTCCGGGTGATATCGTACTGCTGTCGTTCTCGAACTGGTATCGGAACCTGGGTGAAACGGTTACGATCGACGTCAGTGCAGATGGCGGTGCCACGTGGACGAACCTCGTGACATGGACCAGCAGCGTGGATTACCCGACGCCGGGTACGCAGGTGTTCGACATCACGTCGCTTGTGGGTTCGGGCACGCAGGTGATGGTCCGCTGGGTGTATGACGACGGCGGCGGATGGAACTGGTACTGGGCCATCGACAATGTCCAGATCGAGTGTGTCAGTGCGCCGCCACCGCCGCAGGCGTGCGGGCCGGTCGACTGCCGCGACGACGGTGTCTTCCCCGACCAGGTGGCCGGTGACGGTATCTTCATCTGCGAATTCACGCCGGGTCAACCGATCGGCACATGCGCGTCCACGGGTGCGGGCACCTATGACGTGACGTTGACTTTCGATGGCACGCCGTATGAAACGCTGACGTACAACGTCCCGGATGTGGCATCCGGTGCGTATGATTTCTACGGTGCCTGTCCCGCCACGACGGCTCCGCTGACGACGGACATCTGCAGTACCGGCACGGTTGTGCTCAGTGGATCGGACGACGGCGAAGCCGGATTTACCACAGTCGGTGCCTACATGTTTGGTGGTGCCACGTATACGGACTGGTGTGTGGGTTCGAACGGTGTCATTGTGCCCGGTGTGACGACCTGTTCCGTGCCGTTCAGCAACGACGTTCTGCCCTCGTCGAGTTTCACGCAGGCGATTGCACCTTACTGGGACGATCTCTACGGCGTGTCCCCCACGGGTACGGTGGTCTACGAAGAGGTGCCGGCGGGTGATCCGCGGAATGCTACGGGTGAAGACCTGCTCGTCGTTGCGTGGTGTAATTACTCGCACTTCGATGGTGACCGTACGGGCAACTGGGTATTCCAGGCGGCAGTCGGCAGCACATCGGGTAAACTGTGGTACCAGTACTTCAGCACGACCGGTGAGGGTCCGGAGTTTGATTGGGGTGCATCGGCCACGGTTGGGGTGCAGACGAGTCCGCTGGCTGCGAACATGTTCAGTTTCAACGCGCCTGCGGTCCCCGACGGTACGGTCCTTGAGTGGAGCTTCTTCAGCATGACCGGACGTCCGCAACCGCTGCCCGGTTCGGTCAACTTCGCGTTCGTTCCTGTCGGTGGTTCCAAGTCGTACACGATCCGGATCCGGAACACCGGGTTTGCCGATCTCAATATCCTGAACGTGACCGGTCCGTCGACGCCGGACTTCTCGTTCACCGGATTCTCGGCGTCTGTGATCCCGCCGGGCCAGGAAGTCAGTGGTGTGGTAACGTTCAATCCAACGACCGGTGGTACACTGGCGGACGCCATTCTTGTGGAAACCGACGGTGGTTGTGTAAGCTTCGGTCTGCAGGGTACGGGTGTCGGTCCGTATCCGGATATCCATCTGCCGAGCGCGGTCATTGACTTCGGTACGGTGATCTGGGGCCATATCGGAGGCGCCAGCCTGCCCGTACAGAACCTGGGCGCGAGTGATCTGATGATCTCCGGTGTGGACAACAGTCTGGCACCCACGGTGAGTGTGACCACCACGTTGCCGCTGACAATTGCACCGTCGTCCTCCGATATCCTGTCGTTCGCCTGGGATTCCTCAAACGGTTGTATCGATTCGCGCGTGCGCATCGTGAGCAACGACCCCGATGAACCAAGTCCACAGGTGCGTGTCCTCGGTCGTACGAGTGTGGCGGACGTGCCTTCCGGTATTGCGTACTTCGTCGAACGGCTCGTTGCGAATGGCATCACTTCCGGTTGTGGAACGGAAGCGACAATATACGGCGTGGACCTGAATAGCGACGGTGATCAGATCGACAAGGTGTTCTGTCCTGCCCGCAGAATTTCGCGTGCACAGATGGCAATTATGGTCGCCCGGGCACTCGCGGGTAAGTTGAACGATACGATCACGAACCACGGACTGACCGCGAATTGTGACGGCGATCCGGCGACTTCGACTCCACCGCAGTTTACGGACATTCCGGATGCGAACACCGTACTGTGTCATGCGGTGTACTACCTGGTCGATAAGGGCATCGTTTCTGGTTGTACGCCCACGCAGTTCTGTCCGAATAACAAGGTGAATCGTGCACAGATGGCGATCTTTGTGGCGAAATCGATGGAATTTCCGGGCGCGGTACCGAGTTACGATGGTATCTACTGCGGTCCGACCGGGACTTCTCAGTTCACCGATGTGGCGAACACGTCCTTCATCTGTCGGTACGTCCACCACATCTGGGTGCGCGGTGTCACGGCAGGATGTACCACTACGGAATTCTGTCCGACAGCCCTGATCAATCGTGCACAGACGGCGATCTTCCTGCAGAAAGCGTTTGCGCTGCAGTG
>CAZIRO010000093.1:0-11128 GCA_964541595.1 uncultured Acidobacteriota bacterium
GACCTGACACCGGTGGCCACCAGCACACCGGTGGATCCGGTGGTGCGCATGTCCCATGGCCTGTCCCGATCTCAGGGGTAATCAGTTGTCAAATCCGCGTTCTTATGTACCATGGATGTGTCCGGGTATCCGCTACGGAGGAACATCGTGTCATCTGAACCAATGCTCGATCTACCGCGACCGGGACCTATTGGGCGCATCCTGCGCATTTTGTTCGGTGGAACCCTGGTGTACTTTTTCGCCACGGTCCTGATGCGCTATGATCCGCACCTGCCGCTGACCCCGCCCCCACACAACTGGTTGACCTACGTGGTTGCCGCAATCGCCTTTTATATGCTGGGGCATACTGCACACTCCTGGGGCCTGCATTCACGTGTACTGCAAGGGACTTGGATCGCTCTGGCCCTGATCGGTCTCCTGGTGGACTGGATCTGGTTCGGCCGGTTCTGGGGTCCCACAATCGGTCTGGCCATCATGATCCTGATTCTGGGCACGTTCTTTTATCTCGGCATATCTTTTATCGTGGCCGGACTGTTTGCTGCCCCTGGGTGAGAGCAGTCCGCTATTCCCCACGTGCTGGGGCGCATGTTCAAACGGCAAGCACATCTCTACGCGTGACCCGGTGGACTCACCCGCCTGGATCGGTGGGAAACCCGTCGTCGTCACAAAAACCCATATGATTGAAACACGATGCCCGTTGAACCAACGCAGATCGTGGTGTGTGGTGCCGGGCCTGCCGGCTTGACCGCAGCGTATACCGCTGTGCAGCATGACATGCAGGTGGTCGTGCTCGAAAAGAGTGCGCACATCGGCGGACATGCCCGGACGGAAGACTACCGGGGATTTCGGCTCGACGTGGGCGGGCATCGGTTCTTCACAAAACTCCCGGAGATCGAATCGATCTGGCACGATTTGATGGGCGAGGATTTCCTCAAAGTCCAGAGGTTATCCCGTATTTACTACAGAGGCCGATTTTTCTATTACCCTTTACGGTTCTGGAACGTCTTGAAAGGACTCGGAATCTGGGAGAGTACCCGGATCCTCGGGAGTTTCCTGTACGCGCAACTGTTTCCCTATCCCGAAGAAAAGAGTTTCGAGCAGTGGGTCTGCAATCGATTCGGACGTCGGTTATACCGCATTTTCTTCAAGACGTATACGGAAAAAGTCTGGGGCATTGCCTGCGATCAGATTCAGGCCCAATGGGCTGCTCAGCGGATTACAAATCTCACTTTCTGGACAGCGCTGAAACGTTCCCTGTTCCGGAACAACCGTAATGATGTGAAGACGCTCATCGAATCGTTTCACTATCCTCGCCTGGGTCCCGGCCAGTTGTGGCATCGCATGGCCGAGCGGATTCGTGCATGGGGCGGGGAAATCCGATTGCGTTCGGAAGTCATCCGCATTCTCCATGACCGCCGCCGTGTACACGCATTTGTCGTGCATACGGACGACCGCGATGTGGAGGTTCGAGGCACGCATTACCTGTCCAGCATGCCGCTCCGGAACCTGATCGAACGGCTGGATCCGTCCCCGCCGGAGGACGTGCTTCAGGCCGCCCGAAAGATCCGATATCGCGATTTTCTTATGGTCGGCCTGATCGTCGATCGGCCGCACCTGTTTCCGGACAACTGGATATACGTGCACAGTCCGAACGTCCGGGTCGCGCGGATTCAGAACTTCAAAAACTGGAGCCGGGACATGGTACCGGATCCCCGGAAAAGCTGCCTGGGGATGGAATACTTCTGCAATATCGGTGACGATCTCTGGCAGATGGACGATGCCGATCTGATTGAACTCGCCAGGCGGGAAATCGAGCGCCTTGGCCTGGCACGTGCAAGCGATGTGGAAGCCGGCATGGTCATCCGGGAGCCGTACGCATATCCGGTCTATGACACCGAATATGTTGCGGCAAAAGCGCATCTGAAGGCGTATCTGCACTCGTTCGTCAATCTGTACCCCATCGGGCGGAACGGCCTGCACCGTTATGACAACCAGGACCATGCGATGCTGTCCGGCATCCTGGCTATCCGCAACGTATTGGGAGAACGCCACGATCTATGGGCGATCAACATGGAACCCGAATACCATGAAACCGTCCAGGCCACCCGCGTCGACGTATCCATTCGGGAGCCGTCTTCGTGATGCCCACGTGTCGGATCACCATCCTGATGTATCACGCGATCAATCCCCGTCCCTCTCCGATCACCGTTGATCCGCGTACATTTCAGGCCCAAATGCAGTACCTGGCCGACAGCCGCATTCCCGTGCTCTCTCTGCACAATCTGGTCGAGAGACTGCGGCGCCAGGACCTCCCCAACCGGGCCGTGATCATCACGTTTGATGACGGTTTTGCCTCTGTTTACACGCATGCGCTGCCGATCCTGATCGAGCACGGTTTTCCCGCTACCGTTTTCCTGGTTCCAGGCTACTGCGGTGCCTGGAATGACTGGCCGGATCAGCCGGACTGTATCCCCCGCATGCGATTACTGGACTGGTCGCAGGTTCGGGAAATGGCCGCATGCAATATCGACTTCGGCGCACATTCCGTATCCCACAGACGGCTGGACCGCATTCCGAAAAACGCGGCACGCCGGGAGATTCTCGATTCACAGAAGATCATCGAAGACCGCCTGGGTCGCCCGGTTGCGTTTTTCGCTTACCCGTATGGGCGGTGTTCCGCAGCAGCAGAGACGATCGTTCGTTCGGCATTTCTCGGCGCCTGTACAGCCGAGATCCGGTACGGCACGACAACGAGCGACCCGTGGCGGTTGCCTCGAATTGAGGTGCATTATCTGCGCAGGTTCACGGTATTTCGTAATGTTGTGCGGGGGCAAGGCAGTGGATACCTGACGGCACGCAGGTACGTCCGCACGGTGGGGGTGCACCTCCTGCGTCGCCCATGGCGATAATCCGGAGTGATGGCATCCATGCAGCGTCCCTGGGTCTGTCCGATATGTCACGCATCTATCGTTCAGATGGACCGATTCCACGTATGCATCCGTGAAGGACATACGTTCGGAAATATTGCCGGATTCCCGGATCTGCGGGTCAACCCTCAGGGCACGGGGAATGTCCATCCTTCGATCGTCGATCGTCTACATGCGGAATATCCCCACCGATCGTTTCATGCAATGGTGCACATGCTGTATACCCAACTCCCGGACATGCCATCCGCTCTGGTGAAACGGTATATCCTGCATATTGAAACCGGTGTGTTCCGTGCACGTGCGATCCTGGATGCCATCCGTACGGACCGTTCACCTTCACCGGACGACACCTTTCTCGAGGTCGGCTGCGGCAGTGGGGCGATGCTGCTTGCAGCAACCGAACGGTTTTCCCGGGTACTCGGGATCGACATCGCACCACACTGGCTGTTGATCGCGCAAAAAAGACTGCAAGAAGCGGGGCGTCATGCTACGTTCGCCTGTGCGTCCGCCACGCATCTGCCCCTGCCGGATGATTCCGTACAATGGATCGTCGGACAGGACGTGCTGGAACACGTTTCCGATCCATCGGCCCTGCTGGCCGAAGCGTTTCGCGTGCTGGCCCCGGGCGGTGTCCTGTTTCTCTCGACCCCGAATCGCTGGACCCTGGGACTGGAACCGCACGTGCGGCTCTGGGGCGTGGGGTTCTTGCCCCGGACATGGCAGACGCGGTATGTCCGGTGGTACCGAAAGATGGATTATCGCGATGTGCAAACGTTGCACTATTTTGCCATCCGGCATTTGCTCCGCCAGACACCGTTTCGAGAATGGCGGATCGGGTTGCCCGACCTTCCTGCCGCACACCTCCACCGTTTGTCCCGATGGGAACGGATGGCCTATCCCGTCTACCGTATGACGAAACAATGGCCGATCGTTCGATGGGGATGGCGCACATTCGGTCCGCTGTTTTACATCGTCTGTCGAAAATAAACGGAATCCAGCCAGAGTGCGGATCGCGGGGATATCCGTTGCGTACGCAACCGGACGGATCACGCGGGTTTATAACAGAAATACTCCACAATGGGGCTGATATAGGGCAGCACCGTCCGGCTTCCCGGAAGGATACGCAAGACTTCATACACATGGAGCAACCATCGGTCCAATCCACGGATACGCAGATCGGACCGTGCACGAAAACTCGGTGCGGTAATCCGGTCGACCCGCAGCGACGTTCGAGACAACCAGCACCGTAACCTGTAGACACTCATCGGGCGAATCGGATGATATGATGTACCGCGCCGCCAGCGCACATATCGATCGCGAACCGACGCGGGCATCCAGCCGACCCACCAGAGTCGGACATGGGGGTCCGGCCCGAAACCGAATCGGTTGGGCACCAGCAGGTAACACAGACCACCGGGTTTCAATACACGCTCGATCTCCCGCAGGACCGCCGGTGGATCGTATACATGATCGAGGACGTCGATGCCCAGAACGGCGTCAAACGTTGCATCCGGGACCGGCATCCGTTCGGCACCGGCACAGATCAGGGTCACATTCGCAACGGCGTGTTCATGCAACCGTTTACGTGCCACGACCAGCCAGCGCAGCGCAATGTCCATACCGGTGACGTGCCGGACATGACGCGCCGCAACGCAGAGCATTCCCCCGCTCCCGCAGCCCACTTCCAGGATCAACGCATCCGGATCGATCGTGCGCAGGAGTGTAATACCGTTCCAGATGTGTGCGGCGCGATCAACCGCTGTCAATGCGGCGGACACATAGCGCTGCGCCATCCGTTCGGACACACCGGGTGTGATCCTCCAGTAATGCGCAATGACTTCAGAAAAGGAGTGGTTTTCCCCGTAAGCATCCAGTTCCTGTGCCTTACGGGCGTCGTCTTCCTGACCGATATACGGGTCCGGCGCAAGACGGAAATCCGGAATTTCTCTCCGAACCGGATAATGCCGCGCGCAACCCGTGCAGTCCCAGCGGTCCGCATGGGGTTCAAGTGGCGTCCGGCATATCGGGCAGATGAGTGAATACGGCGCAACCGGCATCATGCGTCAACGCCTCGTTATCTGAAATCGGGACAGGAAATGGGACACGGCGTGTCCCGATGGACCCCGCGATAACCCGTCAACCAGGATGCGCTGACACCTGGGACCCGACACCCGACACCTGACACCTGGGACCTGAGACCTGCTACCTGACACCTGTTCCTGGCGTCGACCGGTCCATCCCCTGTCCCGATCTCAGGTCGTTATATGTGCGACTTCATAGAGGACCTCCATTGTGCGACGTGCAGTTTTCGTCCAGGAAAACTGCCGTGCCTGAACCGGTCCCTGCTGCTGCAACCGGCGATGCAGGTCCCGGTCGACCAGGATGCGCGCCATCTGCGCCGCCACGATCTCCACGTCTGCAGTATCGACCCGGACCGTGGCATCCCCGACAAATTCCCGGAACACCGGTCGATCGAGTGTCAGCACCGGGGTGCCCGCAGCCATGGCCTCCAGAACCGGCAAGCCGAAACCCTCCCATTCGGACAGGTAGACGAACAGGTCGGCGGCATGATACATCGCAATAAGGTCACGCTCCGGGATGAATTCGTAATGGAGTACCCGACGGCCGATCCCCCATTGGCGGGCCATTCGGTGAATCGGGATTCGAAGGTAATTGGGGCCGATAAGGATCAGCCGATGCGGCAAAGCGTGTCGGATGACCACCCGAGCAAACGCCTGAATGAGTATCGGAATGTTGCGTCGACGGGATAGTTTACCGACAAAGAGCACGAACGGGTCTCCGCCCGGGCCGTACCGGGCTCGCACGTCTTTACAATGCGCTGCATCCACTTCAAAGAACCGTGCGTGCACGCCGAGAGGAATCACGACAATCCGGTCCCTCGGAACCCCATAAAACGTGACAATGTCCCGTGCGGTTGTCTCGGAGGGCGCAATGATCCGGTCCGCACGACGTGCACTGGCACGGTATAGCGGTCGCAGATACCCCGTCCGAACGCGTGGGAAATCGTCCGGACGGCGTGCCTGTAATGTGTCCAGAATGGTCACGACACACGCACCGCGAAACATGAACGGCACGATATTGCTCGGACAGAACAGGAGATCCACGTCGGAACGGTGCGCCCTGCGGGCCACCCACACGTGTTCCCACAGGACCCTGGGCCAGCGGGTGCCGCCGACACATAGATGAAACTTCCCGGGAATACGAACCGGCCGGAAACACCATACCGTAACCCGCTGAAAGGGGATTTCCTGTTCCGCCCAGGCGTTCAGGAGTTCCGCTATGTACCGCGCCACGCCGGTACGTGAGCCGACCAGGCGTTGTACCGGAATGCCCAGATGCACGTTATCCATCCGATGGGAGTTGTTCTGCGGCGTATTTGTCTTCCAGCCACCAGGGAATATATGCCCGATGAGGTTGTGCACGTTTGCGCGTGCATTCAAAACGCCAGCACTGCGCAAATTCGTAAAACCGCAATCCGCGGATAAGCATATGCATGATCAGGGTCAACAGTTTGTTGTCCCTGTATCGGACGCCCTCCGGGAAGACGCGCACTTCATGAAAGTATCCCCGCAGGATCTGACGCCACAACTTGAGATCGGCGAGGAATACATGCGAGGGATCCATCTTCGCCAGAAATGACCACGGCGACGGGACACGAAAGATCGCCGTTCCGTTGATGTGCAATACCCGATGGACCTCGCTCAGGAGCTCGTACGGGTCCGAAAAGTGTTCCAGGACGGACGATGCATACACACGGGTGACGCTTCCCGATCGAAAGGGCAAATGGGTGATATCGGCAATGACCTGTACGCCGGGACAGCGACGCCGATCGATGTTGATATACCCGGGCAGGGGTTCGTTGCCGGCACCCAGATTGATCCACACATGCATGCGTGTCCCGTTCTCCCCATCCGATCCCGGATCACCTGTTTTCCCGAACATTTTCTATTCTACAATATGGGTCTGAATGATGCATTCTGTGGAATCCCCGTATGCACAATCGACGCGCCGTTCTGATTCGATGCGTCCAATGGCTGAGCGCCTGCATTCCCGGGATGGCCCTCGACTTCTGGATGCGCATCCACGCCATGACGGCGCTTCATCACGCATATACGCTGCGCTGGACGACCATCCTGTGGGGCGGTGTCGTTTTTCTCGTTCTGCGAGGTCTGGAACGGATCCGATGTGTGCTCTATCGACGCATGGGGATCGTGTATCCACCCGCACCCGTGCTGTCGATGGCCGTATGGGGATTGTTGCTCATACCGATCATCTCCGCGCGATGGTTCTGGACCGGAGAAGATCTGCGGATTCGGTTCATGAGTGCCGCCGTGATCGTCGGAATCGCCTACGTATGGCTTGCCTGGCGGGATGGGATCATGCATGCAATCGTCCGATGTTCTGCCGATACGCTCCTGTACATTGCCGTTGGGCTGTGTTTCCTGGTCCAGGGTATCCTCGGATTGGGTCTTGCATTCCCACGACTCGGTCTGACCGGTGATGAACCCCATTATCTCCTCCTGACCGAGTCCATCATCCTGGACCATGACCTCGACGTCGCGAATAACTACCGCGCACCGTCAGCATTGTTGCAACGGATCGGAGTGTACCCACGCGACATTCACGGCCGCACACGCCCGGACAGCACGGCGGTCTATTCGTTTCACATGCCCGCGCTGGCACTGCTCCAGGCTCCTGCATACATACTCAGCCACGTTCTACACGCACGTAACGCGCTCTGGTTTCGGCTGACCATGGTGCTGATCACCCTGTGGGTCACCGTGGAGTGTTTCCGACTGCTGCTCATGTGGACCCGTTCCCCACCACGAGCGTTCCTCGGCACGGCAGTACTCACATGGACCGTTCCGGTGGGGTTCTACGCGCATCACCTGTACCCCGAAGTCGTGGTGCTCGGTATTCTGCTGCGTGCCCTGCGGATCTGGGCCGTTTCGGAAGCCGGTCGATGGCAATGGCCCATCATGGGTTTCGCGATCGGGACACTTCCCTTCTGGGGAGTGAAGTACCTCGGTATCATCGCGGCCTGGGGACTGCTGGGATGTGCCCGGTTATGGCACAACCGTACGATGCGGCGAAATACGCTCCATTTCCTGACGTCGATTGCGGTCGGATGTGCCCTGTTTTTTCTTTTTCTGTACCGGGTGTACGGAACCATCGACCCGCAGAAGGTGTATACCGAACGCAGCCTCTTACACGAAATACTGCCTGCGGATCATCCGGAGACGGGAACCCTGCACCACCTGTGGATGCGTGCCCAGATTATGGGCACGAGCACACTGAACTATCTGCTCGATCAGCGGGACGGATTGCTCCTGTACAGCCCGATCTACCTGCTGGGTCTGATCGGAGGGGTAGGGGGGTGGCGCCTCAACCGACGGAACGTCCTGCCCGGCGCCGTCATCCTTGTCGCGCATATCGGTATTTACAGCCTCGGCGGTGCACGCATCGGTTTCAGCCCTCCGGGACGACCTTTTGCGCCCGTGGCCATTATCCCGATCCTGTGGCTGGTCGCAAACCGTCTCCCCGTTCACCGATCATGGGGTCGAACCCTGGCAGAAGTGCTCGGCCTCTATAGCGTACTCATGCCATGGTACATGGCCGCCGAACCCCACAGTATCTACCAGTCGACCGCCTGGTATGTTACGCAGCGTGCCGGTCGGACGTTTGAACGGTTGAGTCATCTCCTGGGGTATCTTCCGAACTTCCTGCCCTCATACATTCAGGGTATGCCCGGTCCGTGGTGGCCGAATTACGTGTGGACCCTCCTGCTTGTCGGCGTGATCGGCGGTACCGCGGGATATGCACGCCGCTGGAGACACACGCGCCGTCCCGCGACGTATGCCGTATCCCGCGGCGTGTTCACCGTCCTTGCAGGTGTGGTCGTTATCTGGCTTGCAGGATTTCCCCGGTTCGTTCCGGAAACCATGATGCATACGGAGATCGCACCGGACATGATGTGGTATTACCCGGAAAAGACCTGTACCGTGCACGTGGCTCAACCGTACATCTGGTCCACCACCTGTCGGCAACGCTCGGCATTGACGTTTGCACTGGCCGGAAAGCGGACCTTTCACATGGCAAGGATTCGTATCTTCTGTTATCCGGTCGGAAGGCAATTCCGTGCGGCACTCCGCTGGTTCGATGTGGCATTGCGTCCTGCAGCAACCGTGGGCTCACAGACGATATACACCGTGCACTGGCCCTTCTGGCCGAGATTCCGGGGACGTTCTTGGCTGGTGCTCTCCATCCGCGCACGTACCCCGGATGTGCTGCCGTGCCGTTTTTTTGTCATGTGGATATATCCGGGGACCGGCGTGTATAGTAGATCACCACTCCCAGAGCAAACCCGAACAGACTGTACAGGTAGTACAGCATGTGGAACGGGATCACGGCAACAGCGAACATCCACCCGCGCTGCCGCAGAAAGAATCGATACAATTTATAATTGAAAATAATAATGATTAATAACAAAAATAACAGCGGCACGGTAAGACGAAACGAAAACTGGATGCCCAGGACCGCAATGCCCCAGACAAACCCGCCGATAAACCCCGCAAAAAGCACCCGTTGCCATGCCACCGGCCAGCGGTACAGCCATCGGCCAGTGACCAGACTGGTCCCCATGATCCCGAGCGGCCACAGGATGCGGTATTGCGCCGTATATACGGCAATTCCCCCCGCCAGCGCCATCAGCCCCCATTTCCAGATTCCGGCACGTCGGCCCATGCGGTGCAATACCCACGCATTCCCCACCGCATCCCAGTATCCCATCACGATGATGAACAACCCGATCAGCACGGGCAGGAGCAGTACGTTGTGAAAAAATCCGATCAACCCGAGATACAACAGCATGACGTACGCAAGCAGTGCGCTGATCCGCTGGGATATATGCAGGTTCAGATCGTTCGGTGCGTATTTCGCCTGCAGGATGAGCAGCGTCCACGGTACCGCCCGCCGAAAGACATCCGTCCAGATCATGTCTCGTAAGGACCACCGCTTGAGATGTTTGACCCACAGGGATCTGTCCAGCCGAATCCGGTATCCCGCTGCATGCAGACGATATCCGAGTTCAATATCCTCAATGCTGGGATATGGAAACCGGTCGGCGCGAAACCCGCCGCACTGCAGGAATACATCTCGCCGGATGGCACCACACCCGCTCCAGAACGTCTGTGCCGATTCCCGGGCGGTTTGATGAACAAAATGATGCAGGAGGTTGCGGTACTGCGAAATAAAATCTGTCGCCGCCGGAGCATCGTCATATGAACCAAACACGGCGACGGTATCCGGATGGTCCTGGAAATGGCGGGCGACCTTTTCCAGGGTGTCCGGACGGATTTCAACATCCGCATCCAGGAAGAACAAAACATGCCCCGTTGCCACCTGGGCGCCGCGATTGCGTGCATATGCCGGCCCGCGGGGAGCGTCTTTGATCCGGATCCATCGCACCGGGAACGAGCGAATGACTTCGAGGGAATGGTCTGTGGAGCCATCATCCACAACGATGCACTCAAAGTTGCGATAGGTCGACGCCATGACCGCCTGCAGGCAGCGCCGCAGGGTCTCCCCGCCATTCCGGTTGGGGATAATGACCGAAATTCGTACGCCGGACGATTCCCGGTCTCGCCTGGAGTGGATATACCGAGTAACGGGTGGACGTGACGTGCTTTTCGCGTTCATCGGTCACCGTTCCATTCACAGAGGCGTATGGAAATATTCCGGTTTCCGGTATAATGATGGCCGACGTCGACGATGGTGATCCATCGTGTGTTGCTGAACCCCGGTGTACTTTTGCAGCCGATTGCAGAGTTGAGTACTGCACATGTCGGGTGTATCCGTCATTGTCGCATCACAAAACGCGCGTGCGACGATTGCACACTGTTTGTATCGGATCACGCGATATGCTGCGCACACGGACCTGCATCTGATCGTGGTTGACAACTCCACTGATGGCACGCCCGATATTGTGGCACGTGGATTCCCGCAGGTACAACTCATTCGTGTGCGGAGCGACTGCTGGGTCCCTGAAATGTGGGGTCTGGGTTTGCGGTATGCGACGGGGGATATTGTGGCTTTTACGGACGGCCATTGTGTGCCGGATGAGCACTGGGTGCCCACCCTGTTGCGTTTGCACGCGGAGGAACCCGCCGCAGGGATCGGCG
>CAZIRO010000094.1:0-10962 GCA_964541595.1 uncultured Acidobacteriota bacterium
GAACCGAAAGGGTGGGAGCCTGAACAACCCGTTACACCCAATCATCCCCATTTGCGGTTTGACTTGAAGAAGGACAAAGTAGCAATTGAAATACAGCTCACCGATCCTGCCGATTGCTATAACGATTTTCTAAAATTCTTACTGGCATATAACCTTGAGATTATTGAAATCGCTGTAGAAGTTGTTTATGCCGACAGTGTGCGCGGGAATAACCTGCCTCGCCTGAGAAAAATCCGTCGTGATTTGGAAGTTTACCGACGTGTCATACCCTGTCCGATCTGGGTTATTGGGCTCAAACCATAGCGATACGGCCATCGCGCAAATGGACGACCCGTTCGGCGCGTGTGGCGACTTCTGCATCATGTGTGACGACGATGAGCGTCATCCCCTCGTGCCACAGTTCGGTCAGGATTTGCATGATCTCCTGTCCCGTGTGCGAATCGAGATTTCCGGTCGGTTCGTCGGCCAGGAGAATATCTGGATGCGTCACGAGCGCCCGTGCGATGGCCACCCGCTGTTGCTGACCGCCGGAGAGTTCGGATGGTCGGTGATGGGCAAATGCAAGCAATCCCATTCGTTCCAGGATCGTACCCACCCGCCGTTTCCGTTCCCGGCGACTCACACCGCGAATGATCAGTGGCAGTTCCACGTTTTCCCATGCAGTCGCGTAGGGTAGCAGATGAAACGCCTGAAACACAAATCCGATCCGCCGGTTGCGAATCTCGGCCAGTTCATCGATATCCATTCCGCTTACGGGGCGACTGTCCAGGAGGTACTCTCCCGCGGTCGGCATATCCAGACAACCGATGATGTTCAGCAGCGTCGTCTTCCCGGACCCTGAGGGCCCCATGACCGCCACGAATTCGCCGCGTTTGACGTCCAGATCGATGCCCCGAAGTGCCTCGTAGGCGACCGGTCCATTCCGGTAGACCTTACGAATTCCGCGCAAGCGGATCACGGTCTTTACCTCCACCGGTGAAATCATTCAGTGCGCAGGGCTTCGACAGGTTGCAATCGTGCGGCCCGCATGGCGGGGAAGATCCCCGCGAACAGAACAATGCCGGCAAGGATGGCGACGTATACCAGTGCGATTGTTCCGGAAAAGATCGGTCGCGCCAGGTACCCCTGAATACTCCAGCTCTCTTCTGGAATCGGGATCTGTCGCACAAGGTGAACCAGGTTCCAGGCAGTCAGTATTCCCCATACGGCACCACGTGCGAAGATCCATGCGGTCTCACCGAGGACCTGCAGCAGGATCGCGCGACGGCGCATCCCGAGTGCCATTTTCAGACCGAACTCGGGAACACGTGCATGCACGGTCGCGTACATGATGTTCATCACGCCCACACCGGCGATCCCCAGGGTGATCACTCCCATGATCCCCAGAAAGATCTGGAGGCCCAACATGATCCGGGCCTGAATGCGTTCAGATTCGATGAGATCCCAGAAGTCCACGGCGTCCGGATCGTCCGGATCGAACCGGTATTTCTGCGCCAGTACGGCACGAATGGCCTGACGGACGGCCTCTGCGTGATGGGCATCTACGGGCCGCACATGGATCCGTTCCACCGTCGTCGTACCGAACATCGCCACGTACGTGGTGAACGGGATCACGACCTTGGCAGCGTCGGGTCCTCCGTACATACCGGACTGCAGTTTGGGACGTAAAACGCCGATCACACGAAAGGGAACGCCCTGAATCCGAATCCATTGACCCACCGGATTGGCGTCTCCGAACAGGTCCCGGGCGACCTTCCAGCCGAGGAATGCCACGCGTCGGCGGTACCGCAGGTCGAGATCGTTCAGGAACCGACCCCCCGGTTGTGGATCCTGTGCCCGCATGTGCCCGAAAGACGCGAACACGCCGGTTACCAGCCGATTCAGATGCCGGTCTCCGTGAGACACTTCCACGCGGGTGTCATTTTCCGGGGATATCAGCGCAATCTGCGGCACGCGTGCTGCGAGCAGTTGAACGTCCTCGATATGGAACCGGATCGGTCGTCCCTCCGGCAGACCGCGGTACGGTTTCGATGTTTGACCGGGGTATACCATGATCAGACGACGCCCCAGACCGAACAACGCGGTCTGCACCTGTTGCGCCAGGCCGGCACCAAACGCCAGCAACACGATCAGCACGAACGAACTCCAGCCGATGGCAAACGTGATCAGCGCTGACCGTCGACGCCGATACCGGTACTCACGCACGAAAAACCGGAACAGTGCGGCATTCATGCACGCAACGCCTCCACGGGGTGTACAGACGCGGCCTTGCGTGCCGGCTGCCATCCGGCCACGCAACCGGTGACGAGCAGGATGGTCACTGTCGTGAGCGACACCCAGAGGTGAATTTCCGGAACACCCACGTACTCCCGTAACCGTTCTGCTGGCAGACCGTGCACGATGAGTGCGGCGAGTCCCATTCCGATCGCGCCGCCAAGGAGTACCAGCGTCACGGATTCCAGCAGAAACTGTGCCAGGATCACGCGTCGACGCATCCCCAGCGCCATCTTGATGCCGATCTCCCGTGTCCGCTCCTCAACCACAACGAACATGATCGCAGCCACGCCCATACCCGCCACGCTCAGGGTCAGCGTACCGATGAGACCCAGGAAACCGTTAAACGCCAGAAAAAAGATATGAAGAAACCGTTCGATCTCCGTGGTAGCCCAGACGAACAGGGCCTCCTCGTCGTCCGGAGAAAATCCCACACGTGGTCCCAGAAGGGTCCGCATTTCGCGAATGGCTGCCGCGCTGTGGCGGGGATCTTTCGGTTGGAATACAAAATTGTCCACGGATGTGGCCGCGAACAGGGCACTGTAAGTGGTATGCGGGATGAAGATACAGTTTTCGTCCCGTTCTCCGTATGTACTGTTCTGTGTTTTGGCGCGCATCACCCCGACGACCCGAAACGGGAACCGTTCGATCATCAGGGTCTGTCCGATGGGGTCAACATTCCCGAAGAGGGACCGGGCGATCCGGTTCCCCAGAAAGCAGACACGCCGCCGCTGCAGCACATCGATTCGGTTGAGGAACCGTCCCCGCGCCGGGTAAATGTTCCGCATGCGCGCATATTCGACGTTGGTACCGACGATCGACGCGTGTACACGCTGCTGACGATAGCGGGTCAACCGTCGGGAACGGAATTCCGGGGACAGGTACCGAATGCGCGACGCCCGGCGACGCAGCCACATGAGATCCGTAACGGTAATACGGATATCCCGTCCTTTCGGCATTCCCCGATAGGATCTTGAAGTGCGTGCCGGCCAGACGATCACGATATGTTCGCCCAGACCGCGAAAGTCCTGAATTTGCCGTTTTTGCAAACCCGCACCGAACGCGAGCAACAACGTGATGGCCAGTGTCCCCCAGATCACTCCGGCCAGCGTGAGAAACGTGCGCAGGGGCTGACTGCGCATATCCCGCCAGAGTGTCGTCACCCACGTCATCCCGTGCATTCCGGATCCCCATTATTCCGTCTGTGTGTTTGCAGAACGTTCGATCACCTGTTCTCCCTCGCGCAGTCCCTGAACGACCTCAACGTTCAGACCGTCCGAAAGACCGAGTCGAACCGTGCGTTTGCGGATTTCTGTACCGTCGAGCACCTCCACCCAGGCCGTGCCGTCGTCTTCGAAGTGAACGAGTCGTTCAGGAATCAGGAGGACGTCGTCCTTTTCGGCAACGATGATGTGTGCGGTTGCCGAATAACCGGCACGCAGTAGTTTTCCTTCCGTCTGATCGATGCCGATCTCGATGTCGAATACACTGGCATTCCCGTTCTTGCGGGCTTTCGGTGCGATGCGACGGACGATACCGGTCACCCGATGGTCCGGGAGCGCGCCGATCTCGATAATGGCCCTGTGGCCGACGTCGATCTTACCGACATCGATTTCATCCACCGTGCCTTTAAACACCAGACGATGCATATCCGCGATCACGCACAATTCCGTCCCCGGCTGGTAACTCGTCAGTGGTACAACCGGGTCGCCTTCGTGGACCTTGATTTCCAGCACCGTTCCGGAAACCGGTGCACGAATCGTGGTTTCCACCTTTTGATCCCCGAAATCCACGGTGCCTCTTTGCATAAGCAGAAACTTTTCCCGTGCCATCCGATACCGCAGTTCTGCCATCCGGTACTGTTTTTCTGATTCCTCAAGCCGATCGCGCGAAATCAGATGGCTGGCGTATAAACGTCGCTGGCGATCCAGAGAACGTGTCGCCCGATCGAACTCGACGCGTGCCATTTCCATCTCCCGGCGGGCGGTAGCGAATTCGAGCGGGGTGGGGTTCGGCAGGAGAGCCATCAGAGTATCACCAGCATGCACCGTGTCGCCGACTTTGAAGTAGATCTTCTGTACGATTCCGGGTACGATCGATTTCACAACGACTTCTTCTTCCGGTTCGATGGTCCCCACGGCGAGCGCTTCGACCGTAATGCGACCGCGTTGAACCGAAACGGTGGTCCAGGTCGGCTGCTGGTTCGTATTCCGGGTGATCAGGAAATAGATACCGCCGGCAAGGAATACCAGAAACAGGACAGCCACCAGTACGCGTCGCATCGGTCAACTGGCTCCGTATGGGGGATTCATCGTTTCAACGTCTGTATTCCGGGAGGGGTTAACACGTGGTCCGGGATGGCGTATTGTATGGATGAAAACGGTGTGAAGCGGGGAAACCCATATCTGTCAGTAAAGTCGGAGCAGCCGCAATGCGTGGACAGGAACCTGATCGGTATTTCAAGCGTTCAATTTGAAGAGTTCATCAAGCAGAACCATCACGCAAGGGGGGTGCGGTGAAACGAAGAACACTACTGGGTTGTGGCCTGCTCATTGTCCTGTTTATTGCGATTGCGTTGATCGGTCTGTGGGGGCTTCGATATATCGTTCGCGGTCCCGGCCTCCCCGGACGGTTTGTTCTGGTCGTGCCGTTAGCCGGGGAAATCCGTGAAGCACGCGGTGTGGAGTGGACGCAACTGTTTGTCTTCAAACGTCCATTGACCCTGTGGGACATCGTACGAGCGATCGATCGTGCCGCAGAAGACCCGCGCGTTCATGGCATTGTCGTGCGAATGCATATGCCTTCCATGGGGTTTGCGAAGGCCCAGGAGTTGCGGGCGGCGTTGCAACGGTTTCGGGATTCCGGCAAACCGGTCGTTGTGTATGCAGAAATCCTTACCGACAGAGACTATCTGGTCGCGACGGCAGCCGACCGCATCGTGATGGCGCCCGGTGGATTCGTGGCGTTGAATGGCGTGATTGCGCAGTTCATTTCGGTAAAACGGTTGCTGGATAAACTGGGAATTACCGCCCAGATGGTGCAGTTTGGACCGTATAAAAGTGCAGGCGACATGTATACCAAAGATCGGGTCACACCCGAAGTTCGTGCAATGCTGGCGTGGATCGCCAGATCCCTGGACACACAGTACCTCCGGGCATTACAACAGTCCCGTCCGAAGGTGGTCGCCCGCTGGGATGACATGCTGGCCCGGGGCCTGATCCTTGCGGATGAAGCGCAGACACTGGGTCTGATCGATGAGGTGCACCCATGGATCGCGTTTAAGAAACAGGTACGGGAAGAGTGGGTCAAAAAATGGATACGTATTTCCCGCTATGTGCGCGACTTGCCCAATCCGCGGGGCCGTCGAAAGGTCCGGTGCGCACTGGTCTTTGCCGTTGGCGTCATTGTAACGGGCAGGGGGAATCCCGGAGAAAACATCGGTTCCGAGCAGTACGTACGGTGGCTGGAACAGATCGCACGGGATAAAGAGATCCGTTGTGTGCTCATTCGGGATGACAGTCCCGGCGGATCCGGAACGGCGTCCGATGAGATCTGGCAGGCCATTGAACGGGTGAAACAAAAGGGCAAGAAGGTCGTCGTCAGCATGAGCGATGTCGCTGGCTCCGGTGGGTATTATATTGCGATGAACGCCGACCGTATCGTGGCGCAAGCGGGGACGATCACGGGATCGATCGGGGTTGTCGGTGGAAAGTTTGTACTGCGGGGTACGACGGAGAAAGTGGGTATTCATGTCACAGAAGTTCCCGCACGGGAAAACGCCGGCATGTGGTCCTCGTTTACGCCCTGGAATGAGGATCAGATCGCGCAGATCCGGCGCACACTCGGTCGATTTTATCGCCAATTCGTGCGCAAGGTCGCCCGGGGCCGAAACCTGCCCATTGAGGCCGTTGAATCCGTCGCGGAAGGCCGCATCTGGACCGGTGCACAGGCGCTGGAACACGGGCTCGTGGACCGACTGGGAGGGTTTTCCGAAGCCATTGAGGAACTGCGCAAATTGTTGAATCTTCCGGAAGACACCGTATTTATCTGGAAGATCTATCCGCGGCCGCGCTCCCCATGGGAAATCCTGCTCCAACCTTCGGGAACTGCCGCTCACGCGCATGTTGCCATCTCTGCATGGGCACAGCCCCCGAATATGCGCCGATGGCTGGAGGCCCTGTGGGTTTTGCACCGTGAATCGGTGGCGTATCTGATGCTTCCGGTGGAGGTCGGATGGCGTGCCTACGGATATTCCATGGACTGACGTGACGGACTGGTATGTACGCCAGTACCGGTGGTCGGGCATGGCAGACGCCCCGGTCGAATGCCTGGCCATCCATGGTGCGGGCAGTGACCATACGGTCTGGAACCTTCTGGTCGCTTGCACGCGTACCGTTTCAGCAGCCGTTCCCATCGCCTGGTTTGCCGTGGACCTTCCGGGACACGGACGCAGTCCCCGGCCGGCTGCGGATACCATCGTGGCATATGCGGAAGCGCTCACCGCCTGGCCCCGTACGGGGCGTCGGCAGGTGCTTGTCGGGCATTCCATGGGGGGTGCCATTGCGCTGGAATCGGCCATTCGGTTTCCGCGTCGATGGGATGGTCTGATCCTGGTCGCCACCGGCGCGCGTCTGCGGGTGCATCCCGATCTGCGTACGCGCCTGGATACGGGCGACAAACGCGGTGCGATCGAATGGTTGCTGCGCTGGCTGTTCGGTCCGCGTGCAACGCCGGAGGTTCGAAAACGAACGCGTCAGAAGCTCGAACGGACGCTGCTGGCAACACTCCGTGCGGATTTCTCCGCGTGCCACCACTTTGATCGGATGGGGGATCTGGATCGGGTGCGGATTCCCACGCTCGTACTGGTCGGTACGGCGGATCGGATGACGCCGGTCACATACGGTGAATACCTCGCACATCACATCACGCATGCACAACTGCGACAGATCCCCGATGCCGGGCATATGATCATGCTGGAAACGCCAGAGTCCCTGGCACGTGGCATTCTGGCGTTTCTGCAGGAACGGGTTCTGGCCGGACCGTAACCGTCCCGTTCATCCAGCGATATGCCATTGCGCGAGTACCAGCCCGATCACCAGCGCCAGACCGAAATATAGATGCAGTTGTGCAGTCAGTAGATCCAGAAAGGTGAAAGCGACCCGCGCCGGCTGGAATGCGATCCGCACATTGCGCCAGGCGACGGGCAGGGTCAATACCACGAGCAGACATCCCACGGGGAACCAGCCCCGCATCACAAACCATACGGTGAGTCCGTATGCGAATGCGACGAGACACAGATAGTAGATACCGGATCCCCGGGGACCGAGCAGTACGGCCACCGTCCGGTATCCGGCCTGGAGATCTTCCTGGATGTCCCGATAGTTGTTCCCGTGCAGAATGGCGATCGTGAGCAGCCCGATCGGTACGGCCAGATAAGCCACCCTGGGATCCAGTGTTTGCGTCTGGACATAAAAGGCACCCAGTGCCATCAACGGACCGAAGGCAATGAATACGGCCACATCACCGAGCGCACGGTACTTTAACCCCAGCGGTGGTGCGGTATAAAACATGCCGAGAGCGGCACCGATCATTCCGATCCATAAAATGGGAAGCCCCCGCAGATATACCAGGTACAACCCGATACTGCACCCCAGAACAAACAGCAGGATACCCCATCGGAACAGCGGCCGGGGTGCCATGATCTGGTCCACGAGTACGCGACTGGAACCGAGTACACGCCATGTGTCAGCGCCGCGTCGGTAGTCAAAATAATCACTGATCACGTTGACACCCGCGTGCAGGGCAAGTGCCCCGAGCAGCGTCAGGAACAACAATCCTCCGTGTACACGCGGTGCAAGTAATGCCCCGAGCAGTACCGGGATTGCGGTGGCGGTAAACGAAAACGGGCGAACGGCCTGGAGATACTTCTTCCAGCGCGGTGTCCGGGTGGGATACCGTTCACGGAATATGCGGAGGACCTCGTCGGTCACCTCGATTTCGGTCCGGGGTTTCCAGACACCCGTGAAATCGGAGATGAATAACCGTGTTGGACGAATGCGAAAGACTGTGACGCCCGGGAAGGCCTTGGCGAAGGGGACGAGTTCAAACACCTTGCGAAACAGGATGTGCCGTTCCGGGCGTTCTTCAATCGGCCCGAGTTCTTCCGCAACGCCTTCGCCCTGAATGAAACGGTCCGGAACGCCATGTTCGATCACGAAGAACACATGGGGATTTTCTTTGATATTCCGGTAATTCCGGCCTTTTTCAAGCGCGACATAAATATATCCGTCGGCTTCTGCGAAATACACCTTTCCCGCCCATACGCGGTCGCCGACGTGGCTGATCAGCGTCAGCGTTTTGTTCTCGTTGAACACCGTTTTGGCCGTACGCAACGCTGCCAGTATGGAAGCGTCGACCATATGTCTCCTCCGGGTGTTCTGTCATTTTCCCACATCTTTTGCATCCATACGTGTGCGCCAGATCGGATCGTGCAAATACGCGATTGCCCGATCGAGGGGAACGGGGGGTGCAAAGAAGAATCCCTGGCCGTAGTCACATCCGAGATCCTTCAAATGCACGTATTGTTCCCGGGTTTCCACGCCTTCGGCAACAACGCGGAGACCCAGGTTGTGCGCCAGCGCGATGATGGCACGGACGATTTCAAAACTCTCCCGCTCATTCAACATGTCCCGTATGAATGATGCGTCGATCTTCAATGTGTCGATCGGGAATCGACGCAAATAATGCAGCGAAGAGTATCCGGTACCGAAGTCGTCGATATATATGCGTATACCGGCCTGTTGCAACGTATGCAACACCCGGGCAGATGTCCTGACGTTTTCCATGAACGTGCGTTCCGTAATCTCCAGGCCGAGGACGATCCGTTCCGGATCCAGACCGGTGCTGGCAAGCACTGTCCGGATGTCTTCCGCCAGATCGCTGCGACTGAACTGTCGACCGGAGAGGTTGATATTCAACATCAATGGATTCCCCGCTGTAGCAAGGTCCTGCCATTGACGGCCGTCCGAACAGGCGGTGTGCAATACCCAGTCCCCCAGCGCGTGGATAACCCCGGTGTCCTCGGCCACCGGAATGAATTCATCCGGTGGAATCCGTCCCAGCTGCGGGTGTGTCCACCGAAGCAGCGCTTCAAATCCTGCGGGTTGCCCGGAATGCAGGTCGACGATCGGCTGGTAGAGCAGGTGAAACTCACTGCGTGCCAGCGCGTGTCGCAGGTCGGTTTCCATCTGCAGTATGCGCAACACCTGCTGACGTATGGCCTCATCAAAGACCTGGCTGCGCGCGCGTCCAAGTGCTTTGGCCCGGTACATTGCAGTGTCCGCGGCACGGATCATGTCTTCCGGACTGTGGTACGCCCCGGACGCGACGGCGATGCCCACGCTGACCGATGTGAAGATTTCGTACCCGTTGATTTCAAACGACGCTTCAAACGCCTGTTGAATGCGTTCACTGATCAGAACAGCCTCCCGGATGTCATCCAGATCTTCTAAAAGGACAACGAATTCATCCCCACCGAAGCGGGCCACCAGATCCTGAGGACGTACGCATTGGCGAATCCGTTCGGCGACCTTGCACAGTAACCGATCACCGAACGCGTGTCCCATGCTGTCGTTGATCACCTTGAACAGATCGAGATCGAGAAACAATAAGGCGAACCGGTACTCGGGGTACCGTTCCGCACGCGCCAGCGCGACGCGAATGCGCTCCATCAGCAGCGCACGGTTGGGCAGGCCCGTGAGGTCGTCATGCAGGGCCTGGTGCATGAGCTGATCTTCCAGTCGCCTGCGATCCGTGATGTCCATTGCATAGATGCGAATGGCCTGATGTTCCGGAAGCGTTGCGATGGTTTGATAATAGTATCGGTTCTCAACGCGCGCTTCACGGTGAATGACGAGTCGTTCCCGGCGGTCCAGCGCGGGGAACAGGTCCTCCAGTCCCATGAGAAAAGGATGTTGCAGGACCTCTGCAGAGATATCCTGCAGGATTTCTGCGGCCGGTGTATTCATGAAGGTTACGGTACCGTGCCGGTCGACCTCCACAATGGGCATGGGAGCTTGTTCCGGAAAAGAGGCCAACCATTTCAGGGTCTGACGCGTTTGATGGGTCTGAACGGCGTACTGAATGCTTTTCATCAGGGTATCCGTGGACAGATGAGTTTTGAGCAGGGAATCCAGCGCGCCAGCATGCACGGCCTCGGTGATCTGCCGTTCATCGCCGCGGTCGATGAGCAGAACAAACGGCACCTCGATACCCCGTGCGTGAGATTCCCGTAGCACGGCCAGACCGTCCTGCGGGGGGATGCGTGCCTCGATCAGCACGCAGTCGAACGTACCTGTCTGCAGTTGGGCCAGCGCTTCATCACCGTCAGACACATCCGTCCATTCGATCGTCCAGTCCGACTGCTGGAGTGCACGGTGAATCGTATCCCGCTCGGTTGCGTCATGGACCGCAATGAGGATACGCAGTGATTCACCCATTGCATCGTCCTCTACGTCACGGCATTGACCCCGTATGGCGTGATTTTCCCGTTCGAACGGAATCCTTATCAGTATACAGGATCGGGCGGGTTTGCGGTATTCAGGGATCCTGGGATCGGGACAGGCCATGGGACATGCGCACCACCGGATCCACCGGTGGGCCGGTGGCCACCGGTCTCGGGTGTCAGGT
>CAZIRO010000095.1:0-10897 GCA_964541595.1 uncultured Acidobacteriota bacterium
GGGACGCATGTTTGCCCGATCGCACATCCACGCTGCTGCACTGGATCGGCGCGTAATCGCACTGCACCTGCCCGCGACCGGACTGTTTCTCGCGGGTGCGTGGTACATGCGGGGGGACCTTGCCTGGTTTGCACCCACGGAGTTTCACGTCCCCGGGTTGCCCGGATTCGGTCGGCACCTCTGGGCGTTTTCCGTCGGAGGCGCGTGGGTATTCGCCTGGGGATGGGTGCTCGGTACGCGCACCTTGCGATCGTTCGAGACGGCCATGGGCGCACTCCGGCGGTTGCCCGCGATCGGGCGCAGGGTACCGTCCGCAGCCGTTCGGAATGGCATGCGCCTCGCGGGTAGCGTTCTCGCCGGGGTTGC
The DNA here is from genome assembly GCA_964541595.1 of uncultured Acidobacteriota bacterium. Lineage (GTDB taxonomy): Bacteria > Acidobacteriota > HRBIN11 > HRBIN11 > HRBIN11 > CAZIRO01. The sequence goes on from CAZIRO010000095.1 coordinate 367, forward strand.
AGTGCTCCAGGGCGTTATCCGGATGCTGTTCAAAGCGTTCGAAGTCAGCTACATCGAGTTCATTGACGTGTTCGCATCGCCGGGTATCCACCTGTGGATGCGTACGGTGATGCTGGCCTATCTGGTGGGCGCACTCGTCGTGGTCTGGGCCATGGTGTACCGTTCCATGCGGCGGGTTCGGGAAACGCCATGGGCCGGGGTTGTGGTGCTGGCAGTGGTTCCGGGGCTGATCCTGGTGCACTGGACGGTTGCGGCCGTATTGATGGTATGGGTGAGCCTCTGGGCCATACTGGCAACGCGGTTTGCGCGACGTACATTGTTCACATGGGTGTGTTTCATTGCGGCCGTACTCGGGTCCGTGGACATCGTCCAGATCGTGTGGATGGAACGCAGTCGTACCATCCGGGAGGAATTCGTCGAAACCGCATGGATGCCGCTGTTCCGGTTTCAACGGGGACAGGCCGATGCCGATCTGCGCAGCGCGATGATGACGTTTGATCGACTGTTGCAAACGCTCGGTGCACCACCACCCGTGCCGTCTGCGGCGTATTTCGTGTGGCGGCGGCTGCCGTTTGCGGACCGGTGGGGTGCGAGCACGGTCATTCTCCTCTGGCATCGAACCGGAGAGAGTGGGGTGACCCAGGAACGGTTTGACTGGCAAATGCCATGGTGGGCCCTGCCGGCTGAGTGGACCCGCCCGCCGCCGGACGATCGATGGCACGTTGTGCGCCGCCGGGTTTACGATGGCGGGATTCGCCGTTTGCGTATCGCCCGCCGCCGCTGGATGACACCGAACGGTTCCGGCCAGATCGTCCTGGCCGTGGCGGAAGACCTGTACTGGGGACCGTGGGATGCGCAGCCGATTCCGCAGCCCCCGTCCGCACGTCTGGCGTCCACACGCGCATTTGAACAGTTGCTGGGCACGTTTCGATTCGGTGCATGGACACGGCAGGGAACGCCGATCACCGAGGGTGCCTGGTTCTTTCCGCCGGTTCCGGATACGCCACCAGTCCGATCCGGATGGCGTACGATCGGTTCCGCTGCTGGCGAGCGTCTGGCCGTATATACCGTGCGGGAACCCACGTTGACCATTCGCGTTGCCGTGCACGTGCACGACATGCGCGAGTTCCTCAGTCGATGGGCCAGTTTGTTCATATGGGATTTCGGTATCCTGTGCAGTCCGTTCTGGGTGCTGGTCACGTTGCGACGTCTGCGGATCCGGCGGCGTGCCCGGTCGTTTCGGCGTCTCATATTGCGCACGACCCTGGTGGGTATGGGACTGCTCTGGGGCGTGGCATACACCGCCATGGCACTTTCCCTGCTGCGCAGCCTGCAACATCGGTTGCTGGAACAGACCCGACAGAGCGCTGTGCAGGCACGCACCATTCTTCAGGACTATCAGAACTGGACCGGTGCTGCAGAGGTCCAGGACCCCCTGATGCTGTGGGTGCGCCGGACCGTGCGACGCGATCTGGATCTCTATGCGGGCCCCCGGCTCGTGGCCACCAGTCGCCGGGCTGCTGTGGAATTCGGCTGGGTGCCCATTCTGGACGCCGAAGTCCTTCAACGCGCGGGATACTGGACGATTCCCGTTCCCGCCGAGGATCGGCGTGTGCAGTGGATCCGCATGCCGATCGCGGTCGACGCCTACGCGTTGCGATACCAGATGTGGACGCTCGGGCATACGCTGTTGACGGGTCTGCTCATTACCCTGGCACTGTCCGTCGGCGTGAGTCGTTTTCTCGCCCGTCGGCTGGTCCAGCCCGTGCGTACGATCGCCGCCTGGATCCGCGCGTTTGAACCCCGGCGGCGAGACGTCTCCGGTCGCCGGATGCCCCCACGTATTCCCGATGAGTTCGTTCCCATCGTGCAACGGTTTCAACAACTGATGGCCGACCTCGCACGTTACCAGAAAGACGCGGAACGGTTGCAACAACTCGCCGCATGGCAGGAAATGGCCCGGCACGTGGCCCATGCGGTTAAAAATCCGCTGACACCGATGCAGTTGACCCTGGACCAGATGCGCACGCTCGGCCGGGAACAACGGTGGCGTGAGTTGCATGAAAAGTGGGCCACATATGTGGACCGGTTACAGCGGCAGATTGAAATCCTGAAACGACGCGTGCAGGCGTTTTCCCAGTACAGCCAGACCATCGAACTGCAACGGCAACCGGTGGATCTGCGTCAATGTATCGAAACGGTGGTCGCGCAGTACCGCGTTGAACACGGTCCTCAGATTGAGGTCCATGCCGATGCGTTAGAAGCGTGGACAGTTGCGGCTGACGTCCAGTGGATCACACGCGCGCTGCAGAACCTGATCGAGAATGCGATCGAAGCCGGAGGCCCCGACGTGCGCATCCGGATTACCCTCCGGAACGTCGACCGCTGGGTGGAAATCGCCATATGGAACTCCGGTCCCCCGATTCCCGAAGACATCCTGCCGCGGATCTTCGATCCCGCGTTTACTACCAAACAGTACGGTTCGGGACTGGGACTGCCGCTTGCACGCCGATACGTGGAACTGCACGGGGGGACTCTGGATGTGGACAACCGGCCGGACGGTCCCGTATTTCGTATCCGGCTGCCCCGAAATGTATCGGAACATTCTGTATAACCTGAATCTATAAGTCATGCGTTTCCCCGCCGGGGAAACGCATGGATCCATCCACCGGACAGCAACCTGAACGTGGGCACACATCGGAGGGAACAGACCATGCCGTGGTGGGTCTATGCCCTGGGAACGGCCTGTATGTGGGGTGTGGTACCGCTGCTGGAAAAGACGAGTGTGCGACATGTCTCGCCCGAAGTGGCGTTGTTCTGGCGAATCATCGGATCGAGTCTGGGCCTGGTAACGGTGCCCCTTCTGTCCGATGAGGTGCGTGCGGGCAGTGTCCGGATTCCGGTGACCGCCGCGATCGCACTGATCGTCGCAGGATTCCTCGGTTCCGTCGCCGGGCAGTGGACTAACCTGACCGCACAGAAGCTGCAAGAAGTGTCTCGTGTGGCCCCGATCATCGCGTCATGGCCGGTGATCACGTTCGTACTCGCCGTATGGTGGCTGCACGAGAGTTTTTCCTTGCAGAAAGTTGTGGCAGTCGTATTGATCGTGTCCGGTGTCGTCCTGCTCACACGACCGTAAGGGTACATCGATACCGCGGCGCGGCCATCGCTGGCGTGTTGCAGGGGTACGGCATGCCGTGCCCGTCGTTTCCGTCAGTCGTTTCGGAAATGGACCACCGGCGATTTCCCGGCCCCCTGCACGCTGTCCCTGCCATCGCCCGACCCGATCCCGGCAGCGCCTGGTTGCCAAACGCCGCCGTGTGTTATAAACTAACTTCAGTGGCCTGGACTCAACCTGGTGCATGAACTGACATGGATCTCTCAGGGGCACGGCATATCCATTCCGAACGGTATCTGCAGGGGTTTTCGCTTTTGATCCCGCACCGGCGTGGTGGGACACCGTTCATCCTGATATCTATTCGAACCCCGCGATTCTTTCCCTCCTCACATGCACATCATTCCAATTTTTAAAGAATATTTTCAGAATTTGGGCGGTATGTGTATGCAGGTGGATCGGCCCGCGGTGGAAATGACGTGGGGAACGGCTGGGTATCGAGGTCAGTGTGAATGAGATCAACGGCTGAGCGTCCAGAATCCGTGCGCGCGCTGCAAATGATTGCAGAAGCGTTGAACCGCGCCATTGATACAGCCACTGTGCTGGAAGTCGGCCTGCGCCTGATCCGATCTCACCTCCGGTACGACGCCGCATGGGCGTATCTGCGTACGGAAACCGGACAGCTGCGTCTTGCCGCCTATCAGGGACTGCCTCCGGCACTGGAATCGAACGATCAACGCATTCTCTGTGAGGACGACTGTGTCTGCCACCAGATGCTGCACAACGGTAAACTGCTCGCAGGAATTGAAGTTGTCGAATGCGCCCGACTGGAACGGATACGTCAGCAACTGGCCGATCAGCATCCGGACACCATCCGTACGGAAACCGGAGACCTCTGGGTGCACGCGAGTGCGCCACTGCGATCGGGCACGGAAATTCTCGGCATTCTCAACGTGGCCCGCGCATCGGTCCGTACGATTCCGGAAGAGGACCTGCGGGTGCTCACGGTCGTTGGCGAGACGTTCGGTGTGGCACTGCATCGCGCAATGCTGTATGAACGACTACGGTCTGCGCGCATTCGGGAACAGGAGATGTTGTTGCAACTCGCACGGCGGTTGCTTCCGCTACACACACTTGCGTCCGTCGCCGAAGAAGTCGTTGCCTTCGTGTATCAGGCGGTGGGGTGTGATGCAGTCAGTCTGTTGCTCCCGGACGAAACGGGCGCATTTCTCGAGATCGTCGCCGCTCGCGGCTGGAGCGCGGCCCATATCGGCAGGTTCCGGCTGCCCCTGGATCCGCCGACGCATAACGGTGTGGCGTATGCCGTGCACATGCGCCACCCGGTGCAGGAAGACCACATGGAATCAAATCAACCGTTCAGCGTTCCGGAAGAAGTTCGTGCAGCGGGTATCCGGATCTGTCTGAGCATTCCCCTGCTGGTCGGTGATCAGGTCATCGGCGCGATCGTGGTCGATCGGAAGGAGCGCCGGCGGTTCTCGGATGACGAGATCCGGCTGTTGACCACGATGGCGGAAGTCATCGGGGTCGCACTGGAACGGGTCCGGATGACGCACGAGCGGGACACACATCGACGTATCCTGCAACGGCTGGTCGATACACTGAGTGTGATGGTCCGCGCCACCGATCTGGACGAGGCGATTCGCCGGATCGTGGACGCGTCCATTGAACTGTTGCATCCCGATCGGAGTGCGGTGTACCTTCGCGATCCGGACAGCGGAGAGTTGACCTGTCCGTATGCCATCGGTTTACGTCCGCAGTATATCGAGTTTGTCAAAGCGCAGTATCGTGACCTTCCCGGCGTGCGCATTTTTGAAGACCCGCGCCCGGTCGTTGTGGAAGACGTCGAAACGATGTCCCTTCCGGAACCAGTTCAGCGTCGTCTGCGTGAAGAGGGATTTCGCGCGTATGCCGTATTCCCGCTCTTTCATGCGGACCGGGTGATGGGCGCGCTGGTACTGTACTGGGATCGTCCGCGCCGATTTGCTCCATACGAGTTACACGTGATGGAGACCCTGTCCCATCAGGTGGCGATTCTGATCAATCGCATGCAGGAATATCAGGCGACGCAGGAGGCAGAAGCCCGCTACCGCTCGCTGTTCGAGGGTGTACCGGTCGGACTGTTCCGCACGACACCGGACGGACGCATCCTGGACGTCAATCCCGCGTTCGTGCGAATCTTCCGATTTCCCGACCGCGCGACGCTCCTGAAACGAAATGCTGAGGAGATGTATGTCAACCTTGAGGATCGACGCCGGTGGATGGAACAGATGGAACAGCAGGATATCATACGTGATTTCGAGGTTCCCATACGCGCATATGACGGTCAGATCATCTGGATTCGCGAGACGGCCCGGACGATTCGCGACGATCGAGGGCGTGTCGTCGCGTATGAGGGCGTCATCGAGGATATCACGGACATGCGTCGCCAGGCGATCATCCGGAAAGGGGAACGGGAAATCCTGCAGAAGATCGCCGAAAACGCACCCCTGGAATCCATTTATGCAACGGCCATTCAGACCGTTGAAACGGCGTTTCCGGAGACCATTGCGTCCATTCTGTTGCTGGACGAACACGATCGTTTACATGTGGCAGCCGCACCGAAACTGCCCGACACATACAATCGCGCAATTGACGGGATGCCGATCGGCCCGATGGAGGGGAGTTGCGGTGCAGCGGCATATACGGGAGAAGTGGTTATCGTCACAGATATCGATCAGGACTCCCGCTGGGACAAATACCGGCATCTGGTACAACCCCTCGGGTTACGCGCGTGCTGGTCCTACCCGTTTCGGGACACCCGCGGACGTGTACTCGGTACGTTTGCCCTGTATTACAGGGACCCGCGCGGACCCGAAGAGTTCGAACTTGCGGCACTGGAACGATTGGGATATCTCGTGGGCATCGCCGTGGAACGGCACCGAATGTTCACGGAAATGGAGCGCCAGCGTCAGCAGTTGCAGGAAGTCATGGACACGGTCCCCGAAGGGATATTCCTCATCGACGCGGATGGCCGCGTCATGATGACGAATCGTACGGGGCGTGAAATCCTGCAGCGACTCGGGCATCCGGGTCCCGGACATCGCCTGGAAACCATCGGAACCACGCCCCTGCATGAGGTCATCACCCGCGCCGTGCAACCCTCCGGAACGACCCTGGAGATCACGGATCACACGCATGCGATCTATGAAGTCGCCGCGCAGCCGTTTACGGGTACGGGAGTCTCGACCGCGGAGGGATGGGTGCTCGTACTGCGCGATGTGACCCGATTGCGAGAAATTCAGGAACGTGCACGGGAACAGGAACGGATCGCCGCGATCGGTCAACTTGCCGCCGGAATTGCGCACGACCTGAACAACGTGTTGCAGGCAATTCTCGGTTATGCCGAAATCGCGGGCATGTATCCCGACCTGCCGGAAGCGCTGCGCAGCAGCCTGGCGGTGGTGCAGGAACAGAGTCAACGCGCGGCGGCAATGCTGCGCCAGATCCTGGACTTCACGCGGGCGTCTCCGGCGGAACCCCGTCCGCTGATGTTGCGACCGTTTTTGAAGGAGTTCGATAAGTTCGTCCGACGGGTGATTCCGGAAACCATCCAGATGACACTGGATCTTCAGGATAATCCGACCGTGCGCGTCGATCCGGCACAGTTCCAGCAGGTGCTGATGAATCTGGTCCTGAACGCCCGGGATGCCATGCCGGACGGCGGGCTGTTGACCATTCGCATGTACCGTGTGCACGTCCGTGCGGACACGCGCCCGCCGATACCGGAAATGTCTCCGGGTCGGTGGGTCGCGATCGAGGTGGTCGATACCGGGATCGGCATTCCGCCGGAGGTTCGTCCGCACATTTTCGAGCCCTTCTTCACGACGAAGGAACGGGGCAAGGGCACCGGTCTGGGGCTTTCGCAGGTCTACGGGATCATTCAACGGCACGGGGGACTCATTGACGTCGAATCCCGCGTCGGTCAGGGGACGACGTTTCGTATTTATCTCCCGGAAACGGAAATCGCGGAGGAGGTTCAGCCCGAGGAGACTGTACGTGTACCCCGTGGGAGCGGTCAGTGGATCCTGGTGGTCGAGGATGACGGTGCTGTCCGGGAGATGATTCGTACGATGCTGGATACGCTGGGGTTTCACGTGGTCGCGGTCTCTTCCGTACGGGAGGCCAAACAGGCATGGGCCAAGATGGGTACCGGATTCGTCCTTGCGATGGTCGATCTCGGGCTTCCGGACGAACCCGGCAGTCGGTTTGCCCGGTTCCTGCGGGAACAGCGGGTCCATATCCCGATCATCGCCATGACGGGATACCCGCTGGAGGAGGGTCAGCTCACGATTCGGGATCTGTGGGAACAGGGGTTCACGGGACTGATTGCAAAACCGTTCACACTGCAACAGCTCGCCGATATTTTGCAACGTCATTTGCGGGGGGGTGATGCGAAAAAGCGTGACGCGCAGTGACGCAGGGGAACGGGGATGACAGGTGTCGGGTGTCCGGTCCCGGGTGTCGGGTGTCCGGTACTGTTGCAGATTCCCGAACAGGTGCCTACAATTGTATGGAAGATGGCATGGCCGATCCGTGCGGGATTTCCCCGGACACGTGTATGCGCCGCAGACGTGAAGGACAGTGTGGACTGCCCTCACGCCTGCGGCGATAACTCCCACCGGATACGTCGGGGAATCCCAGAAACGGTCCATGCCATCTTCTGGAGGTGAAGAAATCGCGCCTGCCGGGGTATCTTCACCTCTGCCCGGCGCGTAACAAGTACCCCGGTCCCATCGGGATAGCCTCCGATGGGCGTACAGGAAGACGACTGTGCCGATTACGCACCAGGATAAAGCACCGGTGATCGAACGGTTTCGGCGGCACGACCGGGATACCGGTTCTACGGAAGTTGTGATCGCGTTGCTGACCCAGCGTATTCAGCATTTAACGGAACATCTGAAACGGCATCCGAAAGACTTTTCCTCGAAACGCGGACTGCTGCGTCTTGTGGGTCGGCGCCGTCGTTTGCTGGCGTATTTACGCCGTAAGAACTACCCGCGCTATCGGGAGGTGATTCAGGCGCTGGGTCTGCGAAAATAACGTCAGATGTTCTGGTCATCAGACGTCCTGGCAAAATGAGGAAGAACAATGCATGTGGTTGTGGAACGACCCCAACTGGTGATCGAACTCCCCATTGGTCCGCATCCCCTCACCATTGAAATCGGACCGTTTGCCCGACAGGCGCACGGTGCAGCGCTGGTCCGGCATGAGGATACCGTGGTGATCGCCACGGCGTGTGTGAATGTCGATTCCGAGCGGGCGGAAGACTTTGTCCCCCTGCTGTGTGACTATCGGGAAAACACGTATGCTGCCGGTCGGTTTCCCGGCGGGTTTTTCAAGCGGGAGGGAAAACCCTCCGAAAAAGAGGTGCTGACCAGTCGGCTCATTGATCGTTCGTTGCGTCCGCTGTTTCCCAAAGGGTACCGTCTGGACACGCAGGTGGTGGCGAACGTATATTCGGCGTCGGCGATTTACGATACGGACATTGCCGCCCTGAACGCTGCAGCGATGGCGATCCTCTTTTCGCCCATACCGTTCTATGAGGCAGTCGTGGGGATCCGCGTGGCCGAACTCGACGGGCAGTTCATCGTCAACCCGCCGCTGGACGTTTTACGGCAGAGTCCCCTGTCGCTCGTGGTCTCCGGAACCGTGCACGGTATCGTGATGGTCGAGGCCGGTGCCCGGGAATATCCGGAAGATCGTATGGCAGAGGCATTGCTGTTTGCCCAGCAGACGATCCAGGAACAGGCGCAGCGCATTATGGAGATCTTTGCGCAAACGGGATTGCAGGAGGAGAAAATTGTCGTGACACCACCGGAAATTCCGGAAGATCTGCTCGATGAACTGCGCACACGGGTGGGTGAACGGTTGAGACAGGCGGTGCAGGTGCCCGGGAAACAGCGTGCGCATCAGGCCGTACAGGCGATCTATGAAGAGGTGCTGGCGGAAATTCCGGAAGAGGACGAAGAACGGCGGAAAACCGTGCGCCGTGCACTCGATCAACTAAAGGCCGACATCGTACGCCATATGATCATTCATGCGGGCCGTCGCCCGGACGGTCGCGGACCCCGGGAGATCCGTCCCATTCACATCGAGGTCGGTCTGCTGCCCCGCACGCACGGTTCCGCATTGTTTACCCGCGGCGAAACGCAGGCACTGGTGACCTGCACGCTGGGTACGGCCGAGGATGCCCAGAAGATCGAGGAGTTGACCGGAGAATCGTTCAAACGGTTTATGCTGCATTACAATTTTCCACCGTTTTCGGTCGGTGAAGTCTCGCCGCTGCGTGCGCCGAGCCGTCGTGAAATCGGCCATGGTGCACTCGCCGAACGTGCGCTGCTTCCCGTTATTCCTTCGGAAGAGACGTTTCCGTACACGATTCGGGTGGTGTCGGAAATCCTGGAGTCGAATGGTTCTTCTTCCATGGCGACCGTATGTGGTGGCTCGCTGGCACTGATGGACGCCGGTGTACCCATTGGGGCACCGGTGGCCGGCATTGCGATGGGACTGTTTACCGAGGGTGACCGGTACGTGATCCTGACGGACATCGCGGGGGAAGAGGACCATACGGGCGACATGGATTTTAAAGTCGCCGGCACACGTGTGGGGATTACGGCTCTGCAGATGGACATCAAAATTCCGGCTCTATCGGCTGAGGTGCTGCGTGAAGCCCTGTTTCAGGCACGTGAGGCGCGTCTGTACATCCTGGACCGGATGGCGGAAGTGTTGCCCGCACCGCGCCCGGAGATTTCGCCCCGTGCACCCCGTCTGGTGGTGACCACGATCCCGACGGAAAAGATCGCTGCACTGATCGGTCCCGGCGGTCGAGTGGTCAAGTCGATCATCGAAAAGACCGGTGTCAAGATCGACATCCGGGAGGACGGCAAGGTCTTCATTGCGGGAGACACCAGAGAAGCCATCGAGCAGGCGCTACAGATGGTGCAGGAAGTAACCGCGGAGGTCGAAAAGGGTCGGACGTATCTCGGGCGGGTGACCCGCATTGCGGATTTCGGCGTGTTCGTGGAGATTTTGCCGGGGATCGTGGGCCTGCTGCACAAATCGGAACTCGCGCCCTATCCGGTACGGGATGTACGCGAGATCGTTAAAGGCGAGGGCCAGGAAATTCTCGTGAAAGTGCTCGATGTGGAAAATCACCGGATCCGGCTGTCCCACCGGGATTTCGCGCCGCCCCGACCGGTCCGGACGCGGCGTCCGCCGGGGGATCGGCGGCAACGGCCACGTGGTGCCGTTTCCCGACGCCGACCGGTAAAGAAGATATAACCGGGGTCGGGACAGGCAGCGGGACATGCGCACCACCGGATCCACCGGTGTGCCGGTGGCCACCGGTCTCCGGTG
>CAZIRO010000096.1:0-10886 GCA_964541595.1 uncultured Acidobacteriota bacterium
GACCCGCCGCCGTCGTCAATATCCAGATGCAGCGATTCCGGCACACGCACGAACAAATGGATCCGTCCCCATACCCGCCGGAACCAGCTGTGATACGATCGGGTAATGGCACGAAGGTATGCCTTTTCACCCCACCGTTCCAGGGACAGATCGACCACACGGTCCACATCGCTGCGACGGATCGTGCGTCCACGTCGATACAGTTCAATGGTTGCGGTCACTTCAATGCGGTCCATTCCGGGTGCACCGCGAATTTCCAGGCGCCCGGCGCCCGCGTCGATCACCAGCGTTTGAATATCGGCCGCAGACAGTTGCAACGTGCGGGTTTCCGTCCAGTCGGGCCGATCAAAATCATAGTATGCAAACCCACAGCATCCGACCCAGAACAGCATACACAAAGGCATCCATTTCATGGATACCACTCCTCCCCGGTGGTTCTCCTGATCAAACGGTACTCCGAATCTTCCGGTTAACACGGTGGTCCCGTCATCTGACCATGCGGGCATCCCTGCGGCACGGAACGCACAGAGTACACGGGAGGTGGGGAGTATGGATATTTCGCCCTGCCGTGTTTCCCTTCAGACGGCGCGACCGTTCATCTCCGGTTTGACACCCGACCGACACCCGCCATCCGATCCCGTCCGGACGATTCCCCTTTGACCACGACCCATCGGGGTGGTGCCTCGTCCGGCCGGTCCGGGTGGTAATACTCATACACACGAACACTGCCCGTACGGGCGCGTACGGGCATCGTGGCGCGCATCCGAAACCGCCATTGCATGTGCGCATTTCCGGGAACTCGATCAATGTAGAAGATCACCTGACGCGGTGTTCGATCAAACCGTGCGATTGTCCCCTGACGCACGAGTTCGGTCAGGTCTTCGGTCAACACGCGGAAACCCGGCGGAATACCGACGTCCACCATGACCATCCGCGCAGTGCGTGACGTACGATTATGCACCTGCACAATACAGGTCACCGTATCGTGCAACGCCAGTTCCGTCCGATCGTACCGGACCCGCACCTGCAGAGGGACTTCACGCGGTGGGGGTATGCGATCCCAGGGCAAGAAGTATTGCACCCGCACCTGCACGGCGATTCGGCCCTCGCCGTCGAACTGCACGACCACCGGCGCCGGTGCGGTTCGCATATACGGGGTCACGTCGACCTGGCGTAACACATCGACGTTCTCCGGCGTAACCCGCCAGGACGCCACCGTGGTCGTACCGACCCGCACGGTAACAGTTCCCTGCACCCGTCCGGTTCCGGCCATTGCAGCGGTCACGAGGGCTTTCAATGCCCAGACAGTAGCCTGAGTCGTTGCCCAGCCGCCCTGCGGGTGTTTCCTGCGAATGAGGTACAGGAGCGCACCGCGAACCACATCCGCATATCCCCCGTGCCGCATCAGTGCATAGGCCGCAAGGGCCGTCGTCTCCAGGTCGCCGCTCTCTGCGCGCCCGTAGAACGGTGTGGGCGATCGACTCTTCCAGTATGCCTGGTCATCCGCGCGCACCGCCTGCCGCACGAGTATCCCGGCTACGGAATCGATGACGCGATCGGACACGTTCACCCGCAATGTTCGGGCACCGATCAGCGCATTCAGCATCACGGCCAGTGCATACGGATCGTCCGTTTCTCCGGCGTGATCGACGAGGTACCGAACGGTTCTGCGCACGGAGGGTCGTACCGTATCGGCCACGCTTTCCATCCGCGCGGCTTCCGTGAGTGCCCAGGCGATGTATGCCGTTGTCCGTAAAACGTCCGTCTGGCGATCGATGATGCCTTCACGGATACCGTGCGGATCCGGTGCCCACGTGCCGTCGGGTTGCTGCCGCCCGACGAGCCAGCGTGCCGTTCGGTGGACCATGGCAACGTCCACATCGTGTACCCGTGCCATATCGGCAAATTCGATGAGACCGTATGCCGTTAACACCGGATGCGCGGGTGGATTCCCGAACCAGCTGAACCCGCCGCCGTCCACCTCAAAGGTCAGCAACCGCTGGTACCCGATCGTGATGTATTCCCGCGCTTTCATTTCCACTTCCGGACGTACCCGGCCGGTATGTCGCAGGTACGTGAGGATCAACACGTTCGGATAGGTAACGCTGCTCGTCTGTTCAAAGCATCCGAACGGCATACGCAACAGGTGGTCGAGACCCTCCACGATCTGGGTCAACGCACTCGGGAGTACCCGAACAATCCAGCGTGTGGCACCCGGAATCGCTTCGGATGGAACGGCAAACCGGAACGTCCGGGCCGTTCCGCCCGATAACCGGTCGGACGTTGTCCACCAGTACGCTTTCCCATCCGGTACGATCGTTACCGACCGTCGTACGGCATCCCGCACGTGCTCGCCATCCGCCCGGACAGTCAACGCGTGTTCTCCAAGTGCCTGTGCGCGCAGACGAAACCGGACGGACGTCACTTCGTTGGGTTGCATCCGCACCGTGCGTTCGGACGTATCCAGCAGAGCAAACCCCTCACCGGGATCGATGCGCAGCCGTACGGTCAGCGGCCGTTTCAGGTAGTTGTATACGGCCACGGGAACGGCGATCTCGTCCCCCTGCGTGAGTGCAACCGGCAGGTCGATATCGACGAAAAACGGCTGAAATACCCGAATAGTCGCTGTCGTACTGCCCAGCTTTCCGTTCCGCGTATGTGCCAGCGCGGTCAGCCGCCAGGTTGTGATGCTGTCCGCCAGTGGCAGTTGCAATCGCGCAACCCCCCGGGTGTCCGTCATCAGTACCGGTTGCACAAAGAGTGTCTCCGGAAAGAACTGTCGGACGCGCACGGCACCCGGTGCAGCCGTAGCCGCAGGGGGGGCAGAAACATCTGGCACCTTCGCTGCCGGTGGTGGTGCGGGCAGGGCCCGGAACAGGACACGTTCTTCGACGAGCAGACCGGTTTCCCAAAGTGCCCAGTCGGTGCGCAACCGCATCTCAAGATCGGGCACCTCCCGGCGGACGTATACGCGGGACACACCGCGCGTACTGACGAATACGATACAATCGTCTTCCGTATGGATCCGCTCATCGGGTCCGGCGGCCGTCAGCACATACACCCGAAACTCGCCCAATCCCAGCGTTCGTACGCGAACCATATGCCCGAGCGGGTCCTGTAGATCCCTGCGAAAGAGTACGTTTTCGCGGATCAATACCCGCACCGGATTGTCTTCCGGATATTGCCCCGGATGCACCCGCAGATAAACGTTCAATGCCTTTCGGAACCGTTCCGCGATTTTGCGAACCGCCCGTCTCCAGTTCCGTATCACGTTCTGCACCTTTTTCGCGTACGTACGGATCTCTATCCGATGACGCGGTTGCAAGCGGGTCGCCGCCAGGAGCACGCGTGCGATCCGCTCGCGCCGCTCCAGCCGCTGCGGCTGACCCGGCCGTTCCCGCTGTAACAGCGCTTTCGTGAGGTCCCATCCGTGGATTTCCACCTTCGGATGCAGCAACGCCTCTTCGAGTAAAAAGTACAGCCGTTCCAGACCGGGATACGCCTCTGCGAGTGCGTATACGCTTTCGTCCACGACTGTCAGACCGAGAACTGCCTGTACCGGTCGACTGTCGGTATCCTCAACGGTGAACCGGACCCGTGCAGTCTCGCCGGGACGGTATGTCGTACGATCGGTCGTCACGTGGATCCACAGTTCGTTCGCCGGATCGACGATGACCGTGCGCGTATCCCGCACGATATTGCCGGTGGAAGTTACCCGATACGCGTGAAACGTCACCGTTCCGGTGAGTTCCGGTGTCAGTGACCAGCGAATACGCGCCGCGCCGTTGCGCAACCGTACGGTACGGGTCAGTACGGTCTGTCCATGGACAATGGCATCGATAAAGGCCACACCGGACGACCCGGTTGCGGATCCGGACACGCGGACGGTCATCTGAATAACATCGCCCACCCGGGCCGTCACCCGATCGACACGTAACAGGATCGATTCCCGATCGGGACGCACGGTCAGTGACCGTGTGGTCCGGACTTCCTGTCCCGTATCGCTCACGGCGTGAATGTCGACCCGGATCGAACGGCCTTCCGGGGCCGACCCGCGTGGGGGTCCGAAGGGTATCTCCCTCTTACGGGATGGTACCGTCGCATCCGTGAATATCCGTCCCGGCGGGATCCGAATTTCGGTTTCACCCCAGCCGATATCGTCCGTATGCACCATTGCGGTGAATACCACCCGATCGCTCGCGTCTCGCCCCTGTAATTCGACGCGACACCGCGCCGGCGACCCATCCGGGTACTGGGTGACGACGTACACCCGCACCGGCAGGCCTGTCGGCAGGTCCGGACGTTCCGGAATGACAAACACCTCGATCGGCTGCGCATGCACGGGACGGGTGATGGCCACGTGTTCGGTATGATCCGCGCGATCCGTGACTTCTGCGTTGATCCGAAGCAGCGCTCGACCCTGTTCCAGCGGGAGTCCGACGAAGTGTTCCGGCAATGCAGTGGAAAACGTCCAGGTGCCTTCCGCATTCAGGGTTCCCGTGAGTTCCGCAATTGTCTGCCAGCCGGCGGCAAACGTCTGAAGCGTGACAGTCACCCGGCCACGGTCAACCGGTTTGCCGAAAAAGTACCGGGCGGATACCGTTCCGTTCAGCACGTCGCCCGGCAGGTAGAACGTCCGATCCGTGGTTAACTCGACCTTGAACCTGGGTAACACATAGCGATCAACGCGAAAAGAACGTTCGGTCTCGGCCAGGGTCCGTTGCCAGGTGGCCGGATCGGTGGACGGTACCACGCGTGCACGTACGGTATACATCCCGAGATGGACGGCATCGGCGATCGGAAACGTCACCGCCACAATACCGTGTTCTGACGTGTGCTGTACACGACGAAAGACCCGATTGCCTTTGGGATCCTGCACGTCCACCACCAGTACCCGGTTGCCGAGCGGCGTGCGATCGGCCGCGTGGAGTACCAGGGCTCGAATGTGAACCCGCTGACCGGGCTGGTAGATCGGTTTGTCCGTACTCAACAGAATACGTGCGCGTTCCTCCACCGTGATATCCCGTTCAACGATATCCGTACCAATGGGCGCGTGCACCTGTATACGGAGCCGGTACGTCCCCGGTTGGCGCGGCGCGGTAAATCGTACAGTGGTCATCCCCCGGGGTCCGGTGGACCCCTGAAAGATCGTTACGTGCGCAGAAGATGGGGCATCTACCGGTGCCAGGGTCACCCGGACCGCTGCCCGTACCGGTTGATTTTCACGTACGTCTCGCGTGACTACCCGGAATGCCACCGGATGGTGCGCCTGCCAGCGGCCCGGTCCGAAAATCCAGGTGTCGAGCGGCGGGGGTCGATAGATCGCATCTTTCGGTACGGGCTTTCCAACCTGCGGGACCATGCCCAGTCCCATCATCGCAAGGATGCCGAAAACGGTTTTCCATCCGGAAGCGTGCATGATGGACTCCGGATTCTGGGGATCATCACCGGCGGGTGATGATGGTTTCATGTATTGTACCCGAAAACACGGTCATTCGCTGAAAAGGAGACACAAAGTAACAATGGGGAAAAGTGACGTGAAGTGACAAAAGACTGTGGGAGAGCCCCGGCCGGTCACCTCCCTTTACTTTTCCTCTCGCGACTTCCTTCCCTCGTCACGCCCCTTCCGACGGATTTCCTGCAAACAGGTTGCCACTGCACGGCGATAGTCCTCCGCGCGCGGCGTCAGCGGATCGTACGCGATGTGAATGTGGTGCTGCTCCAGCCACTGCACGATGTCCATCCGGTAGCGCGCCGTCTCGATGGCGTCATGCTGAAGCAGACGACACAGCGTTTCCCGGCCGATGGGCACACCGTACTCGGCAAGGATGCGTGCCCAGTAGTACCGGCTCAACCAGTCAGACGGCGCCATCTGCTGGATCGCCGCGATATCGTGTTCCGCAAGACGAACGGCACAGATGCGTGCGTACCACCGGGCCTTGTCGTCCGGATTGGTCGTCTGTACAAGACGACGAAACCATTCGACCGGGTTTCCGGAAACGGGACGCGCCGCGGTCGATTCTGCCGTACCCTCTGCCGGGATCGTCGTATCGGACTTCACGAACGACTGCGCAGGCTTTTCAGCAGGTGTCACCGCTGTGGATATGCCGTTTCGCGTACCGGCACGTATCTGCCAGCCGAGTACCCCAACGACTGCGGCCACGGCGAACAGCATGATCGTCCAGGCCAGTCGTCGATGGACCGCTGCCGGGCTGCACATCCAGGGACGCATGAGATGGGCAGCAATGAGCGCCAGTCCGAATACCACAGCAACAGTCGGACCGCTCGGCGTGTCATAGACCCAGGAGGCCATCAACCCGATCATGGTGAGCCATGTGCCGACGATATACGCCACGATCAGGCGACGGGCAAACCCGTCAACATACAGTGCGGCAATGACTGCCGGAATCACGAGAAAACAGAACACGAGCAATACCCCGGAAATCCGTACGGAAAAAATGACCACCACCCCGAAACTCGCATAGAACAGGAAATCCAGCCACCGCACGGGCAAACCTGCCGTGATGGCACCCTCATAATCCGTGGACACCCGCCAGAACCGTCGAAACAGAAACACGTGCATGCCCCCGATGGCCGCATAAATGGCCGCGTCCAGGAGCACATCCTGCGGCGGTACCCAGAGAAGCACGCCTTCCAGCATCGCACGAACGTATTCCGTTCCTTCCGGCGCCCAGTTGGCCAGCAGGACGCTCGCGGCCGACGCCACCGCATAAACAATGCCGATGTAGGCTTCCTGTGGAACGCGTTGATCCCGATGGCGCGTATACGCGAGTACGGCTGCACCGACCGTGGTCGCCAGCAGGGAGAGTGCATACCCGAGTGCAGAGTTCGGTTGCCGATGAAAGAAAATCGCCAGCATGCCGCCCAGTGCGGCAATCTGCGCCATCGCCAGATCGACGAAGATGATCCCCCGCTCGATCACGTGAATGCCGTAATAGGCATGGATGCCGATCAGAACAATACATGCGAGAAAAGGTACGGCCATGAATTCGAGAACTCCCAGCATGGTTCCCTCTCCGGAACGGGTGTCCGGTGCGGGATCTACGGATCGATCCGAAAGCCGGTCCCGAAGTTTACGGAATCCGTCCACCGGATCGCCGGCACCGGAACACCGTCAGACACATCAACGGTATGTTGTTGCGCACGCTGTGCGGTGGCATCGGCGCGCGTAAACGCATCGACCAGAGACCGAACCCAGTGGTCCACCACGTCGAAGTACGTCGGTAACGCGTCCGTCACACCCATGGGCACGATCACGGGAACCGCACCGGCACGGTCGGCAACGGCCAGAACTTTGCCGCGATCGAAATACGCCGCAGCGAGCAACACACGCAGGTTTTCGTTCCGCATCTGCGCAATGACCTCGGCCACGTGCTGGGGTGTCGGGGGAATGCCCGGTTTTGGTTCCACATAGTTCGCAATACGCAGCCCGAACAGTGTGGCGAAATAGATCCAGTTCTTGTGATAGCACACGAGCGCGCGTCCCCGTATGGCCCATGCGGCGCCCAGCCAGCCACCGAGGTAGTCTTTCAATGGTTTTCCCCGATATGTGCGATGCGTCAGGACGTCTTCCAACCGGCCGGTTTCGATCAGTCGATCGAGCAATGCGCCCCCCAGCATGCGCACGAGGGTCTTCCCGAACAGCCGCCGATCGATTTCATCCTTAAACCGCTGCAGGTTCTGCTCGTATGTGGCACGGTGCGCCGGATCGATACGGATGAGACCCTGTGCGATGTTTTCAGCGACTTTTTTCATCAAATAGGGACTCGTGTAGACATGCGGGTTGCCGTAAATGTGAATATCGCCCTCGGCACGGGATGCACTGACGGGTTTTTCCAGCAGGCGAATTCCCCGCGATACGGCCACATAACCCGGTCGACCGGGCATAACCCGTGCGTTGCCCGCGCGTGCAAGCAACGCCGGTTCCCACAGTTCCAGATCCAGCCCCGTGGAGATAAAGAGATCGGCGTTTCGTATGCGCACAGCATAACTCGGTTTCGGTTTGACAAAATGCGGATCCACACGCCCGTCGGCGATGGCCACGACGTCCACATGGGGGCCACCGATGTAGCGTGCGACAAACGCATAGTTGGTCAGCGTCGCAACCACACGTACATGGCCGGTCGGCACCTGTGCCCGTACATGGAGTCCCGCAAGGATCACGCAGAGGACCCCTGTCCATCCCATCCATTGACCGAACCGGTTCCCTGCAACTTGCATTTTGCCCCTCCGGAACAATTCAAATTCGACATGCGCAATGCGAAATTCGCAATTCCCTCTCAGTACGCTTCATGTTTATGCGGTCCGGCGGCCCAGGTCAGTTGCACCCACAGGCGATGTTGCGTGTCCGGTTGCACACCCAGTGTCCGGATCAGACTGTACTGCAGACGCAACCGGACCCATTCACTCTGCCAGAACGTCACCACCGGTGAAAATGCCCATACGCGCGTCGCATCCGGGTCCATACGCTGCACGTAATCCACCCGGGCACCGACCAGCCACCGGCGATTCAGTCGCCATTCGGTGAACACGAACCCACCCCATCGATTCCACCATTCGGGAACCCGAACAGGGGTCGGCGATGTGACCGGAGAGTTGAACGGACGCGGAACCGGTGGAATGACCTGTTGCCGGTTGTAATACACCTCGCCCCAGAGATCGAATCCGCGATATTTGGCACGTCCCGGAGGCGTCCAGTTCAGACGAAACGCCAGGTTCCAGATCTGATGCCGCAGTCTCGGCGTATCGGACGCCAGTCCCTGCATGGTCGAGAGACTGAACTCGAAGAACATCGACTCGGAAAGGTCATAATAATTATTCAAGAATACCAGCCAGGCCGGTCGCGTCAGCCGATTGCCGCGGAATCCCTCCGCGTCGCCCATGCCGAGGGTGACCACCAGTTCGGATGCGGAACTCCACAGCCTCGGCAGCAGCCACGCAATATGCAGTCCCGTCTGGCCGAGCGGTTCTTCACCCAGGAATGCGTCCATCGCCATGGGACGATCGATCTGCGGATACGCATGGCTGTGCCAGCGGTTGAGTTGACCGATCTGAACGTACTGCCGACCCAGCGCCAGACGCAGATTGCCCGGGAGCGATGTCCATTCCACATACGCTTCCTCAAAATCCACTTCGCCGTCTTCGATCCCGAGAAAGACCTTCATCCGGCTGAACGGATCCAGCCAGGACACCATGGAAACTTCGATTTCACGGAGACGGAATCTGGATCGCGCCGGTTCTGCTACAGATATCGGTTCGGCCTCCATTGCCGGAACGTTTTCGGAGAATGCTGACGGACGGTACAGGCCGACGAGGTCGCCCGTGACACTGATTTCCGGATTCAATCGGTTCAGATTCAGTGCGCCGGATGCCGGCCGCGTTTCCGCAGGCGTCTCCTGCGCAGCCGGCGTGGTCGGTTCGGTCTCGGCAAGCAGTTCCGCTCGCAACTGTGCGAGTTCGTCCTCACCGGACGGTGCTGGAGCGGCACCAGCCGACGCACTGCGCAACTGCGCGATCTGTTGCCGCAACTGCATGACTTCCTGTTCCAGCGATGCAAGACGTTCCCGTAACCGTGCCACCTGCTGGGCAAGTTGATCCACGGCTGCGTCACATGCCGCCGACGGCGGTGCGGCGGCAACCGACGAGACCACGTTGACAGTCAACATGCCCAACAGCACACACAACATGAACACGATATTCATACGAAAACGCCGGGGCATGATTGGCCTCCAAAAATTATTAAATGAAAAAACAATTGAATATTTCGGATAAATGGAATGGTCTGACAAAATAGACACCGACCGGCCGTCAGTTGCGTTCGGATGGGTTCCTGCAACCGGTGACACGTCCCGACGGCAGACCGGTGTCAGGAGAATGAACGCACCGTAGACGAACCCATGAGGATTACACCGGCGGACCACGTGAGGGATGGAGGGCTATCCAGGGGGAGAATCGGACCGAAACGTCGACAAATCGGAGCAACCCCTGGCGCATGAGTAAACGGCCAAGGAGCAATACCGTTCCGACCAGGGCAACAAACTGCGCACAAACCGGGCAGCGCCGGCCGCTGTCCAGATGGACATGCAACGTACCGTAGAGCAGGATCACAATGACCGCCGCGAACCAGATCCAGCGGCGGAACGACACTTCGGACCTCCCGTACAGCATACCGACCGCTCGAATGTATTCATTCATCATACGTGTGGCCCCACGATTGTCAACCAGGCGGTCTTTCCGGGATCGGAACGGGCAATGGGGGTGTCAGGTCCCGGGTGGCGGGTGGTGGGTCTCAGGTGGCGGGGCTCAGGTCTCAGGTTCCGGGTGGCAGGTGGCAGGCTGCGGATGTCCGGGAGATGATCAAAAGTTGCACCATGAACTGATAAGCATATCCATCGCGAGATTTTGTTGCGCAGTCTGGTCTACAGTCTGCATCGTGGCTTTATCCTCCGGCCTTCCCTGGACCGGGAAAGTTTCCTCTATGTCCAATACTTTTTGTTTTCATTTTGGCTCATGTGGCATGGCCTGGGGTCGGGTATTTTTGGATGCACATCATCGGCCCAAACCCCAGAACTCATGCCTCAAATCATGATGTTTGCAGCAGAGTGTGTGACAAGAGTTTTCGGAAGATGTATAATACATTGTTATCAGCCCCTTTTCGTCAAGGTGCTAGTTAATGGGGGGAGTAGAAATGAATCGCGCAATGGAGCTCAACATAGACCTTGCATCAGAGAAGGAGACTCCGCTACAGGAACTTCACTCACTCCTCTTAGAAGAGATGCTGAACGGTAGGAAAAGCAAAAAAATATTAGCAATTCGTTGGTATGGTGGAAAATTTAGCCATTTGAATTGGCTTTTACTTATTCTTC
>CAZIRO010000097.1:0-10859 GCA_964541595.1 uncultured Acidobacteriota bacterium
GCCGGAGGTCGCTAGTTCGAGTCTCGTCGGGCCCGCCATCGTCGTACGAGACGTGAGACACATACACCGCTCCCCTGAGTGAGTGACCCGCATGTGGTTCTGGGCATTCCTGGCGATCGTATTGCTCAGCTGGGTGCAGTACCTCTATGTACGGTCGCCCCGGCCGTTGTACGTCTGGTCTTCCGCGTTTCTCATCCCGGCCATCGTGATTCACCTGTTCGGTCTGTGGTCCGAGGGGGAGTGGGTTATCGGCCTGTTTCTGACCGGGGGCATCGTACAGTGGGGTTTCTACTGGCTCCTGTTCCGGCGATTTCCCATCCGAGAGTAATGTCCCATGCAACCGCGCTGGTCCGGACGCGCACCCGTACGCATTGATCTGGCCGGGGGTACGCTGGATATCTGGCCGATTTACGCCATTTTGGACCGATGTGCCACGGTCAACCTCGCCATTCCGTACTACCAGCACGTTGAATGCGCACCGGCCGACCGCTGGACGTTTACATCCAATCAGCATCCCCCGTGGCAACCGGACACCCTGCAGGAGACGCCCCCGCCGGTATGGACGTTCGTGGCCACGATCGTACGATATTTCGCACCATCGAAACCGTTGCACGTGCACATTCGATCCGATGTGCCCCCCGGATCGGGGCTCGGCGGGTCGTCTGCACTGGCCGTCGCGCTCATCGCGACCATGGCCCGCATGCACGAGATCCGGTTCACCCGACCGCAGATCATCCGTCTGGCCGCTTTCCTGGAAACCCGGTCCATTCGCGTGCCCACGGGACTGCAGGACTACCTCGCAGCGGTCTACGGGAGTTGCCACGCGTGGGTATGGCGGTGGTCCGGCTGGCAGGCCGTTTCTCTGCGGCGTTGCGCGCACTGGCTGGCGCGCCATCTGGTCGTGATTTACGTGGGTGAAAGTCGTTTTTCCGGACAGCCGAACTGGGAAGTGTTTCAGCGATTTATCCAGCGAGATCGAACGACCTGGAAAGCCATGGGTCAAATCCGTGAAGCGGCGGTTCAACTCATGGAGGCAATCCCGCGACGCGATTTCCAGGGCGTCGCGCGTGCGCTCCGCATGGAAATGGATGCCCGTCGGCAACTCCATCCGGAAATTGTTTCTCCCAGTGTGGCGGCAGTGCTGGACGCATCCCTGCCGGGAGTGGCGGCGGCAAAGGTATGTGGCGCCGGGGGCGGCGGTTGCGTGGCGTTGTGGACCGAGCCGTCCGCGGTACCCGCGGTACAGCGGGCTGCCCGAAACTCCGGGTGGACGGTGCTGACCGTACCCCGACCGGGGCACCCGTTGCGGGTGACCGTATCTTCGGACGCCTGAACCCCCGGTCGCACGGTCGATCGATAGACCCCTCATTCCACATAAATTTTCAACCTTATCAGAATAGACTTGCATTTTGCCCGCCGATACATATAATTAATCATGACCGGAATTCACGGATAAGGAGGGGCACATGCCACGGCAAAAGACGTTACGTCAGAAAGAGATCCTCAAAATCATTGAGGAAAAGAACATCGCCACACAAGAGGAACTGGTCGAAGAACTTCAAAAACGTGGGTTCCGCGCATCCCAGGCAACTTTATCGAAAGATATCCGGGAACTCGGCCTGGTGAAGGTCCCCACTGCAGAAGGGGGGTACCGGTACACCGCAGAGTTTCGGGGTCAGATCGAAACCCCGCGGTCGGTGCTCATTCGGCGGTTTCACGAGAGTGTCACGGAATTTGAGACCGCTGCCGCACTGGTGGTCATTCATACCATCCCCGGATATGCGCCGAGCATCGCGTATGAAATCGATCGCTCGGACTGGGATGAAGTCGTCGGAACCATCGCCGGGGATGACACGATCTTCGTCGCCTGCCAGAGCATGAAAGACGCGAAAGAACTGGAGAAGCGACTGCAGAAGATCATGGAATCCCTGCCTTCCGGTCGCGAAGAGGCGGCCTGATTGCAGAAACGCGTTTTCCACGGCAGTGTCCTGCTTACAGGGCACTGCCGTTTTCGGCACCGCCGGCGTGTGGCGCATTTTGGAAGATCGGGGGAATGCGGCCCGGACTACTGAACGCTCCACCGGATCCAGAAATACGCGACCCAAACGGCCAGGGTCCAGACCGTTCGCTGTTCGCGATGGGCACGGACGCGTGTCCACTGCCATGAAGTTCTGCACGCAGGTGGGGTATACGCACCCGAGGGTCTGGGCCACCAGCGCGGTACCCGCCGGCAATAGTCGGCATAGGCCGTTCCGAACCGGCGATGCAGCAGGTGTTCTTCCGCCCGCATTGTTGGAATGTATATTCCCGCATAGTACAGTGCGGTCACCACGTAAAACCAGGGACGGTGAACGAGGAGAGCCAGACCGACCGCAATCCAGAACGTTCCCCAGTAGAGCGGATGGCGATGCCAGCCGTATGGACCTTCCACGGTCAACCGGATGCCCTTATCCAGATAACCGGATGCCCAGACGCGCCATCCCTCGCCGAAACAGATCGCCAGCGTTCCCAGCAGGATCAGTGGCCAGCGTGGCTGGGCTTTCCAGGTGCCGACCAGTGCGAGCGCGATGCCGGACCATACGCGCCATTTTGCAGGTATCGGCCTCACGTGTGCCATGTGAACTTCCAGATCCGGGAAATCACGGATGCGTGTGAGCTACAGGAGGTGTAAACCGATCTGTGCGTTCCACTGTCGACGCATGGCGTTGGGCAGAGGGTATACCACGAATTCCCCTGCCGCACTGATCGTTGCGTCGAACAGGTGTCCCCCGCGTGTATGTCCCTCCCGGTCACTGAGCACGACGTGCAGATGCAGTACGGGCGTATCCTCGCGGGTGGATAACGTTCCGTGGCAGGCGACCAGTTCCCACGCACCGGCGAGGTCGTAACGCACATACGTCTGACGTGCGACGTCATAATATCCCAGCACCGGATCGCGCACCGCACCAATGCCCCAGACAGCCGCCGCAGGCCATCCCCGGTGACATATCCATTCGATGAGTTGATCGGGGATCTTCTCCCCCGGCGCGATCGAGACCACCCAGATCGACCCCTGTGGATACGCACGCATCACTGCCTCCGCTCGCAAAATGACCTTACAGGCGTATAATAGATGCTCTGTCGCACCGTGTCGAATCCAGGGGGGAGATCATGCACATGCGGGCGATTGTGGTCCATCGCCATGGTGGACCGGAGGTTCTGCAACTTGAGGAACGACCGATTCCGGAAGCCGGTCCCGGTGAGATCCGGGTCCGCGTCCAGGCCGTGGGTGTAAACCATCTGGACATCTGGACACGCAAGGGAATCCCCGGTGTGCGCCTGCCTTT
The DNA here is from genome assembly GCA_964541595.1 of uncultured Acidobacteriota bacterium. GTDB lineage: Bacteria > Acidobacteriota > HRBIN11 > HRBIN11 > HRBIN11 > CAZIRO01. Next base: position 3,327 of record CAZIRO010000097.1, read on the forward strand.
ACCGATCATCCCGGGTGCGGATGTGGCGGGAATCGTCGATGCGGTCGGTCCCGGTGTCGATCACGTCCACCCCGGCGACGCTGTGGTTCTCTATCCGGCGGAAAGTTGCGGTGTGTGTGCAAAGTGTTTGCGCGGTCTGCACAACCAGTGCCGGCAGTACCGGGTGCTCGGCCATCGCCGGGACGGTGGGTACGCGGAGTACATCGTCGTTCCGGCACGGAACGCACTTCCCAAACCGGAACACCTGTCATGGACGGAAGCCGCTTCCATGCCACTCGTTTTCCTGACCGCATGGCATATGCTGATCACGCTGGCGCGACTGCGTCCGCAGGATACCGTACTCATCATGGCCGGCGCGAGCGGTGTCGGCGTGGCGGCCGTGCAGATCGCCCGGCTGGTCGGCGCAACGGTCATCACCACGGCGGGTACGGAGGAAAAACGTCAGCGTCTACTGGAACTCGGTGCCGACTACGTCCTGGACCATTACGACCCCACATGGCCGGATCAGGTCCGGGATCTCACCGGCCGCAGGGGTGCGGACGTGGTGTTTGAACACGTCGGTGCAGCCGTCTGGGAGGGCGTACTTCGCGCACTCGCATGGGATGGCCGCCTGGTCACATGCGGAGCAACGACGGGAGCGGATGTGTCGTTGAATATCCGGGCACTGTTTGCCAAACGGTGGCAGTTCTACGGCGCATATATGGGCACATACGGCGAAATGCTGGACGTCTGGGATCTCGTGACACGCGGGGTCCTGCGACCGGTGGTGGACCGGGTGTGGCCACTGGATCAGGCCGGAGCAGCGCATGCCTACGTCGAAGCAAAACGTCATTTCGGAAAAGTCGTGCTCGAGGTTGCACCATGATTCCGAAAGCGTTCGAAAACCCGGGATTCCTGAAAAGCCGTGCCGCGCGTCCGATTCGCATTCTTGCCGAGTATCTGGAACCCCTCAGTCGGTTCGAATACTACGGCGTGCACCACACGATCGTGCTTATGGGTTCATCGCGCCTGCACTCCCGGCAGGAAACCCAGCAACTGCTGGAACAGACGCGTGAACAACTCGCAGCGCATCCGGACGATCCGGAACTGCAACACCAGGTACGGGTCTATGAAGCCCAGCTGGAGATCGCCCACTATTACGACGAAGCAGTGGAAATCGCTCGCCGGCTGACGGCCTGGAACCTTCGTCGAAAACCTACCGAACGGCTGATCATCTGTACCGGCGCGGGACCTGGAATCATGGAAGCCGGAAACCGGGGAGCGCACCTGGCCGGGGGACTCTCCATCGGTCTCGGGATCGAACTGGAGGACGATGAGGTGGCCAACCCCTACGTCTCCCCCCAGTTGCAGTTTCTGTTTCACTACTTTTTTATGCGCAAATTCTGGTTCGTTTATCTGGCCAAAGCCGTTATCTTTTTTCCGGGCGGATTCGGAACCATGGACGAACTGTTCGAGGTGCTGACGCTGAAACAGACCGGTAAACTCAAAAAACAACTGCCGCTGATCCTGTACGGCCAGTCGTTCTGGGAACGGGTGATCAACTGGAACGTTCTCGCGCACTACGGACTGATCCATGCGGAAGATCAGCAACTCTTCGTATACTGCAACACACCGGACGAAGTGATGACGTACCTCATCCCACTGATCGAACGGGCCCATCTCGACTGACTTCATGTCGTGGCGAATGGATACGGACCTGATCACGCGCGTTGCAGCAAGCGACCGGATTGTGGTCCGCCTGCCGAACTGGATGGGCGACATCCTGATGGCCCGTCCGTTTCTGATGGCACTGCGCATCCGGACCCGTCGTCCGATCGTCGGTCTGGTTCGGGAACGGTATGCGCAGCTGGCGGCGTGGTGTCCCGAACTGGACGGCGTATGGACCTTTCCGGAAGGTCCCCGATGGCGCCGGTGGATCACACTCCGGCGGCAGCGGCCCGCATGGGTCCGGCACGCGGTCGGTATCGTTCTACCCCACTCGTGGACTTCGGCGATCGATCTCTGGGTGTCTGGCGTGCCCTGGCGATACGGCTATGCGACGGAAGCACGCAGCACCATGCTGACCCACGCATTGCGTGGCCGATGGCCCGAACGCCGCCATGAAGCGGAACACTTCCTGCACCTGTTGACGCCGTGGACCGGTGTGCCCCCGGGACTGCGGGAACCGATACCGCCCCTGCATGTGAACGGAATACCGACCGTACCGCTCTCCGGTACTCCCTACGTATTCGTCTATGCACACGCCAGTCGGCGTCCGCGCGCATGGCCTGCCGACCGGTACAGACGTGTTGTGGCAGCGTTACGCGCATGGGGATGGACCGTGGTTCTGGACTGGCCGCGCTGGCAGCCCGACCCACCCCGTGACCCGCACATTCACGTGCTCTCCGAAGTTTCTCTCGCCCATCTCGCTGCCTGGATCCGACACGCGCGACTCTTCATTGGCAACGATGGGGGACCGGCGCACCTGGCAGCCGCACTCGGGGTGCCGGTGCTTGTCATTTACGGTCCCGGACACCCGGCACGCCACCGTCCGATCACCTGCGGCGCACCCGTATGGACCGTGCACACCCGATGGCCGTGTTCCCCATGCCGACAGAAGTTTTTCCGCGAATGCACTCCTGTGGCCCCTGACCTCCCCGCCTGCCTGGACGTCATTACGGTCCCGCACGTACTGCGTCGAGTTGAAGAATGTCTACAAAAACTGCACAATAGTGTATAACCGTGCAGCGTTCAGCGGATTCTGCCCGAGATCGGGACAGGAAATGGGAGAAGAGATTGTATCGATATCAGGTATCGGGTATCCGGTGTCGGATGTCGGGACTCGGGAATGGAAGACGGGGATGGCGCACGGTCGAATGGGCACCCGCGGTGTCCCATTTCCCGTCCCGATTTCAGATTCCATAAGGGGGAGATGGATGCGGCGATTGCAGATCAGTGCGATCGGGGTGATCGGAGTGTTGCTCTGGACCCAGGGTATGGTCGGCGTGGCACTGGCCGACCTGATCGGTCCCCTGGAATCCGTTACCGGCCGTGCGGACGTGCGTATTGCCGATTGGGAACGGCTCCTTGTTGCCCAGTGGCTGCTTGACTACGGGTATACCCCCGATGAAGTCAGTCGGTGGATGACACGTCTGGACGATACGGCTATCCATCAGTCCATCTTGCAGGCGGAAAATATGGGACTCCCCATCGGCGGCGGTGCGCTGGAAGTGATCGTTGTACTCCTGGTGATCCTGATCCTGATCGTGATCCTGCTGAAACTGCTGAACAAGGAAGTCGTCATTCGTTAGCGGTTTCGAATTTCCCTTGTTGAGCGCACACATGAATCTTGGCAAACGGTTTCTGGTGTGGTGGGCGTGTGCAGGCTGTCTCTTTGGTCTGACCGCCGCATGGAGCCAGGTCCCGCAACCCCGGCTGGAAGATTTTATTATCCCCTCCCGAATCGACGGCGTTCGTCAGATCATCCAACGTGCCGTTCAATCCGTATCTGCGCGGCAAATGGCCACGTATCTGCGGCTGTTGACCGAGGAACCGCATCGTGCCGGAACAGATACGGGGATGCGCCTGGCGCGGTGGCTGGCGCAACAGCTGCGGTCCTATGGCTGGCTGGTGACACTGGACAGCTATCAGGTCTTCCTGTCGGAACCGCGCGCGATTAACCTGCACATTGTGGGTCCGGACCCCGTGGATCTGGACCTGCGCGAACGGGGCGACCGCCGGGATAAAGACGCGCTGGCCACAACCGTGGATATCCCGTTCAACGCGTACAGCGCATCCGGCACGGGGACTGCACAGGTCGTATACGTGAACTACGGTACCCGGGAAGACTTCGCCCGCCTGCGTGCGCTGGGGATCGATCCGACGGGAAAAGCCCTGCTCATCCGATACGGTCGCGTTTTTCGTGGTGTCAAGGTCGCGCTCGCTCAGGAACACGGGGCCGCAGCCGTACTTCTGTATTCGGATCCGGAGGACGACGGATACCACCGTGGCGACGTCTACCCGCACGGTCCATGGCGCCCGGAGTGGGCCGTACAGCGGGGTAGCGTGCTGTTCACGATGCTGTATCCCGGAGACCCGTTAACACCCGGATCGCCGGCACCCTCCATCGAGAGCCAGTTGATCAGTCCTCCCCGTACGACATTTCTCTGGAAACCGCTCCGTCCGGGTAAAGAACGGTCTCCCTCTGCCGTACCCACACTCCCCCGTATACCCGTGATCCCCTTGAGTTACGCAAACGCCCGGAAGATCCTACAGCGTCTGGGTGGTATGGTGGCACCAACGGAGTGGCAGGGCGGACTACCGCTGACGTATCACATCGGTCCGGGACCGGCAGAAGTCACCTGGAATGTGCAGATGGTGCAGGAGAAACGTCCCATCTGGAATGTGATCGCATGGATTCCGGGAGAAACCGATGCCACCATCCTCGTCGGTAATCACCACGATGCGTGGCTGTATGGGGCGGTGGATCCCTCGAGTGGTTCGGCGGTCCTCCTTGAAGTCGCCCGGGTGATCGGCCATCTGGTGAACCAGGGATACCGACCCCGGCGCACCATCATGCTGGCGTTCTGGGACGCTGAAGAGTACGGCCTGATCGGTTCCACAGAATTTGTGGAACGGTATCTGCCGGAACTGCAGAAATCCGCCGTCCTCTACCTGAACGTGGACGCGGCGGTGAGTGGCGGTCAGATCAGCGCAGCCGCAACGCCACACCTGCGCGTCTGGCTGGAACTCGCCGCACGCATGATCGAACACCCGCTCGAACCCGGTACACTGTACGACCACTGGCTGGCGCTGCGCAAGGGACCGGACAACCGCCCGATGGTGCACACACTCGGGGGTGGTTCGGATTTCGTCGCGTTTCAGGATCATGCCGGGATCGCGGCGGCCAGTGTGCAAATGCGGGGGGCGTATGGGGTGTACCATTCCAATGTGGATAACCTGTACTGGATGCAACGGTTCGGCGATCCGCAGTTCATCTTTCACCGCACGATGGCCCGATGGGTCGTGACCCTTGTACTGCTGGCAACGGAAAGCGATCGTTATCCGATGCAAATCGCGGATTATGCCGAACAGGTATTGCGTGCGATTGAAGCGATGGGGCTTGCGATGGAAAATATTCGTGAGAAATCCGTTCAGGCGGCATACACACGTGCTGTTGAACTTGCGCAGCAGTGGCGCGATATGGCACGTGCAATGGACGCCGCCGGGCGGGACGGGGTCGTCCGGGAGGACCTGGAGGCAATCCGACGCTGGAATACACTGGCACGCAGCATCGATTTCCGTTTCCTGACGGCGCAGGGCCTGCCCGGCAGACCGTGGTACCGGCATCTGATCTTCAGTCCCGCACGTTACGGGGGGTATGACACATCTGTCCTGCCGGCGATTCGGGAGGCACTTGAAGCCCGGGACGCTGCAGCCCTGCAGGAGGCCCTGCGGCAATTTCATACGGGTCTGCAACGTCAGATCCAGGCCATGCGGCGCCGGTGAACACGCGCAGGTCTCCGGGGGGTGATGAGACCATGTGGGGGCCACCCCGCTGTGAACGGAGCCTGGGGATGGACATTTTCCGCTTTGCCGATCGGTACTGGTTACGGTTCCGAAACGGAGCACTGACCACGAATATTGAATCCGTCGATGAGATTCTCCCGTTTATCCAAAACGCCGATCCCGGGGTGACGGTATTTCAGCGCGGTGACCGCTGGAGTGCCGTGGTCAAAGAACCCATGTTCATGCTCTATCTGGAGACGCAACGATCCCGTGAATCCCTCATGGCGTTTATCGAGGGATTCCGCACGGGTCTCCGGGTACACGCGGATTCTACCGAGCGAGAAACGCCACTTGCAGAGGACGTCACCGAAGGTGAGGTCGAAGGACTGAATCAGACGTACCAGATCGTACCCATCGACGAACAGGACACCCTGATCGTCGCCGATGCGCGGATGCGGTCGATCGTGCACTATGTCGATCGCGTGGTTGCTCCGAACCATCCAGCGCCGGTACTGATCGTCGGTGAAACGGGGACGGGAAAAGAGGTCATTGCCAAACTCATCGCCAAACGGTCCCGACGGCGACTGGTTCCGGTACTCGTTTCCGGTCTGCCACCGGAAGTCGTTCCCGTGCACCTGTTCGGCGCGCGATCGGGCGCATTCACCGGTGCTGCCGACCGTGAGGGCGTTTTTGCCGCTGCCGGGGATGGCATCGTGTTTCTGGATGAAATTGGGGACCTTCCGGTAGAATACCAGAGCGTGCTTCTCCGTGCGATCGATCGGGGGGAAGTGCAGCGGCTCGGGGAGGATACACCCGTGCGCGTCCGGTGCCGGTTCCTGGCGGCAACCACGGCGGAGCGTCTGGAACGCATTCGACCCGATCTGCGATTTCGTCTCATGCATTTTTACATCGAATGTCCACCACTACGCGAACGGCCGGCGGACATCGTGGCCATTACGCACTATGTTCTCACGCAGCAGCGACGACGTTCGGTGGATGCGAGCCTGTATACGTTTCTACTGGAACGGCAATATCCCGGCAATGTGCGGCAGTTGATTCACTTTCTTCACGCACTTGCCGATTCTGTTCCCGGAAACGAAACATTCACGGTTCGCCACACCCGGATGCCGATGCTGCAAAAACTCGTGGAGTCTCTGGGATGAAGGTTCAACCGCGCGTTCGACTATCCGCACGCGCCCGCACCAGCGTATCGGCACGTGCGCGCGTCCTGCCCCGATCCATGCGCACCAGTCTGCGGGCATTTACCAGCCGATTGATCGGACCGATTCAGGCGTTTTTCGAGTATCTCTCCTACCGGAGTCCGGTCAGCGTGCGCATTCGCCCCCCTGCAGGCTGGCCGTGTTATATCGAGGGGGACGTTCCGGACCATTCGAAAGAGGATCTGTTTACCCGGTGTCGCGCCCAACTGGAAAGCGTTTCGGGTGACGCGGCCACGTTATTTGCACTGGAACTGCTGGCATATCTCACGCCCGAAGGATACATCCGGGAAAGCGACGAGGACCTCCATCAGCAGACGGGAATCCCTCTGGAGGACATCCGTCGTGCACGCCGGCGCTTGCAGGCTATCTGTGGCGTGGGATGGATGCACATGTTTGAATACCTCGCCGACCAGTCCGGAGATCCGGTATTACACCGGCTGGCCGTACGGGTGACGGACGTTCTGCGCAACGCATCCCGGATACCCCTCGAAGAGGCCGAACAGCAGGTCCAGCAGGTGTTGATCGAATGGATCACCGCCGATCCCTCCCATGCACAGCACCTGCAACAGGCCATGCAGCGGTTCGGTACACGTCCCGTCGCCGAGCCTTCGACACCGCCGGCGGTGCGTCGATTTGTGATTCCGGACGTGATGATCATCGATCAGGACGGATCGCTTGAACCTATCGTGTACGTTCCCGGGCTGACCACGCCGACCGGCCGGGAAACGGCCACGCTGATCCTGCAGGAGACGGGGTTTCAGCGTCCCGAACTCGCGATCGCGCACTTTCAGAAAATGGCCGCGCTGCGAAAACGGTTGCTGTTGCA
>CAZIRO010000098.1:0-10823 GCA_964541595.1 uncultured Acidobacteriota bacterium
CCGGCAGACGGCGATCATTCCGCTGCTCGCATGGGAACCGGATCAGTCTTCCCGGTGAAGCAACCGACGACGCAACATATCGAGCGCCATCTGTGCGGACTGCCACTTGATCTGTTCACGCGTTCCATTGAACCGGAACTTTTGATGAACCGTACCGGACGGACCGGCGACGGCGATATGAACGGTTCCCACGGGTTTCTGTGGTGTTCCCCCGGTTGGACCGGCGATGCCGGTGACCGCGACTGCCCATGTCACCTGGGCCCGCGTGCGCGCCCCCTTTGCCATCTGGACCGCCACGGGTTCACTCACCGCACCGAACCGTTGCAGTGTATCCGGATCGACCCCGAGGAGTGCGACCTTGGCAGCATTGCTGTACACGACGTATCCCTGCATGAAATATTCGGAACTTCCCGGAACGTTGGTGATCCGGTGGCCGATGAGTCCCCCCGTACAGGATTCGGCAACGGCGAGCGTATGCCCACGCTGCCGCAACAGCCGCCCGATGACGGCCTCGATGGGAATGTCCTCTTCCGCGTAGCAATCGTCCCCGAGTGCGATCCGAACGTCCGCAAGAAGACGCGACCATGTGGAATCGTCGGGTGCATCCATTCGCAGTTCAACATCGACCTGGGCCGGCGCTGGCAGAATGGACCATTCGACTCCGGGATAGGCATCCACAATACGCTTGACGCGTTCGGCAATGTCGACTTCCGGGCAGCCGACCGTACGGAACAGCGCCCATCGGGGCAGGGGCCACGTCGCCCGTTGCTGAAGACGTTCGCGCACCGCCGGCTCAAAGACGGCCTGTAACTCCGCCGGGGGACCGGGCAGCAGGATGTAGACCCGATCGCGGGCGTCAATCCACATGCCGGGCGCGGCACCCACGGGATTGGGCAGAACTTCCGCGCCCGCAATTACCCGGGCCATGCGCAGTACGATTGGCGGAGGTGTGGCACTCCGTTCCGAATAATACGCCAGAATCCGCGTGCGCACGGTCGGGGCTTCTTCGAGGGCGCGCCCCAGAAATGCGGCCACGGCCTCCCGCGTGCGGTCGTCGTCCGTCGGACCGAGTCCCCCGGTGAGCACGATCACACCGGCCACCCGTGTGGCCGCGTGCAGTGCCTCCTGAACGGCCGTGTCGGCATCCGGCACAATCCAGCGACCCACGACGGTATACCCCAGACGGCGCAACGCGCGTGCAAGCCACACCCCGTTCGTATCGTTGCGCAATCCGGTCAATAGCTCCGTACCGACCGCGATCAATGCCGCACGTCGATGCATATCGACAGATCCTCTCATTCGGTTGAAGGGTCCCGGTCGTTTGCAGCAGGCGTATCGGAACCGTATGCAGTCAGTTGCCGGAGGATCCGGACACGCGCGTCCTGCGAGAGACGCCAGACGGTCATTCGTTCCGTATAGGTCTCGTTCGAACGAAACTGCGCAAAGATCCGTCGCATGGTCCGGATCTGCTGGTAATACCGGGTACAGTATGCACACATCCAGAGATGCACCCGTAGTCGGATCTGTTCCCAGAACCGCAACGGTCGCTCCTGAGAGAGCGAGATCAGTTCCGCCGCCTTCCGACAGGAGAGCATCATCACGGTGCCTCACGTTGGAACCAGAGTTGTTCCAGACACTTTCGCAACCGCAGCCGTGCCCGGTGGATGATCACCCAGAGGTTGGTCGGGGTAATTTCGAGGCGCTTACAGATGGCTTCCGTGGACCAGCCTTCCAGTTCACGCAGAACAAACACGGCGGCCATACGTTCGGGAATTGCACGCAGACACTGCATCAACACCGTGTAGAACTCTTCCCGTTCCAGTACCTGCAGTGGATCGAGCGCCGGCCACTGCATGGGAGGATGTTTCCACCGTCCCCATCGATTGAACACCTCTCGCTCGATGGCTGCTTCACCGGATGCCTGTTCGACCGGATTGGCCTGACGCCGGAAATAGTCCACGATCTTGTGTTTCAGAATACCAACCAACCAGGTGCGCTCCGAAGATCGTCCCTCAAAACGGTGCCACCCCTCCAGGGCAGCGAGCAGTGTCTCCTGGACCAGATCCTCTGCGACGCGCGGGTCCCGCACACGCACAAGGGCATACCGGTACAGAAAGTCACCGTATGCGTCCAGCCACCGGGACGGATCCACATCTGTGCGATCGGTCATGCGTCACCCAGTGTGATATCGGCCCTAAAGGTTTTTTACATGTCGGGGTGAACTATTCACTCCCGACGATATCCTCAATCCACACATACGCAGCCATTGCACTGGAGAACCCGATGGTCGTGATCGCGAGTAGTGCGACCTGACGCATCTCATCCGGCGTCAGGCCGGCGGCCAGTCCCTTGCGTACCGCGGAGTGTACGCCACCTTCACTTTTTGCACCGATCGCCAGTGCGAGTTTCACCAGTCGAACAGTTTTTTCATCCAGCGGACCGGCACGGTTCAGTGCATCCCCGAGTCCTTCATAGTACCGCGCGACGTCCGGATATTTCTCTTTGAACCGAAGGTACGTCTTGGGAATACCCTTTTTCTCGGTCATTGGTGTCCTCCATCAGCGGGGCGGGCCTTCAGGACTTTTTCCTGCGGCGTGTGGCACGGCGGCGGCGTTCCTGCATCAAACGTTCGATTTCCCGCAGGAAGTCCGTGGCATCCGTGAACTGTCGATATACGGATGCGAACCGCACGTATGCCACCGTGTCCAGCTGCCGCAGTCGCTCCATCACGATTTCCCCGATTTCCCGGGTGGTCATTTCGCGTTCCGGGCGGTCGGCAATACGGTTTTCCACCTCCTGGACAATGGACTCGAGGGCTTCCAGTGGCACCGGACGTTTCTCCACGGCTTTCAGCAATCCGTTGAGTAATTTATTCCGATCGAAACGTTCCCGTCGACCGTCTTTTTTGACCACCACGAGCGGGGGTTCCTCCCAGCGTTCGTAGGTGGTAAACCGGAACTGACAGCGACTGCAGATACGCCGACGGCGGATGACGCGTCCCTCTTCTGTCGGGCGTGAGTCGTATACCCGGGTATCCTCATTCTGACAGCGAGGACATTTCATGCGATTTCACCGCAACGGACGAAGTGATTTCGGACCAGTTCCAGATATCTTCTCGTATCATGGGCACAATCGCAAGCAGCACAGCCGGAGACAATGCGCACAGATGCGCCCACACGCCAGCCGAGACCGCCGCTTCCAGCGAAACAGCATAAAACCATGTCAATCCGATCCGTACTGCCCAGTGAAACCCACCGATCGCGCCCGGTGTGGGAATGGCCGCTCCCAGCATGATCAGTGCGACCAGCCAGACGCCCCCGAGTGGTGAAACGCTCGGTGCAAACGGACGGATCATCACCCATGTGGCGATACCGGACAGGATCCAGAATAGTACGGATATTCCGATGTAGCCCACGATATGGGCGAGGTCAAGCATCCGGCGGATGCCGCGTCCCAACTGGATGACGAATTCGACCCCCCGCCGGATCCAGCGGGGTCCGCCGATCTGGCGATCGCGGTGTCCGAACACGATCAGGCCGATCACCCCGAGGAGTACCGCACCGAACACGAACAGTGCCCCCTGAAGCACGTGAAAGATCGCCCGTCGGGCGGTCGTATCCAGCGCCACAAAATGACCGCTCGCCGGCCCCCACCCCAGAAAGAAGATCAGCAGACCGATCAGCACGCCGAGATCGACCGTACGTTCCAGTGCCACCGAGGACAGCAGATGGGGCAGCCGGATGTGGGGATATCTGCGGTGCAGCCAGACCGCACGGACGATCTCCCCGAGACGTCCCGGCAGAACGGTGTTGACCCCGAATCCAATGATGTTTCCCCAGAACGCATCCCAGACGGTTACCCGTCCCAGGGCCCGCAATAACCATGCCCAGCGCCAGCCCCGCAGGATATAGATCACCAGCCCGGCCAGCCAGCCCAGAAGCAATGATGCCCATGTCGCCCGTTCGAATACCCCGCGCACCTTTGTCCAGTCCACCCCCCACAGAAATCCCACGAGAAGCAGGCCTGCCAGACTCAAACTCAACCAGAACCGCCATCGTTGGAAACGCATCAGTACCCCAGCTGTTTGTCCACAACGTTTAACAGAGGTCGATTCGTCAGAAACCGTTCCAGGTTTTGGGCGAACTGTTCGATGACCCGATGCCAGTGTCGATCGGTGGCCACACCGGCAACGTGTGGCGTGATCAGCACGTTGTCACACGTCCAGAACGGCGAATCCGGCGGCAACGGTTCCTCCTGGAACACGTCAAGTACCGCTGCGCGAATGCGTTTCTGCTGTAATGCCTCCAGCAGATCCGGCTCGCGAACGAGATGACCGCGCGCGACGTTGATAAATACCGCCGTCGGTCGCATGCGTTCAAATCTGGACCGATCGAACCACTCGCGCGTTTCGTCCGTATACGGCATGCACACGACGACGAAATCCGCGTCCGACAGCCAGTCAAGACTGTCTTCCAGTCTGCCCACCCGATGGGCATACGGGCTCGAACGATCCGGATGACGCCGAACCGCCCATACTGTCATGTCCAGGGCATGCGCCCGGCGGCCGATCGCCTGACCGATCGTACCGTAGCCGTAAATTAAGACCGTGCGTCCGGCGAGTTCCAGTAACCCCGGCGGGTCGGCAATGAGCGCGTGGTTGCCCCAGTAACGTTGCCGCTGATGAATAAAACACTGCAGAAACTTCCGGTATACCAGGATCATCGCGCCGATGACGTGTTCCGCGATTACCGTGGCATGCACCCCCCGCGCGTTCGTGATGACGATCGGCGATCGTTGCATCTCCGGGAAGATCAAACGACGTACACCGGCGGCGGGAGAGTGAATCCACCGCAGGCGCGGTGCATGCGGCAACCATTCGGGACGAAATTGCCACCCGAGATAGACGTCCGCTTGCGGCAGAACACGTAGAAGCTGTGCCTCCGTGCGGACGAGATGAAACGTCACGTCCGGAAACCGCTGCCGGAGCATCGTAAGCTGATCTTCCGGAAAACACCAGAATGCAAACGAAGATTCTGTAAAAATGACGACCGTTGCACGCGTCATCGGCATGCGTCCGGGAAATGGTCCGTCCGTGTGGCCACGGATCGCGTCTGAACTGCGTCGAATACGGGAAGGATTTTGCCGAAATGCGGGAAAAAACACAAATGGTGCCGAAGGCGGGACTCGAACCCGCACGGGCTTACGCCCACCGCCCCCTCAAGACGGCGCGTCTTCCAATTCCGCCACTTCGGCACCCGGTGCGTTTTTAATCTAATGCGAATCGGACGAGGCGTCAATGGTTAAGACCCTGGGATCGGGACAGGCCATGGGACATGCACACCACCGGATCCACCGGTATGCCGGTGGCCACCGGTCTCCGGTCCCAGGTGTCGGGTGTCAGGTCCCAGGTGTCGGGTTATCCGGCACGGGAGCGGGGGACGGGGGACCTGTACCCGTCGATGCGTTGTGGATTGTTACAATTCAAAGCGAAGAGCAAATCATTGTTGAATTTCATGGGCATGTGTCCGGAGCCAGGGGATGGACAGAAGGCATGCGCACGTGCGTGGCACCGGCGGTCACGTGCATCTATAATGGGTCGGCCATATAGCGTCGGCGGAAGCCTGCCGGACAACGGTTCGTGCACATTGCAGTCCCCGAGCGAGTATTCCACCATGCATACGGAACGGACATCGCAGGCGCATCTGAGTCGGACGCTGGAAGCAATGCAGCAGGCGCCGAATCTGTACCGATGGATTTTCGACGAATTCCGTCCGTTCATCGGCGAAGTCGTGCTGGAGATCGGTGCCGGCGTCGGCAGTCTCACGCACTGGTTCCTGCGGGAACCCGAATGTCGCGTTTACGCGACGGATGTGGATGACGGTTTTCTGGAGGTTCTTCGGGCGACGTTTGCGACGTCCGATCGCGTGGTGGTCCAGCGTCACGATGCCTGCGTACCCTTTCGTGGAGGAAGATTCGGTCCTCCGGACACGATCGTCTGTGTGAATGTCCTGGAACACATCGCGGACGACGTCCGCGCATTGCAGGCCATGGCCGCGTCTCTCCGGCCGGACGGCAGGCTGCTGCTTCTGGTGCCCGCGCACGCGTGGCTGTACGGCACGGTGGATCGAGCGATCGGGCACCATCGACGATACAGCCGGCGGACACTTCGCGAGCGGATCGCGGCGGCGGGATTCCGGATCGAGCGGCTCTATGCATTCAACGGGCCGGCGATTCTCGGATGGCTGATTCAGGGGAAGATCCTGCGTCGCCCCCACCTCGACCCCTGGAAAGTCCGGCTGTATGATCGGTGGGTGCCCCTGATTCGGCGTCTTCCCGGTATCGGACGCGGGTTGCTGGGGACGTCGTGGATCGCCATTGCGCGAACTCCGGGTGTGCATCGGTAAACTTTTCCCACAATGGAAGCGTTTTATATTCCTCAGACACAACGTGCACGCTGTATACCGGGTGTTCCGCGTTTGGGGACTGCAGACGATCCCTGAACGTCGGAGCACCCCGGTATGAACAATTCCGAACAGCATAGGAGCCGATCATGGGACGTGGATGGGTGCGCATCGGCTACATTTGCATTGGGTTGATCGGTGTAAGTCTGTATGGGTTTGCTCAGACGGCATCACCGCCCATTGAGGAGCCTCCGACGCGACCGGTGCATCTGGAAGAAGTCATTCGTTTTGCCCTGCAGAAGAATCTTGACCTCCAGATGGCGCGGCTGCAACCGGAACAGAGCCAGGCGCAGATTTTACAGGAACGGGCTCCGTTTGAACCCCAGTTGCTTGCGAATTTCACATCGGACAAGCAGGAATCGCCGACGGCATCCATTCTGGCCGGTGCGCCGACGATCCAGAACCGCTCGCAGACGTTCGATTTCACGTTCACACAGCGCATCTCCTGGGGCACACAGTTCAACGTCCAGATGCGGCACGTGCGGGCGACGACAAACAGCATTTTCGCCACCCTGAACCCCCGGTATGACACTTCTCTGTCGTTTCAGATTGTACAGCCGCTGCTGCGCGGATTCGGTCCCTGGAATGCCCAGGCAAATCTCAAAGCGGCCGAACAGCGATATACGCAGAGCACGCTGCAGTTTCGGGAGACGCAGATGGATCTGCTGCTGCAGGTGGTGCAGGCGTACTGGGATCTCGTCTTTGCCCGGAAAAACCTGGAAGTGCAGCGGAACTCGTTACGCCTCGCGGAACAACTGCTGCGCGATACGGAGATTCAGATCCGCGTCGGCACGAAAGCCCCCATCGAGCGAACCGCTGCAGAGGCTGAAGTCGCCGTACGCCGTCAGAACGTCATCGAAGCGATGAACCAGCTGCAGGCCGCCACCGATCGCCTCAAAGCCCTGGTGGAAGCCACGGAGGGACTCATGCACCGCCCCGGCGAGATCTGGCAGCCGCAAGAAGAGCCGCCCACACCCGGCACGCTGGAACCGCTGGAACATTACGTGGACATGGCCCTGGACCAGCGCCCGATCATCCGGGCCATCCAGGCGCAGGTGACCGCTGCCGAGTATCTGCAGCGGGCGGCGCGAAACCAGTTGTTGCCGCAACTGGACTTCGTGATTCAGTACCGGTGGACCGGCCTGGGCGGCGATCGGCAGATCTTTGCCGGTTCGTTCTTCGAGCGGCGGGTGGTGAACGTCATTCCGGGGCGTTTTACCGATTCGATTAACCAGGTACTGCGCGGCGAGTTTCCCTCCTGGACGTTCGGATTTCGCCTGACCCTGCCCATCAATGATACGGCTGCGCGTGGGCGGGTCCTCCTGGCCGAAGCACAGCTGCAGCAGGCACGGATTGAGATGGAGAAACAACGGCAGAACATTGTGCTCCAGGTACGCAACGCGTATCGCGAGTTACTCGCAGCACAGCAGCAATATGAGGCAGCGGTCAAGTCCGTGCAGTTGCAGCGGGAGAAACTTCAGGCCGAACAGAAGAAGCTTGCGCTCGGACTGAGCACGAATTTCGTGGTGTTGCAGTATCAACAGGATCTGGCGCTGGCGGAACAGCGGCAGGTGCAGGCGCAGATCAACTATGCCAAGGCGCTGGCGCAGCTCTATCGGGCCATCGGACGGTTTGCACCGGACGACATTGTACAGCTGTTCACCCGTCGAACCGCCATGTCAACGACGGGCACGGTGCTCCCGGAGCAGACGGCGGACCATCGGTCGCAACGTGGCTTCGTGCAGTAGGGCCTGAACTTCTGTTGTGGACAGACGCGGCAGGATTTGCCGCACGACGTGCAGTGGCGTATGCGGGTGCCGCACGAGTGCGGTGCGAACCTGGGCACGGTAACACCATTGTGGACGCGCGGCAAGCGCGCGAATAAACTCGACCGGGAGTTGCGGAACTTGCAACAGTGCCACGACGTCTTCTTCAATGAGGCGCGGATTGTGCAGGAGTTCAATGAGCACGGGGCCTTCACGGACTGTATTCCGAATGTGCACGATCAACCGGCGGGTGGCGATTTTGGCCAGTGCCATTTTTTCCCCGATCGACATCTCTTCCATTTTTTGCATCACGATCCGTTCGGCCGCGTGGCGCACGCGCGGGTCCACACGGTAGTCCTGAGCGACCTGAACGAGGTCCCGCCAGAACAGTTCATAGACGAGATGACTGGCGATGTAATAGGGCGTCTGGCGACAGCGCACCAGGGCGACTTTCACGCGGTAATGCTGCATCCAGCGGGCATCCTGGTAGATACGTTCGGTCAATTCCGGCGTCACCCGGATGTTGCGTAGAATGGTAATCACATGGAACGGCTCGCATGCCGGATTGTCGAGCACGGCTTCCAGGACCGGTGGCGTGGCCCGCTGGATAATCGTCCAGAGGTGTTCGGATGGTGCGGTACGGGCCTGTTGGATACGTTCCGCCAGTGATTGCATCGACGGTGGACCTCGTGAAGTCGAATGATTCAATTATACTGAATAAGGTCTCGGGTGTCAGGTCTCGGGGAGTCCAGTGTCCGGAGGGAAAGAGTGGTCATGCGTTGCATGCACCATTATTTTTTACCCTCCGGGGGTTCCGTGATACTGCGATGCACCCGAACGGCAATGTGGGGACATGCGATGAACGCACGACCGTATGTGGGTGCGCACATGTCCATCGCCGGCGGGATCGACTGTGCGGTCGATCGGGCGGTTGCCCTGGATTGTGAGGTACTGCAGGTGTTCACCCACAATCAACGGCAGTGGACCATTCCGCCGTTGTCCCCGGCGGTGGTGGACCGATTTCGTTCGGCGTTGCGCCGGGCACCGCTGATGGGTGCGGTCGCCCATGCATCTTATTTGATCAATCTGGCGAGTCCGGAGCGGCACAAATGGTCCCGATCAGTCCGGATGCTCATCGCCGAGATGGAACGTGCGGCGGTGCTGGGACTGGCGGGCGTGGTGTTGCATCCGGGGTCCGCCGTAGGGCGGCCGCGGCGGGATGCCATACGCCGCGTCGTGCGTGCGCTCCGCCAGGTGTTGCGGGAGATGAACGGGGGTCCGCCGTATCTCTGGATCGAAAATGCGGCCGGTCAGGGGGATACCCTGGGTGCCGATCTGCACGAGTGGTGGACCCTGATCGAAGTGATCGGCGACGAGCGTATCGGCGGATGCCTGGATACGTGTCACCTGCTCGCCGCCGGGTATCCCATCCATACGCGTGCGGGGTATGAAACGGTCATGGCGTTCCTGGAGGAGCGACAGGCGATCGAACGTGTCCGGATCGTGCATATGAACGACTCGGCGCGACCGGCGGGTGCGCGGGTGGATCGGCATGCCCATATCGGCAGGGGCCATATCGGCTTTCAGGGATTTCGCTGCTGGATGACCGATCCCCGCTGGCACCATGCATGGATGATCATCGAAACACCCAAAGATCCGGCCGGAAGGTGGGACAGACGCAACATTCGGGTGTTGAAATCGTTGCGTGGTGACGGCATGCACACATGACCCGCAACGATCGTGTAGCAACGGAACGGATGGGCCGTCCGTTCGTGATGGATTCAGCACATTTCCACGTGTCCGGAGTGATCCGATGCGCAGGTTTGAACGGAAAGGGTGGATATGGTTCCTGGCCGCAATCATCGGTTTCGTCGTGCTCATCGGTGGGTTGTATGCCCGCATGTTGCAGGTGCGCAAACGTGCGTTCCGTATCGAATCCGAAAAGGTGCCTCCGCTGGTTGAGGTGATACCCATTCGGGTGGAAACCGTCTGGCGCACGATTCCGTTTCTGGCACGGGTGAAGGGGGATCGGCGCATTCAGATCCGCGCAGAGGTCAGCGGCACAGTGATCGCGCGACCGGTCGAGCGTGGCGCGCAGGTTGCTGCCGGTCAGCCGCTCCTGCGCATGCAGGACGAGCGGAAGGTATTGCAACTGCGGGAGGCGGAAGCCCGGCTGACATCGGCACGGGCGGTGCTTGCCGATCTGGAGGCGCGTTTGCAGGACACGCGGGCGCTCGTGGACGCTGGTATCGTGGCCCGCAATCAACTCGATTCTCTGCGCCGTCAGGTCGAGGCGCAGCGGGCAACGGTGGCGGCCCTGGAGGCGACGGTTGCCCGCATGCGCTGGGATGTGGACCATTTGACCATTCGGGCCCCCATTTCCGGACGGGTGGTGGAAATTTTGCCCGATGTCGGGCAACAGGTGCTTCCCGGCGAGGTCGTGGCGACCATGGTCAGCCCGGAGAGTCGCCGCATCGTTGCCGGGATCGACGTGCGATATGTGAAGGTGTTGCGGCCCGGTATGCGAGTCAGGGTCGTGGGTACGGACGGTCGACGGACGGTACGGGTACATGCGGAAATCGTCGGTATCAGTCCG
>CAZIRO010000099.1:0-10766 GCA_964541595.1 uncultured Acidobacteriota bacterium
CCGCAGCGGGTGGCTCCTGCCCCACCCCCACCGCCACCACCCCCACCGCCACCACCGCCCCCACCGCCGCCACCCCCACCCCCGCCGGCGGTTCAACCACCGCTGGAAGAGATCTACTTCGATTTTGATCGGTACGACATCCGACCGGAAGAAATGCCCAAACTCGATCGGATCGCCGCGTACCTGCTGGAACATCCGGATACGCGGGTGATCATCGAGGGCCATACCTGCTATATCGGAACTGACGAGTACAATATGGCACTCGGGTGGCACCGCGCGGAGGCGGTCAAGAACTATCTCGTGCAGAAGGGTGTGGACCCGCGACGCATCGAAACCATCAGTTACGGTGAAACGCGTCCGAAGTATGACAACTCCCGTGAAGTCACCCGACGGTTCAACCGTCGGGCATGGTTCGTTTTGCGCGTCGAAAAGCAGCCGCAATAGCGGTGCAGTGGGCGATTGCGGATTCGCACCGAAAGTACGGTGTGCGTGTGGTGCCCGGGGGGTGGTTGAAATAGACGGTGAGACACCGATGAAGTACGAAGTCCGAGGGACAGGGGCGCAGACTGCGTAACCGCACACGTCGCCGGGGTGTACCCGATCGTGGGCGGTATCGGTCGCGCACCGGTAATCTAACTTCCCGAGAAGGCACATCGATGGTCGACACGGCAACCCCCTGGACGAATCCGGAATGGCGTCGGGCACTGCATGCGTGGTTCCAGACGATTCGCCAGGATCCGGACCGGGCCATCGCGGAACTCGCCGAGTTGTTGACGCTGCATCCAGACGTCCGTTCCGCGCTCCTTATCCGTATGGGCGACCAGTTGTCCCTGCCGTTGATGCAACGGGTGCTGGAAGCGTATCCGGAGTTGCTCCCGGGGGACGCCATTACCTTTGCATGGGCGTTGGAACACAGTCCGCGGTTGCTGGAAGCCTGGGTGCGGCTGCACACCCTGACGCCGGATCAGGCCTGGCAGATCGTGGAAGCGGCCCAGCACCGACGCATCTCCCGTCAGCTTCTGGAGGCCGCTTTTCGGGCCCTGCCGGAGGACTTCCGCACGCTGTACAGCATGCTCTCCGAGGCCGGGCGGCAGCGACTGATGGCCTGGAAAGACTGGCTGTTCCGCGTGCATCTGCCGGGTGAACTGCGCACCGCACTTGCGGATTGGCTGGAAGGACGGCCCGTCTGGCATGCGGAGGCCATCCGACAGTTGCGCCAGTGCATTGACGAGATGGACGATCACGGGGCCAATGTGCTGTGGACGTTGCCCGATCTGATTCGCAAGCTCCTGCATCCGGAAAGCGTCCCCAGGATCCGCCAGAATGAGGTGCTGTGGATCCTGCACCATACGGCCGCTATTCCGTCCATATGGGTGGAATGGGTCGTGGACACGCTCACCCGTATGGGGAACCCCATCCTATGGGCGCTCGCCCGCACGCATCCGGATATTGCACCGCACGTTCCCGCCACGCCGTCCCTCAAACGCGGCTGGTACGCGTTGCGGACGATACTGAAGTTCCTGGACATTCCGCTGGGTCCGTGGACGGAAGCGAAACTGTATGCGCTGCTCTCCGAACTCGGTGTGACCCTGCGTCAGGGGAAACGACAGACAATGGCGGCCGTCGAGGATCTGGCGGCGGTACTGGAGATGTTGCCGATCCAGCGGTTCGTGCACCGGTTGCAACACTTCTACCACGAACAGGAGATCACCCGGGATCGGTCGATTTTGCGTGAACTGTTGCATCGCCGGCTGATCCGTCGCACCGTGGTTCGGGGCATCGTGGAGAGTCGGGTCGACGACGCCGAACTGCGGCGGGTGGTCCACCAGATCGTGCGTCAGCGACGCGAGGCCCGGAAGATCGCTCATGCACGTCTGCGTCGTCTGATCGAACAGAACCTGCGTCCGCCATCACCCCGACCGTTTCAACCGGATGCGTTTCAGGTGGAATCCGTGCAGGCGTTTCTGGCGGGGAAAGACGTCCTGGTCACCGCGCCGACGGGTTCTGGCAAAACGTGGATCGCGGAACAGGCGATGCAACACATTCTTGAACGTGGGGGACGTGCGTTCTACGCGACACCGTTGCGGGCACTGTCGTATCAGAAACTGCGGGCGTTTCGGGAAAAGTACGGGTGGGAAAACGTCGGTGTGCTGACCGGAGAGTATCGGGAAAACGCGTCTGCTCCGTTGCTTGTGGGCACCACGGAGATCGTGCGTAACCTCTTGCTGGATGAGGTCTTTTTCGATCTGCTGGTGCTGGACGAGGCGCATTATATCGGCGACGTGGAACGCGGCAGTGCATGGGAGGAGAGTCTCCTTCTGGCACCGCGCGATACCCGATTGATCCTCCTGTCCGCCACGATCCCGAATGCTGAAGAGGTCGCCACATGGCTGCGCAGTCTGGACCGTCCGATCGAGGTAATCACGCGCGAGGAGCGCCCGGTTCCGCTCGTGTATCTCACCTGGATGGAGGAGGGTCCGGAACTCGGGCTGCACGCACGGGGCCGGCATCCGGGACTGCGGGAGATGCTGCGTACGTTGCATCAGTGGCAGATGACTCCAGCGCTCGTATTCGTGGGCCGTCGGGATGATGCAATGGTGCTCGCGCATGAGGCCACGCGTTTCCTGCCCCGGAAAAAATCCCTGCGCGATCAATTGCCCGAGCATCCGCTCGCCCGTTTACTGGAACGGGGAATCGGGGTGCACCACGCCGGATTGAGTTACGCCTTCCGGGAAACGGTGGAGTCCCTGATGGAGCAAGGTGCACTCGATTTTATTTTCTGCACTTCGAGCCTGGCGCATGGCATCGATGCACCGGTACGAACAACCGTGCTGTATGACGTGTCTCCATTCTGGAGCCGCTCGGAACTGCAACACGCCCTGGGACGCGCGGGTCGACGGGGGTTTGATCAGGTCGGGTTTGCCGTCATTGCATTGCCCGCCGCGGTCGTCCGTTCTGTCATTCGGGCACTTCGCATGGGACCGCAACCGCTGGCATCCGCATTCGCACCGCACGACGCGGCGATCGCCGGTCTCGTTGCTCGTTACGGCATCGACGGCACCCTTGCGCTGGCGCAACGCAGCCTGCGTGTGTACCAGGGTGACCGGAGCGTGCATGCACGGGTCGTCGACGCGATTCGCCGGTTGGTGCGCCTCGGGTTTATGGAACGGGACGGTCGATTGACCGATATGGGGCGGAATATCGTGAAACTCATGCACCCGAACGCCACCGGTGTGGTCCTCGCACTGGAGACCATCCCGCATATCAGTCCGAAAGAAATGGCGCTCATTGCCAGTTTTTTCAGTAATGAACGGCCGCCGCGGCGTATCCGGAAACAGTTGCGTCACCCGCTCATCCGAACAATGACGGAGATCGCCCGGATGGCCGAACTGGAAGAGATCGATCCGCGTGATGGCGCCCGTCGTGCCTGGATCATTCTGCAGTGGATGCAAGGACGGGAAGACGACCTGCGCGAGATGGTGGGAGTCGAAGCCGAGGGTGACCTGGAACGGCTGCGTATTCAGGTCGTCGAACTGCTGCGCAAGATCGAAAGTCTGCATATCCCGGCCGCCACATTCGCCCTGTCGGTTCTCGATCCCCACTTTGCGATGGAACACCCGGACTGGCGAGGGACTTCAGAAGTTGTGACCACAGAGGTGGAAGAATGAAACGGTGGCGCGGCGTCTGGATCGGATGGAGTCTCTGGCTCCTGGGTACGGCAACGGTTGCATCGGCAGCGGGCCGGTTGCACCTGTACGTCGGTGTGGGCGGTGGCGCGTTTTCACTCACCCGTGCGGAGGTCGCCTCCGATTGGCAAACCACACTGGCCACGACGATTGCACTCGAGTATACGCTGTGGTCCACCGTCGTGGATGTTCGACTGGGGGGCAGTCTGGACGTGCTCTCCGGACGTGCCACTACCGCCGTTCCCGTTCGGCTGACGGACGCGAGCCAGTACGGTATCGGGGTTTACGTCAAGGGCAAACTGGCACTGGTCTACGCCGGCATTGGTTTACAGTCCGTACGGGTCGAGGTCACACCGGGTCCGGTGGCACCCCCCGAAACGGTGCACGGGTTGTTTCCCTTTCAGATCGTGGGACTGGAACTGCGGATTGCCCTGGTGTCGCTCGGTCTGGAGTACCAGCATGTGTCCGGTACGTTTTCCGATCTGCTGAACCGCGGGGATCATGTATATCGCCGGCATCTCGTACGGGCCGTCGCCGGGCTGCACTGGTAACATGCGCCCGCACGATACATGTGAGGAATGGTTCGATGCACAATGCCACCGTGGATGACCGGGTGTTCGAGTGTGTCGCCAACGAGTGGCTCGGTGAAGATATCGTGCTGCTGACGGTGCGGCCGGAGACCGGCGCGTGGCCGGCGGTGGCACCGGGACAGTTTTTCATGCTCGCTCCACCCGATGGGGACCGTGTGTTTGTGCTCCGGCGCCCGTTCAGTTTGCACGATCTGACACCGCCGCTGGGACGGTTTCTGTTTCGCCGTCTCGGATACGGCACCCGGCGACTGGCCGATATGGTCCCGGGAACCCGATTGCGCGCGCTCGGACCGCTGGGACGACCGTTTCCGATGCCCCCGGAACCGACCGGACCGGTGTTGCTCATCTCCGGCGGACTGGGTATGGCGACAATGTTTATGCTGCATCGGGAACTCGTTCGTCGGGGATATACCGTGCATCACGTATACGCGGCCCGAACGGCAACGCATATCGTTCGACTGGACGCGTTGCGGGCTCTGGGCGGGTACGTCTGGCCGGCGACCGATGACGGTTCTATGGGCTGGGCAGGGCGCATTGACCGTGTGCTCGAACGGCGGCCGGACGCGTTGCAGACGGCCTGGACGGCGATCTACATGTGTGGTCCCACGGTCATGATGCGGGCCTGTGCCCCGATCGTGCGGCGGTTCTGGTCCTGTCCCGTATGGGTGGCCCTGGAAGTGGTCATGGGGTGCGGGTTCGGCGTGTGTCGCGGATGTGCGATCCCCCTGCGTGATTCGAATCGATACGCCATGGCGTGTATCGATGGTCCGATCTTTTCCATCGACGAGGTAGACTGGTCATGTCTGCCCCCACCTTGAGCGTCCGTGTGGGTCCGTTACGTTTGCGCAACCCGATCCTGCTCGCCAGCGGAACGTGTGGGTACGGACTGGAGATGACCCCCTGGGTGGCATTGCATGCCATCGGCGGGATCGTCACGAAGAGTCTTTCGCCGCAACCGCGTCCCGGTGCGCCTCCTCCGCGGATTGCTGAATTGCCTACGGGAATGCTGAACGCCATTGGTCTGGAAAATATCGGGTTGACCGCGTTCCTGGAAGAGAAACTCCCGGAACTGAGACGTCTCGGTGCCACGGTCATTGTGAGTATCTTTGCAGAAACAGAAGACGCGTTCGCCCGGATGGTGGAACAACTGAATGCGTGTGAGGGCGTGCATGCGATCGAATTGAACATTTCCTGTCCGAATGTCAAAGAAGGTGGCATGGAGTTCGGGGTGTCTCCCCGGCTGACCGAACGGTTGTTGCGCACCCTGCGTCCGCTGACCCGCCTTCCGTTGATCGCAAAGTTGACACCCAACGATACGAATATCTTCGATGTCGGCGCCGCTGCACTGGCCGGTGGTGCCGATGTCCTTTCCCTGGTAAACACCTTTCTCGGCATGAGCATCGACGTCCACCGTCAGCGTCCCCGCCTGTCCACCCGGGTCGGCGGATACTCCGGACCCGGGATCAAACCGATCGCCCTGCGGATGGTGTACGAGATGGTCCGTCGCACTGCGGCGCCGGTGATCGCCATTGGCGGGATTCGAACTGTGGAGGACGTGCTGGAGTACCTCTTTGTGGGTGCACGGGCCGTGCAGATCGGCACGGCCAATTTCGTGGAACCGTCTGTTTCGATGCGATTGATCCGTGAACTGGAAACATTTCTGGCCCAACGGGACATCCATTCCGTTGACGAATGGATCGGACGGATCTTCCGAATGGAATCCTGCGATCAGCATTGAATCCATGATGCGCTACCGGATACGCACATCGCGTCTGCGTACATTCGCCCGTGCCATCGACCGTTTCGCATTCCGCCATGGGTTTAAACCTACCGGCATGCAGGGGTATCGGTTTGCCGCCGTAATGCGCACCGCTGTGGTCCTCGGCGGCGGAATGTTCATCGCGATCGGCTGGCTGGACCTCTCCTGGGCGGTGTATATCCCACTGGCGTGTTTCGTTATCGGCTGGAGCCTGTTCGTCTGGTGGATCAGTCCGCGTGCGGGGATCTGGTTGGATGGCCTCGATCTGGTGATCGACAGTTCGCTCATTGCGCTGGTGATCCGCTGGACCGGAGGACCGAACAGCCCGGCAGTCACGCTCGTGTATCTGATGTTGATGGGATTGTACGGTACGAATGTGCGTCACTGGACGTGGAAAAGTGCTACTCTGTTCAGCCTGGCGGGATGGATCCCCCTCGTGTGCGGCGTGTGGGGATTTCCAGGTGCCGGACGTTTTCTCGGATTGCATACGTTCGGGATCGTGTTGTTCAATCTGCTGGGATACATTCTGTTTGCGGAGCTGGCACGTCGGGAATCCGACCCGCTGACCCAGGTGTGGAATCGGCGGTATGGTCTGGAGATCCTGGAAACCTGGCTGCTGAGTGGGAAATCGTTTTATCTCGCGTTTCTGGATCTGGACGGATTTAAAGCGATCAATGACCGGCTGGGACATCGCGTCGGAGACGAAGTGCTGCAGGCGGTTGCCGGGCGATTGCGCCACGCGTTTCGTGCTGGCGACATCATCATCCGTTACGGGGGTGACGAGTTTCTCATTGCGAGTACGTATTCCGACCTGGAGTCCCGGATTCAGCGGCTCTTTCGGGATCCGATTCACACTTCCGCGGGTTCGGTGGTCCTGGGATGTACTATCGGTGTTGTGCGCAGGGAGGCGGGAGAGGATCTGGAACAGCTGTTGAAACGTGCGGACAGTGCAATGTACGGGAAGAAGAATGAGGAAAAGAACCGAAACCGCACTACGGGGAAGGGGTGAAAAACGGAAAGGGACGGAAGATCGATGTGGGGTTGCGCATATCGGACTGGTGCGGAAGACGAGGGCAGGTGAGAATGCGGTCGGGCGGGGGATGAACACGATGCCCGACCGCGCGGAGAGCGGGGTTACGATATGGGGTCCAGTTCGGCCCCGGGGTCCTGAAATCCCACCTGTCCGTGGCTTCCGTCACAGAAGGGTTTGTTCCGGGAGGCCCCGCAACGACACAGGGCGATCCGCTCCTGGTCGATCACCTGTTCCTGATCCCCCCGTTTCAGGCGCAATCGACGTTCCAGTTCGAGGACAACGGGACCGTTGGGCAATGCGACGATCTTTTTCACGGCCATGGCAGATTCCTCCACGCGAAATCGCAGTCCCGTGGTCGGGGCTGCCAAACATAAAGTTAAAGTGAGTTTTAATTTAGTGGGTTCCGCCCAGGAATGCAAGTCGGATTGCCCCGGGATCGGGTCGGGAAGAAAAGTGGCAAAGAAGTTGCATCAGCCGCGGGTCTCAGGATCGGGAGATGGACAACCGGACCGGTGGCCCCGCTCACGCTCCGCCGCTTTTCGGTTGCTCCTCCAGCAACGGACGTAAAATCTCCAGAAACTCGTCATACGTGCGGGGACCCACGATTTTCTTCACCTGTCGGCCCGAACGGTCAAAAATAAACGTGGTCGGCAGAACGATGATATTTCCGAACGCGCGATTCACCGGTCCGTTGTCACCGTCCCAGAACATGGGGTAGGTCACATGGTGCGACTCGGCAAACTTCTGTGCATCCTCCCGATCGGCGTCAATGGAGATACCCACCACCGTAAGGCCGTCATCCTTCCAGTCATCGTACAATTTTTGCAGGTCCGGGATTTCTTCCTTACAGGGTGCGCACCACGATGCCCAGAAGTTGACCAGCACCACCCGATCCGCATACGGTCCCAGCGTCGCGGGATTTCCTTCCAGATCCTGCAACTGGATTCCTGCCGGGAATACCCGTTCCGTACGTTGATCGCGGGCATCCCCCGCTGAAGGTCGCTCCCGACAGGCGATCCCCAGCACGCTCAGACTCAGAACGATACCGGCGATCCATACCACCACATGTCGAAATCGCATACGCGTTGCCTCCGCAATCATGGCCGTTTTTGACAATATACGGTCGCCGTTTCCATCGGAAACCTGACATCCCATCCGTGCATCCGTTCTATCGGTACGGGGTGGACACAGTATGGCTTTTATCGTATCCGGTTGTCGTACGGGTTGCAACCCGAAATTCCGTGTCCCTATAATGCAATGAGCCGGTGTATCGTTCCTGTTTCAAATTCTCCGTGGTGCATTTCCCGGATGCAGTGCAGAAAGGACGGTGACGAGCGGAAAAGTGACGCAGCGTCCCGTTTCCCCATCACTTTCCGCTTGTCACTCTGGCAATGCACCACTTCATGTACTTTCTGGAGGGAAGTGATGCGGTTGCAACGGCATGTGTGGATTACTGCTCTCATGGTCGGGTGTCTGTTCATCGCTGCCTTCGGATTTGCCCAGGCCTGGCGTGGCCGCGGTCGGATGACCGGAAAGGTCGTCGATCAGGACGGCAACCCGATCCCCGATGTCACCGTCAAACTGTTTCACGTGAAAACCGAATCCGGTTTTGAAACAAAAACCAATGCCAAAGGCGAGTGGAAAGCCTCATTTATTCGCGGTGGGACCTGGTACATCGATTTTGAAAAAACCGGGTATGCCCCGAAAAAGATCAGTGTCAACATCAAGGAACTCGGCAAGAATCCCCCGATCGAGATCGTGATGGAAAAACTGCAGGCCCCGGGGATTCCACCGGAACTGCTCGACGACGTCGACAGGGGGAACCGTTTACTCGAAGAGGGCAAATACGATGAAGCAATCGCCGTCTTTCAAAAGTTGATCGAGCAATATCCGCATCTGACCGTACTGAATGCGAACATTGCGGACGCCTATGCCCGGAAAGGCGACTATACGGCGGCGCTGGAACACTATCAGAAGGCACTGGAGGAACACCCGAACCCGGCGCAGGTATGGATGGCCATCGGGGATATTTACATCAAGATGCGGCAATTTGAGAAGGCGACGGAAGCGTTTTCCCACGTCGAGTTGGACAAGATCGACGATCCGAACCTGTTGTACAATCTGGGGAACGCCTATTTTGCCGTCCAGAAAATGGATCCGGCGATCGCTGCATTCGAGCGTGCGGTTCAGCTGCAACCGGATTTTGCGGATGCGTGGTACATGTTGGGCACGCTGTATCTCGGGAAGAACGACAAGGCGAACGCCCGCCGGGCGTATGAACGGTATCTGGAACTGGACAGCACGTCGCAACGTGCAGAGGAAGTCCGCATGATCCTCAGGGGCTTGCGCCCATGAAGACGGTGCACCGCGGGCGATGGGTGCCGATCAGCGTTTTTGCCATCGGACTGCTGGGCCTGACGGCGACCGGTATTCCGTATGAAGGTTCGCGCAAACACCGGGTCCCCGTTCCGTCGGCGTCGAAACCCTGGTCTCTGCTGATCATCACGGTGGACACGCTGCGGGCGGATTATGTGCGTCTGTATGATACGGAGCGCGGAGTCACCCGAAACATGGACCGGATTGCCGAGGGCGGGGTTGTCTTCACGCATGCGTTCGCCCATGCACCGCTGACGTTACCGTCGCATACGAGCATTTTCACCGGTTTGACCCCGGCGGAACACGGGGTGCACGACAATGCGGGATTCCGTGTCACTCCCGATACACTGACACTTGCGGAGTGGCTGGCCGAACACGGGTACCGGACAGCGGCATTTGTCGGTGCCTTTCCGCTGGACAAACGGTTCGGACTCGATCAGGGGTTTGCCACGTACGACGATCTGTACATTTCCAGGAATCCCTACCGTATTTTCTTTGCGGAGCGGAGAGCAGAGGCGGTCATTGACCGCACGCTGGCGTGGTTGCGTCAGCACGGGCAGCGGTTTCCGTGGTTCGTATGGGTACATCTGTTTGACCCGCATCAGCCATATGACCCGCCGCCACCGTTCCGATCCGGCCGATGGGCACAGGATCCGTACGGTGGCGAAGTGGCGTATACGGACCGCCAGATCGGTCGACTGCTGGACTTCCTGCATCAGCAGCAGTGGTGGGACCGTACGGTTGTGGTGATGACCTCGGATCACGGTGAAGACCTGGGGGATCACGGTGAAAACACGCACGGACTGTTTGTCTACAACTCGACAGTGCATGTCCCGTTACTCATGCACATTCCCGGCCGTTCTGGACCCCCGCAGCGCATTCCCTGGTTCGTCGGCCATATGGACATCTTTCCGACCGTATGTGGTATCCTCGGCCTGCCCGTACCCCGCACGGTGCGCGGTCGGAATCTATGGCCGTGGTTACGCGACGGCAGGGCGCCACCTCGTGATCCTCCGATATATATCGAGGCGATGACCGCGTATCTGAATCGGCGGTGGGCACCCGTACTCGGGATCATCTGGCGGCATATGAAGTTCATCGACACACCCATTCCGGAACTGTACGACCTGCGTCGGGACTTTGCCGAACGGAAAAACCTTGCATCCACACGCGATGTACGACCGTTTCGCAAACGTTTGCGCCAGATTGTGGGCCGGAAACTGCCGCAGGCGCGCGCACCGGAGACCCCGGAAACCCTGGAGATCCTGCGCAGCCTCGGATACGCGGCCACCGGAGGCGCGGGTCCCCGGAAGACCCGGTTC
>CAZIRO010000100.1:0-10743 GCA_964541595.1 uncultured Acidobacteriota bacterium
TACCGTCTTATACCATGTCGGTGCCCTGGTGGACATCAGTGCCTGGGTATTGCGAGACCGGGAGCGGGATGCTGTACAGACCGTGCTACGGATGCTCGTACGGCGCGAACCGGGACAGTTGTTCGAACCGGCGATGGCGGAACTCGCCCGATGGTTCCCGATCGATGGCGCCGTCCTCTGGCTGGAGGGACCGGCTGCGGAGCGGTTTCGTCCGATGACGCAGTGGCTTTCCAACCCCGGTCAGATGCAACTGCCGCCGGTCATCCGGGCGTATACCGAAATCATGCAGACCCCGCAGTGGAAACAGACGCTGTTTTATCACATCCTGCGAACGGAGCGCGGCGCGGCCGTATGGCCCATCGCGGGTCGGCGTGAACCGGACGCGACCGTCCTGTCCCGGTACGGGTTCCGGTGGATTGCGACTGTGCTCCTGAACGCACACGCCCATCCGCGCGGTCTGCTCATGCTCTTCGGTCTTCAGCCGTTGACCGATGCCGCCGCACTGGTCCGTGTGCTCGAGTCTCTGGAAGACGCCCTGTTTGCCACATTCCAGCACTGGACCCACCTGCAAACCGTTCTGGAAGAGCGGATCGCCATCGAACGGACCATGCAGCAGCAGATTTCCGGCCTGGCCCGATTCCAGGAAGTGACCCGCCAGTTGATGACCGTGATGACTCTTCACGACCTGTTGCAGCAGGCGACGCGTAGCATCGCTACATTGCTCCCCGCGGATGTTCACGTGTGCGCGTTGCGGAGCCGTGATCGGATCACGGTGCAGGTCCTTCCGAGCCGACCGCTCGACCGCGCCCAGATGGAAGTCCTGCGCACGCAGATCCAGAAACTCCTCGGTAGCGAGGCACGAAAATCGGATCTTCCCGTGGAGAGTACGGTCGATACCCTTCTCCTTGACGATACCGCGCGATCGATCGGCTGTATTGCCTCCGTTCTCACCATGCCCGTTGTCACGCCGGAGGGTGTCCAGCGCGGGGTGCTCTGGATCGGGAACGAACGTCCGCTCGAGGTCCCGAACGAGATCCGCATCCTGTTGCACGCCGTTGCCGATCAGGTCGGGCTTGCCGTCGAACGCTGGGAACAACTGCAGGAACTGCAACGTCGCTCCTCAGCGGAACTCATCGAACACCTCCCGGTCGGCATTGTGCTCATCGACCCGTCCTTCCGCGTCGTACTCGCCAACGCTGCCGGTCGGGAATATCTGCAGGAACTCGCGGGCGTTCAGGAGGGGGATACCCTGGAACGTCTGGGCTATGTCCCCATCGAGAAGTTTCTCCAACCCCTGCCACCGGACACGTTTGCCTATGACGTGATTCTGGATACTCCGACGCGCAGGGTCTTTCAGGTCATCCCGCGGCAGGTGACCATCACCGGTGAACCCGGATGGATCCTGATCATCTGGGATGCAACGCGGGAACGGGAGGTGGAGGACCGCATGAAGGCCTTCGAACGGCTCACGGCCGTGGGCCAACTCGCGGCGGGGATTGCTCACGACTTCAATAACCTGTTGACGAGCATCATGGGATACGCCGAGATCCTTCAACTCCGTTCAGACATTCCCAAAGACGCCCGGGAGGGCCTGCAGGTGATCATCGACCAGAGCCAGCAGGCAGCGCGACTGGTCCGTCAGATTCTGGACTTCAGTCGTAAATCGATTTCACGGAAAGGACCGCTGGATCTCGCACAGACGTTGCGGGAGAACGTGGCGATGCTGCAACGGACGTTGCCAGAGTCGATCACCGTGCAGCTCACCATTGACCCCGGATCGTACATGATCCACGGCGATGCGACCCAGATTCAGCAGATTCTGATGAATCTCGCGCTGAACGCACGAGACGCCATGCCCGGCGGGGGGACACTGGCCATTCACCTGCATCGTGAGGTCATTACGGGGGACGATGTGCCCTTCCGATCCATGCCCCCTGGTGAATGGATTCGGCTGGACGTTGAAGATACGGGGTCCGGAATTCCAGAAGACATTCTACCGTATATTTTCGAACCGTTTTTTACCACGAAGGAACGCACGCGTGGCACCGGCCTCGGACTGGCGCAGGTGTACGGACTGGTCAAGCAACACGGGGGATACATCGACGTGGAAAGCACGGTCGGCCAGGGGACGGTGTTTCACATCTGGTTGCCCCCGCTGCGCGCAGAGGTCGAAGCGGAAGCACCGATGCGCCATCCCCGCGCGGTCCTCGTTGTCGACGACGATCCCGCCGTCCTCGATTTCATCCAGACGATGATCGTCCGTCTGGGATATCGGGCGCTGGGCGCACGCAGCGGAACGGAGGCATTGCGTATTCTGGAAACTCCGCCGTTCCCGGTGGACCTCGTGATCTCCGACGTCGTGATGGACGATATGTCTGGCACGGAACTGTTTCGCCAGGTGAAGTCACGGTATCCCCACATCCGGTTTGTGCTCATGAGCGGTTTTCCCTTTCGGGAAAACGTTTACGCACTGCTGAAAGAGGGACTGGACGCGCTGCTTTCCAAACCGTTCAGCCTGAGCGATCTCTGGGCATTGATCCACCGCATTTTTGCATCTCGATCGGACCATCGTACCGATTCCCACTGAAATCGGGGCAGGCCATGGGATACCATGGGTCCCCATTGCGGTCATGCGCTATCTCCAGCTCATGCGATGCCCTGTCCCCTGTCTTCCGCCTCCCGTCGCAAATACCTGCCACCGGAATACCCGCCACCCGCCACCTGGGACCAGAGACCGGAGACCTAAATACCTGCCACCTGGCACCCGAGACCGGTGGCCACCGGCACACCGGTGGCTCCAGTGGTGTGCATGTCCCATGGCCTGTCCCGATCCCAGAGCGGATACGTTTTGACATCCGCACGGGTGTTCGCTAAGGTGTTTTCCGGGATTCGGCCCCCGATACGGCTGCAACGGCACGGATAACAGTCGCCAATCTGGGAAAGACGAATGCACGCGACGGATCAGAAGAAGACACCCCTATACGATGTGCATTTGCGGTCAGGTGCGCGCATGACCTCCTTTGCCGGTTTTGTTCTGCCACTGCAGTATACCTCCATCCTTGAAGAGCACCTTGCTGTGCGCACAGCGGCGGGAATGTTCGACGTCAGTCATATGGGACAGATCCGGGTTTCCGGACCGGAGGCACACACCTGGTTGAATCGACTGCTGACCAATGACCTCGCCCGTCTTTCGCCGGGCCGCTGCCAGTATACCCTGATGCTGAACCCGCAGGGCGGCATCCTGGACGACATGGTGGTGTACTGTTTTGCCTCCCATCGATGGCTGTGCGTGGTCAATGCGGCCAACATTGAGAAGGACGTTGCGTGGATGCACGCGCATGCGCCGGCGGACGTCGACGTTCGTAATGAGAGCGATCGCTGGGCACTGATTGCCGTGCAGGGTCCCCGCGCGATCGAGGTTCTGAATCCGATCGTTCAGGCCGATCTGCACCGTGTGCGGTACTACCACTTCGTGGAAACGGTCCTGGAAGACGTGCCGATCGTGTGCAGCCGAACCGGATATACTGGCGAGGACGGGTTTGAGATCCTGTGCCCGGCGGAGGCGGCACCGCATGTATGGACCGTGATCGCCCGCGCGGGAGAGTCCGCAGGACTGCGGTGCTGCGGTTTGGGTGCCCGCGATACGTTACGTCTCGAGGCCGGGATGCGTCTGTACGGACGGGACATGGACGAGACGACCACTCCCTTCGAGGTCGGGCTGGAACGGTTTGTATCCCTGCACAAGCCGGACTTTATCGGTCGAGCGTCCCTGATCGCCCAGCAAGAACGCGGCATACCCCGGTGTCTCATCGGCCTGGAAATGGTCGACTCGGGGATTCCTCGCCACGGGTATGCGGTGATGAACGCAGCGTATCACCGCGTCGGTCATGTCACCAGCGGTACGTTTGCGCCCTTTCTTCGCAAGGCCATCGCTATGGCCCTCGTCGCATCGTCCGCGCAGGATCGCACGTTCTATGTTGACATCCGCGGGACTGCACGTCACGCCCGGCGCGTCTCGCTACCCTTTTACCGGCGGAGTCGCTAAGATGAAGTACCCTGCACACTACCGATATACGCGCGAGCATGAGTGGATCTTCGTCGAAGGCGATATCGGTACCGTGGGCATCACGGACTATGCCCAGGACCAACTCGGCGATGTCGTATACGTGGAACTTCCCGAAATCGGTCGCACATTCCAGCAGATGGACATTTTCGGCACGATCGAGAGTGTCAAAACGGCGGCCGATCTGTACATCCCGGTCAGCGGCGAGGTCGTTGCCATCAATGAAGACGTCATCGACCATCCGGAAATCGTCAATGCGTCCCCGCATGACCGGGGCTGGCTGATCAAAATCCGGCTCGCCGATCCGAAAGAACTGGACACGCTCCTGTCCGCCGAAGAATATGAACAGTATGTCGCGCAACTCTAACGGTGCACTCCCGGAGTGACGTGAAGCGGTGCGAGGGGAAGGGACGATGGGACAGGGGACAAACGGTCCCATTGCCGTTCCCCGTTCCTTCCGGGCACCGTCGACGCCCCACTATCCGGGAAATGCACCATTGAATGGCGAGTGGCGAAGCCGACGGCCGATCGGGGTCGGGAATGCGGTCGGATGGCGTATACGTCGCGCGTGTATCCGACGCACTCCTGACTCCCGATCGCAATTCTTTACACCGGTATGCGATTGCACGCGGTTCCGGGGGAATCCGATGATCCGCTTCCTGTCGAACTCCGAGACCGATGTCCGCAAAATGCTGGAAACCATCGGTGTGGATTCAATGGACGCACTGTTCGCACAGATTCCGGAAAACGTGCGTCTACGCCGCCCGCTGGACATCCCGCCGGGGTTGTCAGAACCGGAAATCGCCGCCCGGTTTACCGAATGGGCCAGGGCCAACACGGCACCGCCGGACGCGGTGCTGTTGATCGGCGCGGGCACGTATTATCACTACATCCCGGCCGTCGTCTGGGACGTCATAAGCAAACCGGAATTTTACACCGCGTATACGCCCTATCAACCGGAAATCAGCCAGGGAACCCTGCAGGCCACGTTCGAGTTTCAGACACTGGTCTGCCAGTTAACGGGCATGGAAGTCGCCAATGCATCCATGTATGACGGCGCATCCGCACTGGCCGAAGCCGTGTTGATGGCCCGCCGGATTCGCGATGGACGCCATGTGCTCATCGCCGCAACCGTACATCCGGAGTATCGCCAGACGGTTTACACTTACATGCGCCACCTGGGTATCCGGATCGACACGATTCCCTGGGACCCGACGACGGGGCAGATCGATCTCGACGCGTTGCGGTCGCGCCTCCAGGATGACACGTTTGCCGTCGCGATCCAGTCCCCCAACTTTTTCGGTATCATTGAGGATCTGGCCGCGGTGCGTGCAGCACTTGCGGATCATCCGGCCGTTCGCATCGCATGCTTTACGGAAGCGCTGAGCCTCGCACTGCTCCGGCCACCCGGAGCATTCGATTTTGACATCGTGGTGGGCGAGGGACAGTCATTCGGGATCCCCATGCAGTTCGGAGGACCGCACCTCGGACTGATGGCAACGCGCATGCGATACGTCCGCCGCATGCCCGGTCGGCTCGTCGGTGCGACGTACGACCGTACAGGGAAACGCGGTTTTGTCCTGACGCTCGCTGCACGTGAACAGCACATTCGCCGTGAGAAGGCGACGAGCAACATCTGCACGAACCAGGCGCTCTGTGCGATCGCGGCAACTGCTTACCTCGCACTTATGGGACCGCAGGGACTCCGTGCACTGGCTCAGATCAATTACTGGCGTGCGCATTACCTGGCAGCGCAACTGGAACAACTGGGCTGGCAGCGCCCGTTTCAGGGCCCGTTTTTCAACGAGTTTGTCATCACGCATCCGCGGTCTCTGGACGTCTGGAAGCGCTTGCAGGCGCATCGGATCCTTGCAGGGGTTCCCCTATCCCGATGGTATCCGGAACCGGAACAGGCGCTGCTCCTCTGCGTAACCGAAATGAACGATCGGCGGGAACTCGATCGATTTCTGGAAACCGTTGCATCCCTGACACGGACCGCGTGAGGGGGTTCCATGCGAAGAATGCGCGAGTCTCTTCAGGGGATTTACTTCGAAGAGCCGTTGTTGTTCGAGAAATCCAATCCCGGTCGCCGGGGCTACAGTCTCCCACCGAGCGACGTACCGGAAACGCCCGTTGAAGCCGAAATGCCGTCCCATCTTCTGCGGGACACCATTCCGGATATGCCGGAACTCTCGGAATTCGACGTGGTTCGCCACTTCAATCGGCTGGCACACTGGAACTACTGCATCGACCGTGGGATGTATCCGCTCGGGTCGTGCACGATGAAGTACAACCCACGGATCGGTGAAACGGTTGCGCGATTTCCCGAATTTCTGCATCTCCATCCGTACGTACCCGATGCATGGGCGCAGGGCGCTCTGGCGATTCAGTGGACACTCGAACGGTACCTGTGCGAGATCACCGGAATGGACGCCGCATCTCTGCAACCGGCGGCCGGAGCGCACGGCGAATTGACGGGCCTGCTTCTGATCCGCGCATACCTGGCCGACCGTGGGGACGTCCGCACCAAAATTATCGTCCCGGATTCCGCACACGGTACAAATCCAGCGAGCGCGGCACTCGGGGGATTCCAGGTCGTGCAGATCCACTCCGATGCACGGGGACTCATCAGTCCGGAAGCCATTCGCAATCTCATGGATGAGACCGTCGCTGCCCTCATGATCACGAATCCGAATACGCTCGGTCTGTTCGAGGAAGACATCCTCGAAATCACTGCCATCGTGCACGAGCGTGGCGGCCTGGTTTATATGGACGGGGCCAATATGAACGCGCTCGTTGGTATCGCGCGTCCCGGAGACATGGGCGTTGACGTCATTCATCTGAATCTGCACAAGACGTTCAGCACGCCTCACGGGGGTGGCGGACCCGGAAGCGGACCCGTCTGCGTCAAGTCCCACCTGGAACCGTATCTTCCGGTTCCCCGGATCGTCCGGGATGCACACGGATTCCGTCGGGACTGGCAGCGTCCCAAGTCGATCGGACGGGTCAAGGCATACGCCGGTCATTTCGGTGTTCACGTGCGTGCGCTTGCTTATATCATGTCACTCGGGGGAGACCACCTGCGAGACATCGCCGTACGTGCAGTCCTCAACGCGAATTACATCCGCGCACGCTTGAGAGACTACTACCACCTGCCGTATGACCGTACGGTCATGCACGAAGTCGTATTCAGCGACCGTTGGCAAAATGCCCACGGCGTGACCACGATGGACATTGCCAAGCGGTTGATGGACTACGGATTTCATCCGCCGACCGTTTATTTCCCGCTCATTGTTCAGGGTGCGCTCATGATCGAGCCGACCGAGACGGAAAGTCTTGAAGAACTGGACCGTTTTATCGAAGCGATGATCGCCATTGCGCGGGAAGCAGAAACGGATCCGGAACGGGTCCGTACGGCGCCGCACCGCACGCATGTTCAGCGGTTTGATGAGGTCCGTGCGGCGCGCCATCCGGTATTACGATGGACCCCGGAACAATTTCCGCCCATCCGCATTTCAAATGAAGAATAGCAATACAGAAACTTTACCACATTCATTGGCACCGTATCGTGGGTTGATCCGATGGAATCGGCGACCGCGGCCAATTGCCTTTCCAGAGTGCCTGCAATAGAATGGCTTCCATGCGGCCCGGGGTTGTAAACCGTGGAGATCGTCGGGATGGCAGATCCGCCAAAAGGGGGCTTTGTTCATGTACTGGGTACGCGTTCTGCAGTGTTTGCAACGCCGCTTAAAACCCCAATCCTTTAACAGCTGGTTCCGCCCGACCGTGCAGTTCTATGAGGACGATACCCGCGTGCAGATTCTCATTCCGAGCAAGTTCTTCCGAGACGTGATCGAGCGTTCTTACATGCAAGCGATCGAGGCCTGTATCGAAGAAGCCGGACTGCCGCGTAAAACCCTGCAATTCCTCACCAACGAAGAACTCGAAGCCGCGCAGGTCCAGGAGATCGCGACAGGCGGACTCAATCCCATCTATACTTTTGAAAACTTCGTTATCGGTCAGAGCAACCAGGCTGCCCACGCTGCCGCCGTCGCGGTCGCAGACCACCCTGGACGTCTGTACAATCCGCTGTTCATTTACGGCGGTGTCGGACTGGGAAAAACCCACCTGCTGCACGCAATTGGCAATCGCATCCTTCAGAACAACGGAAAAATGCACGTAATCTACGTCTCGTGCGATGCTCTGATGAGCCAGCTCGTAGACGCCTATCAACGGGGCAACGTCCACGAACTCCGCCAGTACTATCGAAACGCAGACGTACTTCTGCTCGATGACGTGCACACGCTGGCCGGTAAAGAACGCACCCAGGAGGAAGTGTTTTCAATATTTAACATTCTCTACCAGGCGCAGAAGCAGATCGTCCTGACCGCCGACCAACCGCCGCATGCCCTGTCCAACGTTGAAAAACGCCTGGTTTCCCGATTCTCCTGGGGACTCGTCGCCGACATTCAACCCCCGGAACTGGAGACGCGGATTGCCATCCTGCACAAAAAGGCCATGCTGCTCGGGGTTCATATCCCCGATGAGATCGCACTCTTCATTGCCGAACGAATCGTCGACAACGTCCGCATGCTGGAAGGGGCGCTCCGTCGGCTTATTTTTCTGGCTTCGATGAAAAGCCAGCCGATCACGGTCGATCTTGCACGGGAGGCCATTACGCCCCTGCTGCACGCGTACACCATGACCGCCGCGCCGAGACCTGCACCGGTGACCTATCCCGCACACCTCACCATCGAGAGCGTGATTCACGCGGTCGCCCGTTTTTACCAGATCGATCCGGAAATGCTCCGATCGCGTACCAACCGTCCGAAGATCGTCTATCCCCGCCAGATGGCGATGTACATTGCACGATACTACCTGGAAGCCTCTCTGAACGAGATCGGTCAGGCGTTCGGGGGGAAGCACCACACGACCGTCATGTATGCCATTCAGAAAATCGCAGACCGTCTGGAAATGCATCCGAAAGTCCGCCAGGAACTGGAAGCGATCCTGCAGACTCTGGGACTGCGGGGGGAATGAACTCGGGTCGGGGATGTGGAATCGCTGTGGAAATTATGTGGAAAAGTGGAAACCGGCGGGGCGGATGTCGGGATCGGGATGTGGAAAAAGATGTGCAAATCCCTGTGGAAATCGGGGGCAGCGGATGTGGAAAAGTGGAAATCGAGGGATCCCCGGGGGCGATTTTTCCACATACGGGGACCCCGTTTTCCACAGGTTGTGGAAAACGATCGCAGCGTGGGTAGCGGGATTCAGGCCGATTTCCACTTTTCCACATCCCCTTCTTATTCTTATATATACATACTGTCTTTTGTTTGAGTGAATGTGGAAAGAAGAAAAAGAACTGCGCTCGGGACAGACCATGGGACATGCGCACCACCGGATCCACCGGTGGGCCGGTGGCCACCGGTCTCCGGTCCCGGGTGGCGGGTATTTAGGTCTCAGGTCTCAGGTCCCAGGTCTCAGGTCTCAGGTGGCAGGTGGCGGGTATTTGCGACAGGAGACGGAAGACAGGGGACGGGGCATCGCATGGACTGGGGATAGCGCATGACCGCATGCGGACCCACGGTGTCCCATGGCCTGGCCCGATTGCAGGAAAGAGAAGAAACCGGAAAGCAGGATGCCGGAACGTTCGACTCCCGCAGCCGGCCGACCGTCCCGGGACTCCCGTGAACCCGGCGCACATCCCTTCCCCTGGAACGCACGTAGAGACCTCTGACGAACGCTCAGCGTTCACGTTTGTGGAGGACATGGGGAAATCATCGTATCAGTGGAAACATTGACAGTGAGTCCCGCGTCAGACGGATTCGATGTGAAAGGTCCCGCGATGTGCGCGGTACCATGCGAGATCCACGTACGGCAAACACAGCGTGCCGTAAACTCCCCGCACGCGTGTATGCCACTGATCCACGGGTACGGGATCGGGGGACAGACCGATCCGGGCGGTCCACCAGTCCACCGCATACGCAATATCCCGCTCGATCTGACGCCGCAGCGCTTCAGGAGTGGCAAAACGCTGCTCGTCCCGAATACGGTGTAAGAAAAAGAGTTCAACGGTGTTGCCGTATAATGCGAGATCGGTCTGCTGCAGGACGTGGACTTCGACCTGCAGGCGTTTTCCCTGAAATGTGGGACGGTATCCGATATTGGTCACGGATGGCCACAGGTACTGCTGGAATGACAGGAGCGTGATGTACACTCCGGTTCCCGGAATCAGTTCATTGAACCAGGCCAGGTTGGCGGTCGGGAACCCGATGGTCCGTCCCAATCCTTCACCCGATCGGACGACACCTTCAATGCTATACATCCGACCGAGAAACGGAATGACCTGCTCGACTGCTCCCCGGCGGATGAAATGGCGGATCAATGAACTCCGGCACGGTTGATCGTTCAGGGCGATTGTGGCGAATGCGTGCACCTTTCGGGCGCGTGCGGATGCAAACTGACGGAGCATGTACAGGTCCCCGCGGCGCTGAGTACCGAACCGGAAGTCGGTGCCGACCACGATCTCGAGGTCACCGGGTGCGGGGAGCACGTAATTGTGCAGGAACTGTTCCGGAGAAAGTGCGGCCAGTGCGGGGGTAAAGGGCAGGACCCAGACGGTATCGACCGGCAGTGCTGCAAGCCATCGCATGCGCTGACGGCGGTTCTGCAAGGCTGCG
>CAZIRO010000101.1:0-10736 GCA_964541595.1 uncultured Acidobacteriota bacterium
CGCGCGGACGCGCTCTGGCAGGCGCGCGGTGCGTTACAGCAACTGGATGGACGACTCTCCGAGCAGATTCGTGCATGGAAAGCGGATCTTCTGGAACTCATGGCCCGCTATGAGGCCACGGTGGATTTCGGTGAGGCGGAAAGTATGGCGTTTTTCCACACCGGCGAACCGGAACAGCGGATGACCGCACTGCTTCAGCGGATACGCGCACTGCTTGCGACATTTCGGCAGGGACGTGCCATTCGTGAGGGGTTGCGTGTGGTGATTGTGGGAAAACCGAATGCGGGCAAGTCGTCCCTGTTCAATGCATTATTGCGGATGGAACGTGCGATCGTGACCCCGGTCGCCGGAACCACGCGGGATTTCATTACAGAACGAATGATCGTGGACGGATGGGTCGTGCACCTTGTGGATACGGCCGGCGTGCGGCAGACGGCTGATCTCGTGGAACAGATGGGGATCGAACGTACACTGGAAATGATCCGGACGGCCGATCGGATCATCTGGGTGCTGGACCGTTCCACCCCCCTGGACGAGGCGGATGACGCCGTCTTTGAAACCGTTCGGGGCCGGCACCTGATCGTCGTGGCAAACAAGTCCGATCTGCCGCCCGCCTGGCCACTGGACCGTGTTCGGCAGCGGTTCGGGTGTACGGTGGATTGCGTGATCTCCTGCACCCGCCCGGAGGGCATCGAACGGGTGTTCGAGCGGATTCGTGATGCGGTGCGTGAGGTACAGGTCCGGTGGACAGGGGAGTCTGCGGTGGTCACGAACATTCGGCACGTGATGTGTCTGCGGCGGGCAGCACGTGCCCTGCAGGCGGCGCGCAAACAGGCGCGCCGTGGCAGTCCGGAACCGATCGTACTGGAGGAACTGCGCGCGGCACTGCGTGCACTGGACGAATTAACGGGTGAAACCGATGTGGAAGCGATCCTGGACCGGATTTTTGCCCAGTTTTGTATCGGCAAGTGATTACAGACAGATCGTATGTGACCGCGTGCGTACCCGGATGGTCCCATCGGCCAGGTTGATATAGATCGTCCGTCCCTCGGTGCCCCCCAGATCCGTCGCGACGATGGGCACACCGAACGTTTCCAGCCATTGTGTCACCGCGGCGGCCGTACGCTCACCGATGGTCACGAGGTCGGGATGCGTGAGTTGCGGAAACAATCGGGCGGCACCGACCAGTTTGGCCTGCCATTGCGGTGCCGGTACCGAACCGGCTTCCCGTGCGGCATCCTGGAGTGCACGCCAAAGGTACGGCACGGCGTGATCCGCATACTTGCACGGGAGAT
This sequence comes from uncultured Acidobacteriota bacterium, assembly GCA_964541595.1. GTDB lineage: Bacteria > Acidobacteriota > HRBIN11 > HRBIN11 > HRBIN11 > CAZIRO01. The sequence continues at coordinate 1,296 of CAZIRO010000101.1, forward strand.
GGTCCGATCGGTATGCGCCCTCCGGGAGCAGAATGTGCGCCAGACCGCCGAGTTGCAGCGCGGCGGACCAGATGAATACGGCCACGCAGGAACCGAGTCCAACAATGAACAGTTCATCCGGAGCCCGGGCAACCGCCATGCGGCCAATGCCAACATGGATACGACGCTTTTTGTGGGACGTGTCTCTCGTTGCGGTCACCATGTTCCCGGGATTGCCATCATCATCCAGAATGGCCACGGGAGAGTCCCGAGCGTGATCGAAGAGACGTACATCCGAAACGGATTATGCGTGGAATCCAGTTCGCGTTGCAGCGTATCCTGACAGTCTTTCCAATCACCGATGACGAGCACCGGTACGGAGGGTACCAGTACGTGGTGGACACGTTCGGCGAGGTGGTTGTAATACGTGCAGCCGAGGATATTGGCGATTTCTTTGAAGGCGGAGATCTGCATGGTCTCTCCAGACGGATCGGTGGGATGCACGGACAGGATTCGACGCACAGCCCATGCTGCGCCCCGGGGATGCGCAGCCATCGCCCAGAGCGTGCGTACGGGGCGGATGGTATGCAGATAGGCCATCCAGATGAGATGCGTGTCCGGCTGATGCAGGGTCTGCACCGGGACAACGGCCGGTAAGGTGGCCGGTATCGGCTGTCCGAGCATGCGCAAAAACGTCTTCCACGCCGAAGTACTGGATTCCCGGATCCACTGATACGCTTCCCGATGCACCATGAGCACTCGCTGATGCATTCGGCATTTTATGCAATATGGGGCACGATCTGCTGCCCAATGAATTCCACGTCCAGTAAGGGAATAACTTCCAGATTCGGACTGACCGTAATGCCGGAAAAGATCGGAATCCGGCTCAGCGGGGGTTCCAACCGCTGAACGACGCTGTGGTGTTCACCCACGATGTCCGGTACAGCCAGCGTGTATACCCCCTGTTCATACGTCAGCACAACGAAATAGTACCGATGCCACGATGCGGGACGGTCGGCAACGGCGAGCAACACCTCATCGGTCGTGACAATCGGAGCCATACGTTCGTCAAGGTAGAGGACCGGTACCTGCTGCCGGTAATGTACCCGACGGTGTTCGGCGGGCAGGATACGGTACACACGTTCCATGGGAATGGCGATCATGTACTGGTCGTGGCGGACGATAATGGTATCCAGAATGGAGAGCCGGGCCGGGATCTGGATCGTGATCCGGGTGCCCCGATCTTTTTTCGTTTCAATACGAAGCATTCCTCCGAGCGATTCCACACGGTGGCGTACAACATCCATACCGATACCACGCCCGGATACGGCGGTCACCGCTGTTGCCGTACTGAATCCCGGAATCGTGACGAGCATACACACTTCTTCGGGAGTCATCGTACGCAACTGATCCGGGGTCACCAGTCCGCGCTCGATCGCCTGCTGCGCGATTTTTTCCAGGTTCATGCCGCGACCGTCGTCCAGGATGACGATATGGATCCAGTCCCCCTGGGAGCGGGCGTGGATGCTGATATACCCTTCCGGGGGTTTCCCCTTCCGTGTGCGTTCTTCGGGCGGTTCGATCCCGTGGTCCACGCAATTGCGCACGATGTGCACCAGGGGATCCATCAGATATTCCAAGATCGTCTTATCCACGGCGAGGTGTTCCCCGCGGGTGACCATTTTGACCCGTTTGCCCATCTGTTCCGCAAGCCGTTCGGCCATACGTCGCAGCGGCGGAATGAGCGTCTCCAGGGGCAGCATGCGCAGATCCATCAGACCCAGATAGATCTGGCGGGCAACGAATTCGCTGTCGCGCAGGAGGGTTGCGTCCTCGAGGGTCCGGGGTTGCACGGAACTGCGCAGTCGCTGAATTTGCATGAACATGGCGCTGGCCAGATCAAACAGACGGTCAACGTCTTCCAGCCGGACTCGAACGGTATTGGGCAGAACACTTGTCGCGGGTTCTTCGGCTTCTGTCTCCGGTTGCGGTCTCAGGGGACGGATTTCCACCGCCGACACGTCGGGAATATTGCGCAGGGTTTGTTCCAGTGCGGTGACGTCTTCCGGACCTTCAAGTGTGAATCGCAGCGTTTGTCCCACCTGGCCGTGCTGAATTTGTTCCCGGGACGGGTCCAGCGCGGTAATCGTACCGACGGTTTCCAGCGCACGGACGATGACCATCATGCGGGCTGCCGGGAGGACGACGTCCGCCTGCAGGCGAACGAGCCCCTGCCAGCGGGTACGTTGCGTACGCTGTGTTTCCGGTTCGGACGCAGGGGGAGATTCCGGCGCGGAGGGCGCCGGCGGTGGCGGTGCCGATGGCGGTGTCGTGTCCCGCATGCGCGCACGCAGGCGATCGACAACGGGAGGGACCGTGGATGGTACCGCATCGGACCGGGTGTCCACCTGGCGAATCTGCTCGGCAAGTTGTTCCAGTGCCTCGGTGAGCACGGGAAAATGCGCGGTTACATCGTTGCGTTGCTGAATCCACTGCATGAAATCTTCCAATACATGCGCCAGTTCCTGCACCGCCTGAAGCCCGAGGGTCCCGGCCATCCCCTTGATAGAATGCGCGTACCGGTACATCTCCTGCCACAGTTCCGGCTGCCGGGGATTTTCCTGCAGACGCGTCAGGGTGGCCATCATCTGTTGAAGATACTCCTGAGCTTCCTCGACGAACATGCGGTAGTAGCGCGTGTAATCCAAGGTCATCGGTTTATCCTGCTGTGGTTCCCTGGATCACCTGATCCAGAACACGGATGACACGTTCGGGAGAAAACGGTTTGACGATGAAATCTTTCGCACCGGCGGCAATGGATTCGATCACCAGCGGTTCCTGACCCAGTGCGCTGCACATGACAATGCGCGCCTGCGGGTCCATTGCCAGGATGGCACGTGTGGCTTCAATCCCGTCCATCACCGGCATCACGATATCCATGGTGACGAGATCGGGTTTGACTTTGGCATACGTTTCCACCGCCTCCTTGCCGTTCGTGGCTTCGGCAACGACTTCATACCGTCCCGTATTGTTGAGGATTTCCTTCAACATGTTTCGCATAAACATGGCATCGTCCACGACCATCACCCGCACTTTGTCCATGGTTCCCCCTGCACGGAGTGTTATCCCGGGGTGCCCGGTGAAGATCCCGAAGACTCACCGGGGCGGACCCGGTGAAACGTTTGCGCATGCTGGATCATGGCGTGATCCAGATATGCGATGAGTTCGGGAATCCCGATATGGTAAACCGGTGTGTGTTGCTGCCAGCGGAAAATCGACGTGACCAGCGGATGCTCAAACCCGCGCATGTCCATCGGCGTCCACTCGTCCATGGTCAGGGATTGCACGTTTTCCCCGACCCACAGGGCCAGCGGTACATGAATCCGGTCCAAAACCACCACATAATATACGGATTCCGCGGGCGATTTCCATCGATCCCCGATCAGCAGCCTGGGGAGATGACACACGGTGAGAATGCGGCCGCGATACCACAGGCACCCGGCGATGAAGTCGGGAACCCGTGGAAGCGGATAGATTCGGGGATTCTGCACGACTTCCCGCACGTGGTCCATGGCGATGGCCCAGTATTGCGGTTGCGCCGCATCCCGCATTGTCAGCGAAAAGACGAGAAACAGTGTATGCATCTCACGGTCCATCACGTTTCAAATCGATCGGTCGTCTGTTTCAATGTTTCCGCAACCTGCACCAGCTCATCGGCCGAACGCAGCAATTCTTCTGTTGCAGCGGACTGCTGTTGTGTGGTCGCCGACACCTGTTCCGCCGCGGCCGCATTGTTTTCGGCCACATGGTTGATGTCCTGCATGTGCTGCACGATGTCCTGCACACTCTGCCACTGCGTTTCCGTCATTTCGACGACCTGGGCTGTGTAGTGAAACGTCTTTTCGGATAGTTCAACGATCCGTTCAAAACCGGTCAGACTCGACTGCGCACGGTTCTGACTCTCGTCGGAGAGTTGCACGCTCTGGGCCATGACTTCATGAACGGACACGCTCTGGTCCTGGATCTCATTCGCCAGTACGTTCACCTCATCGGCGAGTTTCCGGGTCGTTTCGGCGAGTTTCCGGATCTCTTCCGCAACAACCGCAAACCCACGCCCCTGTTCACCCGCGCGGGCGGCTTCGATCGTCGCGTTCAGTGCCAGAAGGTTGGTCTGCTGGGCAATGTGCTGGATCTGTTTGGCCGCGTCTGTGATCGAGAGCGCCCGTTGTCCGAAACCGTGCACTTCGGCCGACGCACGTTCGATCACGTCCCGGGTCATGGCCACGCGTTTCATCACGCCTTCCATCAGGGTGATGCCCTCTTTCGCGGTTTGTACGGTGTTTTCAGCGACCGAACGGGTCAACCGGGTGAGATCCGCGATCTGTTGCGTTTGCTGATGCAGTTGATCCAGCAGTTGCTGTACCTGCTGGATGCGCTGCGCCTGGAGTTCCGCCCCGTTCGCGACTTCCTGCATGGCTGAAGCGACCTCCTGGGCGCTCGTGCTCACCTGTTCCGACGCCGTGCGCAGGTGGACGGCCAGATCGTGCAGTTGCCCGCTGGACGTCGTGATCGCATGGATGAGGCGACGGAGTTCCTGCACCATCTGATCAAAAGATTGCGTGACCATGCCGATTTCATCATCAGACCGGGATTTTAACGTTACCCGCAGGTTGCCCGCACGGACCGTTCCCGTTGCCTGAACGAGTTCCCAGATCGGCGGCAGTAACCAGAATCGAGAGGTGATCCACCCGACAAAGGCGGCAACCAGGATGATACTGAACGCGGGTAACATCGATACCACGACGGCCGACCATCCGGATTCGCCCAGCCGTTCCATGACCGGCCGCACAAACCGGGCCAGTGTGAGATCAAAGATGAGATAACTGATCCCACCGACCGTGAGAAAGGCAAAGGTCAGTTTTTTTTCCATGGATACCCCCTCTCTTCAACGGGCGTTCATCCACGTACATGTTGATATACATGATGGACAGTACTGACGGGTTGCCATATCGACTGTACTGTCTCCGGTATCCGTTCCACGCTTCCGAGTACGCACCATCCCCCCGGTCGAACGATCGTCCCGATCGATGTCAAGATTGTAGCATGATATTCGGGTTCGACAAAAATCAACACGTTTCGGCAGAGGACCAGATCGGCGCTGCAGGGTTGAAACGGCAGGGCGAAGAGGTCACCGCGCACGAAATCGACCCGATCCCGGAGTTCGGCGCGAATGCGATATCCCGTTCCGTTCGGGAGGGGGATCATCATCGCGGCCATTTCAGCAGCAGACAGTTGTGCCGTCTCCCGTGCGGTGTACACACCCTGTGCCGCCTGGTGCAGGTTCCAGGGGTCAATGTCCATTCCCACGATACGCCAGTCCACGACATTTCCCAGCGTTCGGGTGCAGAGCAGCGCCAGGGAATACACTTCCTGACCGCGTCCGCATCCGAGACTGAGAATACGACAGAGTCGGCCGGCGGGCCAGGGACGCAGAAAATGTTCCTGCAGGAATGTGAACACGGGTCGATTGCGGAAGAATTGAGAGACATCCACGGTCAGGTATGCGATCAGATCGGGCCACCATTCCGGATGGTTCGCGATCCGGGCCATCAGCGTGGTCAGATCGGGAATGTTTTTCCGCACCATCCACGTCTGCAAACGCCGCTGGACGATACCCGTGCGGTAATATGCGAGGTTGAAACCGGTGTGACGACGAAAAAACGCAATCCATTCCGACCAGGTTGCGGCGTCCATCGGATCCTGAACAGTTGCGCGCGGGGATGGATTCCGGATACGAATACGTGTCGTCTCCGGTATCGTTTCCGGGTGTTGTCAGTATACGGCTGTCCCATCCGGAATCAAACGCCGGGTTCGGGGGATCTCTCCGCGATCGAACCTGCGGACACACCGGGGCGTCGGGAGGTCGCCGTCCCGATCGCGCGTGCAGTCATGACGAGCGCCTTACCGACGAGCCGCACCGGACGCAGCCAGGGGTACAGGGGATGCAGAACCGTGGGCAACCGCCAGGCGTGCAGATCGGCGGGCATTGGGGTGGTCCACCATCCCCAGAGGATCCGCAGTCGATCCCGCCAGGACTCCCGGATACGCCACATCAGTGCCAGCCGTTGCCATACCGGACCCTCGCCGCGCATGTCCAGAATCCGTCGCTGAACCCGCCGGAACACGCCCGCTGTGGACGGTACGGTTTCCAGCAACCGGCGGGGTTCCGGGGGGAGCGGAAGATCGGTCCATTCCCGGATGAGTCGCAACGTGATCCCCGCGATGTACACCATACGGTGACGATGGATTTCACGCAGGATGAGGTCCCAGTCCAGTGCAGGGTGGCGGTATACGATCCCGGCAAGGTCCGTCGTCCATAGGAGTTTCGCCCATTCGTGTTTTGCCGCGTGGAGCATGTGGTACAGAAAGTGCCATTCCGGAGACAGCGTCTGTACGGTCACGTCCCCGGTCGCGCAGGGAATCCGGATCGGTATGGTGGCCCCGACTGCGACGGTCATTTCCCGGGTCTGAAAATCCGGCGGCATCCATCGCCAGTGCACGTCCAGCGGGCACCAGGTGTCGTGCAGGAATACGATCGCATGCATGGCACGGCGATACAGACGCCATTCGGAGGGGGACAGCACGTACAGGGGACGGTACCCGATGGTGGCGAGTTGCTCGGCGAGTTGTTCCGGGGGATGTTCCGGCGGGATCCAGACGTCCAGATCGCCGGGCATCCGGGCCAGTGTGTCTCCATACGCCAGTACGGCAAGTGTAAGTCCTTTCCAGTGGATCCAGGAAATGCTCCTTGAACGAGCGAACGTCTCCACAACCCGCAGGGTCTCCAGCAGGTGCAGGTTCCAGACAACTCCCCGATAGTATACGCCCCGGAGCGCGTCCGCCAGCCAGGCCCATTCGGATGTCGGCGGTCTGCCGCGCACGATGGGATAGACCCGCTGAACCAGTCCGTGCCACCGGATCCACCGGGCCAGGGCCGTGCGGGTGGCGGTATGTTCGGGAAACGGCGGCGGGTCGACGTCGGATCCCGTCAATGCCGCCCACACCCAGGCCCGCAGAGTGTCCCGGACCGATGAAGGTGTCCACCATGTGGATGTCTGCACGTGTACATCTCCTACCACGTCCAATCAACCCGTGTCGTACAATCCCGGCACCCGGAATCGGGACAGATAATGGGACATCGTGGGTGCCCATTCGGCCATGCGATGCCCCGTCCCCTGTCTTCCGTCTCCTGTCTCCCGTCCCGGATGGATACCTGCCACCCGACACCTGCCACCCGGGACCTGAGACCCGACACCTGAGACCGGTGGCCACCGGTACACCGGTGGATCCGGTGGTTCCCCTGTCCCATTGTCTGTCCCGATCTCAGCGGAACCTGTTTACACACCCTGCTATTGTAGTATAATACACCCGTCATGGAAATCGGTACCTGAAAAATTCAGAGGTGACGAATGGCGTTGCAGGTTGCGAAATGAGCCGTTGCCACCCCGTATGCCGTGTGCAGTTGCGGAATGCCTGCACCGGGCGGTTCGCCATTCGTTACGCAATGTCTGGGATAAAGAAAGGGAGACGTACCCATGGAAAACGGAATTGCAGGTATGATCACCATTGCGGGATACCACCGATTGCCCGACCTCCTGGCTGTTCGCCAATTTCGCCCGCGTCACCACCACCTGATCCTGACGCCGCGCACGCATCGGTTGAAAGATTTCCTGGTAGAACAGTCGCGCCCGTTTTGTGAACAGATCGAACTCATTGAGATCGATGCGTTCAAACCGTTCCAGATCTACCGGGTGTGTTCACGTATTGCGCAACAGTACGCGCCGGGAGAACTGATCCTCAACCTGGCTGGGGGGACAAAACCGTTGATGTTACTGGCGTACGAGGCCTGTCGGGCGTATAATCACCGGATTTTGTTTTATGATCCCTTTAAACGTGCCTTTACCGTGCTGCACCCGGAGGTCTATCCGCTGCGGGTCAACGTGCATCTCGATCTCGCCGAGACCATGCAGATGTTGAGTTACCGCATTGTGGAAGCGCGCTCCGAAGAGGAAAACCACCGGTTCCGCGCCTGGGCGCTTCGTCTGGGACGTGAGGTGAAAGACTACATCCGTTTACTGCGCGAGTTCGCCCAGTTCTTTCGTCGGCATCCGCAGGCGCCGATCGATGCGTTTCAGCCGCCCTGGCAACCGACGGTCTATGAGCTCGAACTGCTCGAACAGATCAAGTTGTGGACGGAAGAACACCCGGCAGATATGATCCGGTTGTTCTCCGCAGGTGGCTGGATCATGGACTACATCTACTGGTCCGTACGCCCCCATCTGGAAGAGACACTGGCCGACGTCACCCTGGAACATGTCGAGTGGAATACGTTTTACCGCATTCCGGTACTCGGTGTGCGCCAGCATACGGTCTACAGTTTCTGGTACGCGCTCACGGCCAATACGATCGAGGTACGGGATACCCTCGTGGAGATCCGCAAGTGGACCAAAACCGTGGGTCAGGGGATTTCCAAGAACTATCTGTTTACCCTGATCGATCCGTATCAGCACCGGCAGTTGCTATTCATGGCGCGACGGATGCATATTTTCCTGATGAACATTATGGACCTGCCCCGGATTCACCGGGTGCTCCGGTTGCAGCCGTTCATGGGAGAGGAGGAAGAGGCGATCTGAAGAGACCCTGATCGGATTACCGGCACCGGTCCGGAAGTGATCGAGTCGTCCCGGTGTATATGCAGCCGGGGCATGCATCCGGATCAACCCGAAAAAACAGCGATCATTGCCTGTCCGATACCATGGATCGATTTGTTCACCTGCACGTCCATTCGGACTACAGTTTTCAGGACGGACTGTGTCTCATTCCCCGACTGGTCGCGCGTGTGGCTGAACTCGGTCAGCCGGCTGTGGCACTGACGGACCACGGGAATCTGTTTGGCATGATCGAATTCCTGGAAACCTGTCAGGCGCAGGGGATACGGGGCATCCCCGGGTGTGAACTGTACGTGGCACCGGGTGACCGTCGGGAAAAACCCCGGTCGGGTCAATCCGAACCCCGGTACTATCATCTGACGGTGATCGCGGTGGACGCCACCGGCTGGCGAAATCTCATCGCACTGGTTTCTCGCGCCTATCTGGAGGGGTTCTACCATCGACCGCGTGTGGATAAAGCGCTCCTGCGGGAACATCATGAGGGACTGATCGCGCTCAGCGGATGTCTGCAGGGGGAGATCGCCCAGTGTTTGCTGCAGGGGGGAACCCTCGAGGACGCTGCCCGTATCGTGCAGGAGTACCGCTCGATTTTCGGGCCAGACCGGTTTTATATCGAACTGCAATTCCACCGTTTGCAAGAGGACCATTTCCTCAATCCGCGCCTTGTGGAACTCGCTCGCCATACGGAGGTCCCGCTCGTTGCCACCAACGATGCCCATTATGTGCGTCGGGA
>CAZIRO010000102.1:0-10724 GCA_964541595.1 uncultured Acidobacteriota bacterium
AGGCGAATAACCGAGCTCTCCCGATCACGGCATGCGCGTGGACCCTGGCGTGTCCACTGGCGGGCACCGACGCGTCGTGCAATGGCCACAACACAACAATGGCCACGGTCGCGACCGCGCACCCTCCGATCGGTCATTCCTGCAGACAGTCTTGCCCCTGACACCTGGGACCCGACACCTGATACCTGACACCTGAGGTATCAGATGGCAGGTCCCGGGTGTCAGGGTCGGGGAATAACATGCGGCGCGGAATCGATATACCGCTGCCCACATGAACCGTTCAGTGTCCCATTGCCCATCCCGATCTCGGGTGGTTGTTCCGACGGACTATCCGCGCGTGAGGAGCAGCCGTCGCAAACGGAGGACCTCGTCCCGCAGGCGGGCGGCGGTTTCAAAATCGAGTTGATCCGCCGCCTGCCACATCGCCCGTTCGAGATCCCGGATACGTTCTTCCAGTTGTTCCCGGGAGGTGATCTCCTCCGGAAGGTCCGCCGTCAGATCGATATAGTCCCGATCAAAGGGACTGCCGATCATGTCATGAATACGTTTACGGATCGTCTGCGGCGTAATCCCGTGCCTGTGGTTGTACGCCATCTGGATCTGGCGCCGCCGTTTGGTTTCTTCGATCGTTGCCCGCATCGCCGGCGTGATCCGGTCCGCATAAAAAATGACCTTGCCGTGCACGTTGCGTGCAGCACGGCCGCTCATCTGGATCAGTGCGGTCGTCGAACGCAGGAACCCCTCTTTGTCTGCATCCAGGATCGCCACGAGGCTGACTTCCGGCAGATCCAGGCCCTCCCGCAGCAGGTTCACGCCGACGAGTACGTCGAATCGTCCAAGACGGAGATCCCGCAGGATGGCCACCCGATCGAGCGTGTCAATATCAGAGTGGAGATACCGTGCACGGATCCCGTGTTCCTGCAGGAACGCGGTCAGGTCTTCGGCCATCCGTTTGGTAATGGTACCGACCAGGACGCGTTCATTGCGTTCAATGCGGTTGCGGATCTCGCTCAGAAGGTCTTCCATCTGCCCGCGGGTGGGCCGCACTTCGATCGGGGGATCGACCAGCCCCGTGGGTCGGATCAGTTGCTCAATCACGCGACCGCCGGATTTTTCCACCTCATAGGGTCCGGGTGTGGCCGAGACGTAAATCACCCATCGCACCCGTTCTTCGAACTCCCGAAAGTTCAACGGTCGATTGTCCAGTGCCGAAGGGAGCCGGAATCCGAATTCGACCAGTGTCTGCTTGCGGGACCGGTCCCCCTCGTACATCCCCCGGATCTGGGGAATCGTAATGTGGCTCTCATCGATGATGGTCAGGAAGTCGGCCGGAAAGTAATCCAGCAGGGTTGCGGGTGGCTCTCCCGGACGCCGGCCGTCCAGATGGCGCGAATAGTTTTCGATACCGTGGCAGGACCCCGTCATCAATAGCATCTCGATATCGTGCGTTGTACGCTGGTACAGACGCTGGGCCTCGAGGTCGCGACCCTGCGCACGGAACCAGGCCACCCGTTCTTCCAGTTCCGCCTGGATGGATTCGATGGCTTGCAGCAGCATGGGACGGGGGGTCACAAAATGGCTGCGGGGAAAGATGAGTTTCCGTTCCAGACGCTCCAGCCGGTGACCGGTGAGCGGATCGAATGCAATGAGTTCGGAGATCACATCGTCATCGAATACGATGCGGAGTGCCCATTCTTCAAACGTGGGGAACAGTTCGATGCGGTTGCCGATCACGCGGAACGTCCCCCGGCGGAGTATACCGGTCGTGCGTTCGTACTGCAGTTCCACCAGGCGGTGCAGCAGTTCGGACCGGTCCCAGTGGTGACCGACTTCGATGTAAAGATGCATGCTGTAGAACAGGTCCGGTGACCCCAGACCGTAAATGCAGGACACACTGGCAACGATGATCACGTCCCGCCGCTCGAACAGCGACCGGGTAGCGGACAGACGCAGACGATCGATCTCCTCATTGATCAGGACCTCTTTTTCGATATACGTATCCGTCTGCGGGATGTAGGCTTCTGGCTGATAGTAGTCGTAATAACTGACGAAGTATTCTACCGCGTTTTCCGGAAAAAACGCACGGAACTCCTGATACAACTGTGCTGCGAGGGTCTTGTTCGGCGCGATCACCAGCGTCGGTTTCTGTACCTGTTCGATGACCTTGGCCATGGTGAACGTCTTGCCGCTGCCGGTGACACCGAGCAGTACCTGATGGCGGTACCCGCGCCGGATACCTTCAACCAGTGCGGCGATCGCCGCTTCCTGGGCTTCAGACGGCGCATACTCCGATACGAGTTGAAACTTCCGCGATGCCATGCCCGGTTGCCGCCCCGACCGTGGAATCCGACTCCCGAGGTACGGGATATTACCGTATCTCCGTGGTATACGCAATGAATTGTGGCTGCGATAGGGACAGGCAATGGGACAGGAGATGTGCCGGATGGGCGAATGGTCCGGTCGACACCGGGTGTTGGGTCCCAGGTGTCAGGTGTCAGGTCCCAGGGAAACCGGCATCTCCGGGATGGGGACATCGCATGGCCGAATGGGCATCCACGGTGTCCCAATGGACCCCGTGATAACCCGTCATCCAGGATGCGCTGACACCTGGGACCTGAGACCTGACACCGGACACCTGGGACCTGACACCTGAGACCGGTGGCCACCGGCATATCGGTGGATCCGGTGCATCCCGTGTCCCATTGCCGTCCCGATCTCGGGTGATCCGGTTGACCTTTGGCTGCCAAATGCCCATTTATATAGTAAAATATGTGCTGTTCAAACCCGGAATCCATGGCACTATCCGTGCGAGATGTGGCCGATCGGTCTCGTTGGATACAGAAAACACCGCTCTGGCACCGTCCGGTGCTCGTGTTGAATCTCTCGTTTGAACCGATTCATGTGACCACCGTACGTCGAGCGCTGGTACTCGTGTGGAAGAACCGGGCCACCGTAGAGGAGGTCGGTGACGGAGAAATTCACACGCCGTCCCGTGTCTTTCCCATGCCATCGGTCATCCGTCTGCGGCGTTACGTTCCGTATACAGCGCAGCGAAGTTATTTCTATCGCAAACTATTGCGTCACTATCCACACCTCCGGTGCCAGTACTGCGAGCGGGTGGTCGCCGCGCATGAAGTTACGTGGGACCATATTGTCCCCCGATCCCGTGGCGGTCCCACACGGTGGGACAACCTTGCGATCGCCTGTGCGGACTGCAACCGCTACAAGGGCAACCGTCTGCCGGAGGAGGCCGGGCTGCGGCTCCGTCTGGATCCCCGTCGTATCCCCCGGAAACAACTGATCTTTTATCTTCGCTGGCTGGGTTTACTGGATGAGAAATGGCGAAAGTACATCTACTATGAAGAAGTCCGCTCTGTCTGAACGGGGTGGCACACGCGTACTCTGCATCCTCGCCGGGGGACGCAGTCGCCGATTGGGTGTGGACAAACGGTACCTCCGGTTTGATGGGATTCCCATGCTATCCTGGTTATACGTGCGGTGGCAGGACTGGGGTCCGGTACTGCTCGGTCCCCAGCTGGACGTCCGTGGCTGGCCGGGTCCTGTATGGCCGGATCGGATCCCCCGGTACGGACCGGCGCACGCACTTCAGGACGCGCTGCGCCGGATACGTACGACCGTGGTGTTCTTTCCGGTCGATCTTCCCTGGATCTCTCCGTATGTCCTGCGTTTGCTGCTGGAACGGTGTGACGGGGATACGTGTGCATATGACGGGCACGTATTCCACAATACCGTATACTTCATCCCGGTCGGTGTCCTGCATCCGCAGGCAGTGCCCGCGCAACCGGTGTCCCGATTTCAGACCTGGTGTACGATGTCACGCATCGATCGGGTGGCCGTTCAGCGGACGCCGGATGACATCCCGTGGTGGCGGGATGTCGATACAGTGGAGGATTTTCGGTTCTGGCAGACGTTCTGGATCCGACGGGGTCATCGCCTGGACTGGCCCGCCACCGTCAGGTCAGCGGCATGACCCACGGACTCAGGTCCGGATGTCGCACCTTGGCCATCGACTGCACGATACGCTCGACGAACTGCAGGGCACGGAGCCCCTCGGCACCGGTCGCCAGCGGAGGAATGACGTATCCCCGTTCCAGAGAGTCCAGGAACGTTTCCAGTTCCAGCGCCAGCAGTTCCCGGCGACTCGTACACTTCTCGTCCTGAATGCGCATATGGCCGGACTGGTGATCCACGACGGTCATCTGTGTGACCTGACGGTGCAGGAAATCCAGACTCAAATACCGACCGGCACTGAATACCATCCATCGACGCGTGTGAAAATGGCTGACCCGGCTGGCGACGAGATTGATACGGATGAGATCCTTTTTCAGGCGCACGCTGGCCACATCCACGTGCGGCGTCACGACCGGGATACCCACAGCGTCCATGACCTCGATGGTGCCGTCCAGTTGCATGAGCAGGAGATCGAGATCGTGGATCATCAGATCCGTTACAATATCCACATCGATCCCCCGTGGCACAAACGGATGTACCCGGTGAATTTCAATGAACATCGGATGCTGTTCCATATTCATGGCGGGCATCCGCACGCACACGGGGTTGAATCGTTCGATGTGTCCGACGGCGAGCAGGGTATGCCGCCGCGCTGCCATGTCCACGAGGTGTTGCGCTTCTTCCGCAGTGGATGTCATGGGTTTTTCGACGAATACCGGAATCCCCGCGTGCAGAAAGTGCAATACGATTTCATAATGGGTCGCCGTCGGGGTGACCACACTGACCGCGTCGATATCCCGGAACGGAATATCCCGATAGTCCGTCAGTGCGGTCGTACGGTAGAGTTGCGCAATACGGTGTGCGCGCTCCGGTACGATGTCGACCACATACCGGAGTTCCGAACGTGGGAGCTGGGCAAACACCCGGGCGTGATGCTGTCCCAGATGGCCGACCCCAATGACTGCCATCCGCATGCGTTTCATTGGACAATGCCTCGCTGTGAGGTTTCGATAAACCGGCACAATTCGTCGAGTTCCGGTGTGGCCGGTAATTCGCGTCGGATCCGTTCCAGCGCTTCTGGAACCGTCAGACGCGATCGGAACAACAGGATGAATGCGCGTTTGATCAGATTGATCGATGTTGTGGAAAATCCGGCCCGGCGCAGGCCGATCGTGTTCACACCATAGACCTGCGCGCGGTTACCGACGACCCTGGCGTACGGTACCACATCCTGACTGACGGCAGAAAACGCACCGACGAAACTGTACTTCCCGATCCGACAGAACTGGTGAATTCCGCTGTATCCGCCGATGACGGCATAATCATCGACTTCCACATGACCCGCCAGGGCGGATGCATTGGTCAGGACCACGTGGTTACCGATAATGCAGTCGTGGGCCACATGGGCATAGGCCATGAGCATATTGTGGTCACCGATGCGGGTGATCCCCCGGCCCCCAGGCGTGCCCCGGTGGATGGAAACGTATTCCCGGATCAGATTGTGGGCGCCGATCTCCACCCGTGTGGGTTCCCCACGGTATTTCAGATCCTGGGGCTCCAGACCGATGGTGACAAACGGATAGATCTCGTTTTCCGGTCCGATGGTGACATGACCGTCAATGACGACATGGCTGCGCAATACGGTGCCCCTCCCGATGCGAACATGCGGCCCCACGATACAGTATGGGCCGATGACCACTTCGTCCTCCAGTTCCGCGGTAGGCGCTACCTGCGCAGTTGGATCCACCTGCACCGCCATGCGCTTCCTCATGCCGAGGTTTCCGCACTGGTCGATATCCGTGCTTCAGCGACCACACGGTCGTCGACCCAGATCCGTCCACGGAACCATAAGAACGATCCCCGCTGCCGGTCCAGCCAGGCGTAGATCTCCAGTCGATCGCCGGGCAGGACTTTCTGGCGAAACCGTGCCTGTTCGACACCCAACAGGTAAATGGATCGACCCTGCATGTGCGGGTGCCGAATCAATACGGCCAGTGCTGCGGTCTGCGCAATGGCTTCGATGAGATATACGCCCGGCATGAGCGGTTCGTTCGGAAAATGTCCCTGAAATACCGGTTCGTTGACCGTCAGGTTTTTGATCCCCAGACACGCACAATCGTGGGGATGGACGTATGCGCGATCGACGAGCAGGATCGGGTACCGGTGCGGTAACAGGGAGAGTACGGTATGTGTATCCAGATACTGCCAGTCCGCCGATATCGTCGGTTTTGTCGTCATCGGTCCATCCCACACGTGTTCGACATGGCGCTTACGGTTGGTTGGCTGCCCCCTGCGTGCCGGCCGCCTTTTCGTTGAACCGACGGATCACGTCTTCCGTAATGTCCACGGCCGAACTGAAGAAGATCACAAACTGAGCGTCCAGGACGATATCAATACCCTTTTCACGGCATACATCCAGAATGACCGGACGGACCTGATTTTCCAGTCGCGTCAATGCCGCGCTGATCCGTTCCTGGAGTTCGGCATCGGCGTCCTCACGGAACCGTTCGATCTGCCGCGTTTTGGCACGGATTTTGGACCGCAGGTCCTGCAGTGCCTCCTGGCTGAGCACGGCAGCCTGTTCCTGATACTGTTTCTGCAACTGCTGAAGTTCGTTTTCCAGTTTACGCAATTCCTGAATTTGTTTCTGCTGAAAGGCCTGGATTTCGCGCGACATGCGCTGTCCGGGAATCGATTCCTGCACGATCCGACGCACGTTGATCACTGCCACCCGGGTACCCTGCCGCGCAGGCGCAGCCGGTTCCTGTGCCGCGATCGTCCATACGTGCCCCACCATGAGCGCGATCAGTACAATCCCCCTATCAAATCCACGTCGCATGGAATTCCTCCACCGCGAGACTTCGAGCCGAATCCTCCCCTTGATGGGCGGGTGTCCTATTATACAAACTTTCTACGGAAAACCCAAACCGTGAGCGTGATCCGGGGGACATGAAGTGACCAGAGGGGAAGTGACGAGCGGAAAAAAATGGATGGTGCCGAACTCCTTTCAAAACAGATTCACCGTATCGTCGAACTCTTCCATATACGTCCGGATGATGGGCAGGATTTCCTCACTCCGCAGGATCGTGCCGACCCAGAGATCGATCTGCTGCACCACCTGTTCCGTCAGGACCTCCAGGCCAGAGACCGTCCACAGGGCCCCCTGCTGACGTGCGAACTGCAGGAGACGCGTGGATTCCGGTCGGTAGACCATGTCAAAGACGATCTTGCGGTGCACCCAGGACACCGGGATCGAGATCATTTCGTGATGCAACGGAAACTGTCCCACCGGTGTGGCATGGATGAGGAGATTGAACGTCGTCGGATCGACCTGTTCCCACGGCACCGCGGTACCCTGACAGGCCGCCGCAATGGATCGGGCCGCGTCCAGATGACGCCCCGTGATCCGGAACGGCAGTCCCGCCGTGGCGAACGCATAGGCAATCGCACGGGCGCAACTGCCCGTACCGATGATCATCGGCATCCACTGCTGGTCCCCAAACAGGCGGTACAGGGTGTTCCAGAATCCGGACCATTCCGTATTGTATCCGACCCATCGGTGGTCGCGCCGGACGATCGTGTTCACGTAACGGGTAACGCGCACGGCCGGCTCGACCTCCTGCAGCATGGCATACATCTGTTGCCGATACGCATGGAACACCCGGATACCCTGGACCGGGAGGAAATGCAGTAACGGCCAGAAGTGTTCCACATCGTCCACGACCATGGGAACGAAATGCAGTGGTACCCCGAGTTCCTGAAACAGACGATTGTAGATGTGGTCCATCAGGGGTTCATCTGCGCCGGCCAGTAAACCGATGACCAGCCGGTGATCCGGTGCCATCTCCGGGACACGGTACAGGTGCAGGTACTTTTCCAGTGTGATTTCGGTCCATTCCCCGCGTTGCAGGGTGAGGGATACGGGACCCGATGACACGTATGTCCACAGACTGCCGAACCATGGGGCTAAAATCTGAAACCACCGGCCGTATGTACCGGACAGTACCCATACCCCTTCGATGTCCATTTCCTGCAGCGTGTGTACGAGATCGAGAAATGCGTGGATCTGGGCCCAACCGGAGGGCGTGTGACGGATGCGGATCCCGTCCATACCCCCCTGGCGTGCACGTGCGGTCACGCGTGCGGCGGATGTTCCGGGCGCATCGATGGCGAAATCGATCATCACGCTGCAGTGACGGCGCAGAGCCTCACCGAGCGCGGGGGGCCAGGACGCTGGCAGGATGCACCATTCGCCGTATCCGCGCGCGGTGAGCGTCCGGATCTGCTGGATCCACGGACGTCCGGCGTCCGCAGAGGGGAGACCACTCAGGTCCCACACGATCGGTAGTCCGGCCCAGTCATCCAGCCACGCGAGATCGCGCGGTGCCCCGGGTGTGAGCACGATTTCAAACAGATCCGCCCGCTGCCGGTACCGCGCAATCCACCGACGGACACGATCAAACCGGTCGTCCCCGCGCCAGATCCAGCGTACGCAACATCGCGGCGGTGCAAAACGAAAACGCCAGTGCGTCACGGTTTCCGTATCCAGAAGAGGAGGTTCAGCAACAGGGTGATCAACAGGCTGATGACGAGACTCGTCATCAGCGGGATATAGATCTCCACATGGTCCCGTTTCCAGTGGATATCCCCAGGGAGACGACCCAGCCAGTGCAACCCCGGTAACCGCTGCACGACGAGTAACAGTCCACCCGTGACGACGAATATGATCCCGAGAGTGAGCAAAAACCTCGCCAGCCAATCCAGGCCGTTGCTCATGGACACGCCTCCATCGCTGCAGTTGCGGCGTACCGGTATGGATACCATTATAATAGGTTTATCCTGCGGAGTACGCATATGGGATACCGTACGCGTCGGTACCTGTGGGGATTGCTCGTCCTGATAAGCCTGCCAATGGCGGGTATGGCCCAGACCCGGACGGAAGAACACTGGCACCCCTTCGACCGTGATCAGGCGGCGATTCGCCGCACGCATCGCCGATTGGGACCGCTCTGGTTTGGACTGTATGTTCCCTGGCAGATCGGAATCGATTCCCAGCCGTTCGGTCTCCAGACCGCACAGCAGGACACGTTTTTTGACGTGGGATTGCGGATTTCCAGTGCGTTTCTCCTCGGATACGTGTTCTGGCTCCGTGCCGAGGGGGGGATCGGGTATACGCACTATTTCAAGTTCGACAACCTGCGCCGGGTCTATCGTACCGCCGGCGTCGAAGGTGCACTCCGTCTGCCGCTGTCGCGCCTGCGCGTGCAGTGGTCCACACGGCGCAGTCGGCTGGTCTATCTCACGGAGATCGACTTTCCCGTGTTCACCACGGAAACGACCCGTGCGGTGGATCTGGAAACAGCGCTCGGCCACCGTATTCTGCTGCACGGCGGCTGGTCGTTGGGAACCCAGCGGTTCAGTCTGCGGATGGAACCGTCGGCGTCCGCAGGGGAGATTCCCGTTTTTGTGGCATTGCTCGATCGGGACACACGCCGGTGGAATGGCGGCATTCAGTGGCATCTGACCCGGTTCCTGCGGATGGGACTGGAGGGATATACACAGCGCAACGATTTTCGCCAGGACACGGAGCGAAACAGCCGGGAGTGGGGCATCTTTGTCTCTGCCCAGACACGTCCCATGCGGTGGAACAGTGTGCGTGTGGCGATCGGGTATATGCAGTTGATCCATCGACCGACAGGTACGCGGGTGTTTGCCGGATGGTTTTCGAGCAGTCAGGTCGATGTTCGGTTGCTTCGGCGGTTCTGGATACTCGCACAGTGGCAACGGGGACCGCGCTGGAGCCTGTACATCGATCCGCGGTTCGGTCAGGTTTACATTGAGAACCGGATCGGCGGCGGTATCGGCGTAATGATCGTGCGGGGGGTGCGGATCACGGTGATGTACACGCAGGGGCGTGCGGCCTATCAGGACCTTGTGGGCCGGCCCCGATCGGAGACCAGTTACCGCGAAGAGATCTGGCAGGTGGGTCTGGATGTTCAGCGACGGTGGCTGGCATTCGGGTTGCGTCTGCAGATCTGGCAACGCACACCCGTACGCCCCCTGGCAGCGAATCGTCGATGGATGCTCGTGCTGGTCCCCCGGTAACTCACCGGTATGCCTGCCGACCGCACACCCAACCGTGTCATGGAGGATCCGGAAATGCGCACTGTTGCACATCATAACGGAAACGTCTGGGGAGTGTTGTTCGATCTGGACGGTGTATTGATCGACTCGGCACGGTGGCACTTCGCTGCATGGCAGTGGCTCGCTGCACAGTACGGGCGTACGTTCCCCAGGTCCCTGTTTGAAGAGACGTTCGGTATGCCCAACGACAGGATCTTACGGCGGCTGTTTGCGGACCGCCATCTGACGCCGGAAGAAATCGCGCAACTCGCCCGATTGAAAGAGGAAAAGTACCGCGAACTCGCCCGGCAGCACATCACCTGGTTGCCCGGGGCGCACGAACTGTTGATCGACCTGCGTCGGGCGGGAGCACGCCTCGGGCTGTTCACATCCACGCCCCGTGCGAATGTCAAGTTCCTGGACGAAATTCTCGGGCTGTCCACCTATTTTGCTGTGATCCTCACGGGGAGTGACATCTCGCGGGGCAAACCGGCACCGGATGGGTACCGTATCCTGTGTACGCAGCTGGCGTTGTCCCCAGCGCGTGCAGTCGTCATCGAGGACGCCCCGGCGGGCATTGCCGCTGCACATGCGGCGTCCCTGCGGTGTATTGCCGTCGCGACCACGCA
>CAZIRO010000103.1:0-1539 GCA_964541595.1 uncultured Acidobacteriota bacterium
GGAGGCGGGAGTCGAACCCGCACGGGGCGTGCACCCCACCGGATTTTGAGTCCGGCGCGTCTCCCAGTTCCGCCACTCCGGCCCTTCGCATCGATCAATTTAACCGAATCCCCCCACGCACGCAACGTCTGGTATCTGGGATCGGGAAAGGAAATGGGACATGGAATGCACAGGATTCACCGGTGTGCCGGTGGCCACCGGTCTCAGGTCGCAGGTGTCGGGTCCCAGGTGTCAGAGAGACCCGACATTTCCGGGATGGGAACATCGCATGACCGAATGGGCACCCACGGTGTCCCATTTCCTGTCCCGATTGCAGCTGGAATGGCACCTGATCCGCGTGCACGCCGGTTTCCAGAGCGGATATCAGCAATAATGCGGACTCAGAGGATGCGATTCCCTTCGTCCACACCGAACACGCGTGCGATGGTCCGCCGGATCTGGCGCATCCGGTCCTTCGGAAGCCGTCCGATCCAGCCCTCCACACGCAGCGCGTCGACGGCGCGGATCTGGTCGAGCAGGACGACCGATCTGCGCGGAAGGTTGCCCTCCCCGCGTTCCAGCAGCGGATATAGATCCGGTGCCGCCCGTACCCACGGACCGGTCACCGTCGTCATCGGGGCAACGAGGACCACCGGAAACCTCGGCGGACCGACGAGATCGGGAAGGCCAACGACGACCGCCGGCCGCCGTCCCATCTGTTCATGTCCCGGCGGGCGGTGTTCCGGCAGCCGCACCACGAGCACGTCCCCGATCCGCAGTCCGCGCATTGCTCAGTCCTCCACGATGAACCCCCTACCCGGAATATAGCGCACCGGTCGCATCGGGGGTATCTCCCCCTCCCATTCGTAGGGCGGAAGGTGCGTGAGATCCGCATCCATCCAGCCACGGCGCTCGACAAACGCCTCGAGATCGGATGCACGCACCCTCCAGAGCCTTCCGACGCGAACCGCCGGAAGCAGGCCCCGCCGGATCCACGCCCATACGGTCTTCGGACTCACGCGGAGCATCTCCGCAGCCTCGCGGGTCGTCAGAAGTGCGTCCATCATACCCTCCGGAACAGTTGCATCTATTCAGTCTATACAATCTATACAATTTAATTTCATCTATCAACAGCCACAATCTCTGAAATCGGAATCAGGAAATGGGACACCATGGGTCCCCATGCGGTCATGCGCTATCCCCAGCCCATGAGATGCTGGTCTTTCTGAGACCCGACACCCGGGACCTGAGACCCGAGACCTGCGACCTGAGGTTGCAACCGGAAGACCATCGGCCTATAGTATGGTTAAAATGCCCGCACCGTGAACGGTGATGAACGCGATTCTGGCCTTGGAAGACGGTACAACCTGGTACGGACAGGCGATCGGTGCCCGCACGATTGCCGTTGGCGAGATCGTTTTTACCACCGCCATGACCGGGTACCAGGAAGTCTTTTCCGATCCCTCATACAAAGGCCAGATCGTCGTCATGACCTATCCACACATTGGCAACTATGGACTCAGTGCCCGCGACATGGAAAGTCGCCGGCCCTGGATCGAA
>CAZIRO010000103.1:1549-10705 GCA_964541595.1 uncultured Acidobacteriota bacterium
ACGATCCGTCCCCATTCTTTCATCACCGATACGGCGAATGGACGCTGCACCACTATTTACATCAAAACGGCATTCCCGGCATTGCCGGTATCGACACCCGGGCACTCGTTCGCAAGATCCGGAACCAGGGCGCCATGCGTGCCGTATTATCGACGCTACCGATGGAATCCGCAGCCGCTGTGGCCCGTGCACGGGCCGCCGCGCCGATGGAGGGAGCCGACTGGGTGCACGCGGTGACCCCCGATCGGCCTTACTGGGTGGTGCCGAACGGTACGGACACAGATGACGGATGGGTGCGGAACATTCCGGGGATCGCTGTCCGCCGGATTCCCATGGATCGCCCCGTACCCGAATCTCCGGACGGTCCCTGGATCGTGGTCTACGATTTCGGTGCAAAATGGGGGATCTTCCGCGCGTGTCTCGAGCGCGGCTGCCGGGTGCTCGCCGTCCCCGCCGATACTCCGGCGCAGGACGTGCTGGAACTGCAACCGGACGGCGTGATTCTGTCCAACGGTCCCGGAGATCCGGCCGCGCTGCCGAGCATCGTGACCACCGTACGTCGCCTGATCGGACGCGTGCCACTCTTCGGGATCTGTCTGGGACATCAGATCCTCGGCCTGGCGCTGGGGGGACGCACGTATAAACTGCTGTACGGCCATCGGGGGATCAATCAGCCGGTGCACGATCGTCCCTTCGGAAAGGTTCTGATCACAACGCAGAACCACGGATTCGCCCTCGATCCCGATTCCCTGCCCTCAACCGTGGAGGCAACGCACTGGCACCTGAACGATGACACGCTGGAGGGATTTCGTCATCGGGAGTGGCCGATCCTGGCCGTACAGTTTCACCCCGAGGCCTGTCCGGGCCCGCACGACGCCTTTTACCTGTTCGACGAGTTCACGCAATGGGCACGCGCCCGTGTATGTCGTTAGATCCGGAGCAATCGACGCCGTAAATACGGGAGCACCATGCCGAAACGAAAGGATCTGAAGAAAATCGCCATCATCGGTTCCGGTCCCATCATCATCGGTCAGGCCTGTGAGTTCGACTATTCGGGCACACAGGCGTGCAAAGCGTTGCGGGAAGAGGGGATCGAGATCGTGCTCATTAACTCGAATCCGGCCACGATCATGACCGATCCCGATATGGCCGACCGCACGTATATTGAACCCCTGGTCGTCGAAATGGCCGAACAGATCCTCGCTCGCGAGCGACCGGATGCTGTACTCCCCACCCTGGGGGGGCAGACGGGTCTGAATCTCGCCATGGCGCTCTGGAGAGAGGGCATCCTGGACCGGCTCGGGATCGAACTCATCGGCGCCCGACCGGAAGCCATCGAACTCGCCGAAAACCGGGAACGGTTCCGGGAAGCCATGCGTGCGGCCGGTCTGGACGTGCCTCGCAGCGCATATATCCGCACTGTGCAGGACGGTTTGACCTTTGCGGAGACCCTGGAATTCCCCATCGTGCTTCGACCGTCGTACACGCTGGGGGGTACCGGCAGTGCGATCGTATACAACCGCGATGAACTGCCGGACGCCCTGCAACAGGCGCTGCGCACGAGTCCCGTACACGAAGTGCTCATGGAAGAGTACCTCGAGGGCTGGCAGGAATTCGAAATGGAAGTCATGCGGGACGCGAACGACCAGGGGATCGTGGTCTGTTCGATCGAAAACTTTGACCCCATGGGCATTCATACGGGCGACAGCATTACGGTCGCCCCGGCGCAGACCCTGTCCGACGTCGAACTGCAACGCATGCGGGACTGGGCGCTGACCGTTATCCGTACGGTCGGGGTGGAAACCGGCGGTGCCAATGTCCAGTTCGCCGTCGATCCCGAATCCGGCCGGATGGTCGTCATCGAGATGAACCCCAGGGTGAGCCGATCGTCCGCGCTGGCCTCCAAGGCCACCGGCTATCCGATCGCCCGCATCGCGACGAAACTCGCGATCGGCTACACCATGGACGAACTGCGTAATGACATCATCGGACACACCTCGGCGTGTTTCGAGCCGACTTTGGACTACGTGGTCGTCAAGGTTCCCCGGTGGGCGTTTGAAAAATTCAGCCGGGCGCGGCCGGAACTCGGGACCTCGATGAAATCCGTCGGCGAGGTCATGGCGATCGGTCGCACCTTTCGGGAAGCGCTGCTCAAGGCGCTGCACTCTTTAGAAATCGATGTCGACACGTTTCACGATCTGCTGCGTAAACCGTTCGATGCGGAACACGTGATCCGGAAACTGCGGTACCCGAGTTGGGACCGCATCTTTTACGTGTTGTACGCCCTGTATGCGGGCATGTCGCCGGAAGAGATTGCCCACTGGACGGGCATCCATCCCTGGTTTCTGCACCAGATCGAGGAAATCGTCGAACTGGAAGGCCGACTGCGGCGGTTCGGGTTGCATACCGTTCCCCGGGACCTGATCCGTCGCGCGAAACAGGACGGATTCAGCGACGCCCAGATCGCCGACTGTCTCGGATGCACTGTCGACGCTGTACGGGAACTGCGGCGCACGTGGAACATTCAACCGACGTATAAACGGATCGACACGTGTGCCGGCGAATTTGAAGCCATTACGCCGTACATGTATTCGACGTACGGGGACGAATGCGAGGCCGCGCCTGGCGACCGTCCGAAAGTGGTCATCCTCGGCAGCGGCCCGAATCGTATCGGCCAGGGGATCGAATTCGACTACTGTTGCGTGCAGGCCGTATTTGCGCTGCGCGAACTCGGGTATGAAACGATCATGGTCAACTGCAATCCGGAAACGGTCAGTACGGATTACGACACGGCGGATCGACTGTACTTCGAGCCGCTGACACTGGAACACGTCCTCTCCATCGTGGAGAAAGAACGTCCCGTCGGGGTGATCATTCAACTCGGGGGACAGACCCCGCTGCGACTGGCCCGTCCACTCGCGCATGCGGGGGTACCCATTCTGGGAACGCATCCGGACGCCATCCACCGGGCTGAAGATCGCGGTAGTTTTGCCGCACTCATGCGGGAACTCGACATTGTGCATCCACCGTTCGGCACGGCCCGAAGTCTGGAAGAGGCACTGGAAGTCGCCGAGGCGATCGGGTATCCCGTACTCGTCCGGCCTTCTTACGTGCTGGGTGGTCGGGCTATGGCCAAAGTGTTCGATGCGGAACAACTGCGGTCCCTGTTTCAACAGGCCATGCAGGTAGCACCGGACCATCCGGTACTCATTGACCGATTCATCGAAGACGCGTTCGAATACGACCTGGACGCCCTGAGCGATGGCGAGGACGTCTACATTGCCGGTATTCTCCAGCACATCGAGGAAGCGGGTATCCACAGCGGCGACAGTGCAATGGTCATGCCCGCTTACAAACTGCTGAACGAAGTGCGGGCGCAGATGATCGAATGGACCCACCGCATTGCGCGGGCGTTACCGGTCCGGGGGTTGCTGAACATTCAGTTCGCCTATCGCGATGGTCAACTGTACGTCTTGGAAGTCAATCCACGGGCTTCCCGTACCGTTCCCTTCATCAGCAAGGCGACCGGCGTGCCGGTCGTGAACTATGCCGTACGGGTCATGCTCGGTGCGACGCTGCAAGACCTCGGGCTGTCCGGTGAAGGGCAACCGGCGTATTGCTGTGTCAAGGCGCCGGTATTTCCCTTTGACCGGTTTCCGGAAGAGGACCCCCTGCTCGGTCCGGAAATGAAGAGTACCGGCGAAGTCATGGGTATCGGTCCCACCTTCGGCGAAGCGTTCGCCAAGGCCATGCTCGGCGCGGGCATTCGTTTGCCCACGACGGGACGCGTGCTCATCACGGTCAACGATCGGGACAAAATCAGCGTCGTCCCACTGGCGCAGCAGTTGCACGAACTCGGGTTTGAACTGCTGGCCACCGCAGGGACCGCACGGGTGCTCCGGGACGCCGGTCTTCCGGTGGAGACCGTGCGCAAGATCCATGAGGGTCGACCCCATATTGCGGACTATATCATCAACGGCAAGATCGACCTCATCATCAATACCCCGCTTGGACGCATGGCATACGAGGACGACCCGATCGTGCGCCAGACGGCCATGCGGTATCGGGTGCCCCTGATCACCACGCTGTCCGGCGCGGCGGCGGCGATCGAAGCGATCCGGTTTCTGCGGCAACGGCAGGCGGAACCACTCTGTTTACAGGATATGCACGCCTGCATGCGGGAACCCCGTTCAAAATAACGTCAGAGAATGCCGTCGACCTGAGATCGGAACAGGCAATGGGACAGGGGATGCACCGGATGCGCGGATGGCCCGGTTGTTAGGTCTCGGGTCTCAGGTCTCGGGTCTCAGGTCCCAGGTCTCAGGTGTCAGGGGTCGGTGATGGGCTGAAGTGAGAAAACGGGGTGGCTGACCCTCGGGGAGTTGCCCGACGCGGGCAAAGACGTGGTCCACTGAAATCAGAGGGAAGGCGACCTCCGGCGGGGTACCCTGCTGCGTTGCCGTGCTTTTCCGTCTTCCGTCGCCGGTCACCGGTCGAAGGGGGGATATTGTATGCGGTTCCCTCTCTGTGGACCCCGTGTCTCCGTGGTGCAATGATCCTGCGCATATCGCGGGGGCCATGGGAACACGCCGTGTCCCATTGCCTGTCCCGATTTCAGCAGTCAACCGTTTGCACCCTGCGCCGGTTCTCTGCTACCATGAATCTGCGGGAGTTCCGGCCGCAAACCCCTGGCTGGAGGGTGCCATGGTACAGTGGAAGCCGGATCCGACCTTTTATCCATCGCCCCGGATGGCCATGAAAGCGCCACCGGAGCGACTCGCATACGTGGCCACGATCAACCCCCAACCGGAAGACGGTCGCCCGGACGCCCTCGCTGTGGTCGACGTCGATCCGCAGTCGCCCACCTATGGTCAAATCGTCGGTCGCACGGAAATGCGTTATCCCGGGGACGAGTTGCACCATTTCGGCTGGAATGCGTGCAGTTCAGCCCTGTGCCCGTACGCTCCGCATCCTCACGTGGAACGGCGATATCTCATTGTGCCCGGTCTCCGTTCCAGTCGCATTTACATCCTGGACACGAAGACCGATCCGCGGAATCCGCAGATCGTCAAGGTGATCGAACCCCAAGAAGTCCTGGAACGTGCGGGGTATTCACGACTGCACACGGTCCATTGCGGTCCGGACGGCATTTACATGAGTGCACTCGGCTCCGATCGGGACGGCGAAGGTCCCGGTGGAATCTTTCTGCTGGACCACGACACGTTTGAAGTACTCGGCCGCTGGGAGGTCGACCGCGGACCGCAGTATCTGGCTTACGACTTCTGGTGGCATCTCGGACATGACGTGATGATCACGAGCGAGTGGGGCACACCCAAAATGATCGAAAACGGCGTGGATCTGGAGGCCCTGCTGAATAAACAGTACGGCCATCGCATCCACATCTGGGACCTGCGCCGCCGTCGTCACGTCCAGGCACTTGACCTCGGTGCGGACCACCAGATGGTCCTGGAAGTTCGACCGGCACATGATCCGACGAAAACGTACGGGTTCGTCGGCGTCGTGCTGTCGCTGCAAGACCTGTCCGCATCCGTATGGCTGTGGTACCGGGACAACGGCACGTGGCAGATTCGAAAGGTCATTGAGATCCCGGCAGAACCCGCCGATCCGGATCAACTGCCGCCGGCGTTAAAAGATTTCAAAGCCGTTCCGCCGCTTGTTACCGATATTGACCTCTCACTGGACGATCGGTTTCTGTACGTCTCCTGCTGGGGTACGGGAGAACTTCACCAGTACGATGTCAGTGACCCATTCCATCCGAAATTGACCGGCAAGATCCGCCTTGGCGGTATTGTGGCGCGTACACCGCATCCGGGTCGTCCGGACGTGCCGTTGAACGGTGGACCGCAGATGGTTGAAATCAGTCGGGACGGCCGTCGCGTGTATCTGACGAACTCGCTGTACATCCCGTGGGATCCGGTATTCTATCCGGACGGCGTGCGCGGCTGGATGGTCAAACTGAACGCGGATCCGCAGGGTGGACTGCGCATTGATCCCGGATTCTTCGTCGAGTTCGGTGACTTCCGTCCGCACCAGGTACGCCTTGAGGGCGGAGACGCTTCGTCGGATTCGTACTGTTATCCATGAGCGGTTGGGGTTTCTGGCTGAGTCTCGGACTGCTCGGTGCGTATCACGGGATCAACCCCGCGATGGGGTGGTTATTTGCCGTCGCACTCGGGTTTCAGGAACAACGCGCGCGTGCGGTCTGGTGGGCACTGTTTCCCATCGCGCTCGGACACGCGATCGCCATCGGCGGTGTGGTGCTGGCGGTACTGTTGCTGGAAGTGCAGATCCCCCTGCAAACATTGCGCTGGACCGGTGCGCTCATTCTGGCAACGTTCGGCACGTATCGGCTGATCCGGACCCGTCACCCCCGCTGGGTGGGGATGCGGGTCCGGTTTCATGACCTCGTGGTGTGGTCCGCGATCATGGCGACAGCCCACGGTGCGGGTTTGATGCTCATTCCCTGGCTGATTGGCCCGCATGTGCACCGTGCATCAGCGTACGCCGGGATCCACACCACGTCAGGCCATATGGGATTGGGTGTCGTTGCGGTCCATACACTCGGGTACTTCCTTACCATGGGGATCGTCGCGTGGGTGGTGTATACACGAGTCGGTGTGGCTGTTCTGCGACGGATGTGGATCAATTTCGATACCCTGTGGGCGCTCGTACTGATCGCCGCGGGTGTGGTGACGGTGATCCTGTAAACCCACCGGACACTCCAAGACCCGACATCTGCCGCCAGACGTCTGAGATCTGAAATCCCGTTATCCGCCGGGAACGACCATCGGCTGTTGCAACGCGCGTTCCGTGTCCTCCTGCACGATGCGCACGATCCGCTGTAAAATACCCGGCAGTGCGGACTCCAGTCGCCGCCAGGTGGGTAACATCGGAGCACCCAGCGGATGCTGGCGGAACTCTTCCGCCGCCTGATCGATACACTGCGCAAACAGTTCGATCATCGACCGTTCCTCGTGCAGACTGTAATCGAGTTGACTCCATCGACTCAATGCCCCATAAACCGTGGACGCCATGCGTGCGTAGTCGACAAACGTCAGTTTGAGTGCGGGGAAAAAGTTCGGCGGCAACACGATGCCACGACTGGTCAATTCCACGAAGAACCCGCGTGCGATGTCCACCACCATCCGTGCGAGGCCGCCGGAAAACCCTTTCGTCTGCGTGACCTGATGTTTGTGGTCATACCGATGCGTGATCTCCACCTGACAGATGTGCTGTACATTGATGACCCGATAGGCCTCCGCGAGCATGCCGACTTCCAGACTCCAGTCCGAAGGGATCTGCATATCGAGCAAGATGCTCGCGAAGGTGACGATCTCTCCGGACAGCGGATACCGGAAGTCGCCCATATAGTTCAGGAAATCGACCGGTCCGAGGATCTGTTTCAACGCCCGGACGAACGGAAAATAAAACAGGCGGGTCACACGCCCGAAGAGCCGTTGGGCAAAACGCACGTAATACCCTTTGGCGAACTGGAACCCCAGCACAGCCACCGGATAGACGAGCCGGGCGATAAACGACCGGTCATAGGTCAGGATATCCGCATCGTGAAAGGCCAGGATTGCGACTTTATCCTCACCGAGCGCGTATCCCAGTGCGGTCCACACGGCCCGACCTTTGCCCCGCTGCCCCAGCGGCAGAATGGCCCGGATGGCTTCCACGGCGGCCTGCATGCCGGGGCTATCGTTCCAGATCACGATCCCCCGCTCGCCGAGAATGTTGCGCACCACACGGCAGGCATACGTAAACTCACCGACATTCGCACGGTCCAGGCTGATGTATACGCGGCGGATATACGGCACATCGGCCAGGGTCTCCAGAATGTGTTGCATTGCCGGCTGCACGAAATCGCTGTACAGGGCCGGAATCAGGATCCCGATGGGTTTACGCCGTGCAGCCCGTTCGAGTTCCTGCTCCAGCACCAGCCAGGCATCCGGCTGCAGAATCGGCAATGTCGGCACGTAATTTTGAAAGATATCGGCCATATCGGTTCTCCTATGCCGTATGCGAATACGCGATATGCGTATGGTAAATATTGGTATCGGGGTTGCACGTTCATCAATGGACGGTGGATCGCCGATCGCGCAGAAGCGCTCGCATCCACGTGTTCCACTCTTCGGGATCACGCACCCGATGGAACGTGACACCTTCGACGGCCATATACGTATCCGACGGTGCGTCACCCACTGCGTAGAAGGGAATATCCGGCCGAACGTGTCTCCAGGCGTCAACCAGCGCCCGTACCGCCGTACCCTTATGGTAGGTCGCGATGATGCCCAGGAGTTTTCCCATGGAAAAGGACGCCCCCCGTTCCCGTGCGTACACATCGACCGTATCCGGGGATCCCCGGATGATCTGAAAGGGTTCGGGACCCCGCCGCTGATAGGCACGCCGGGCCGCTTCCGTCGAGAGACCGCTCAACCGCACGAATTCATCGAGCGGAATTTCTCGCAGAAACCGCACGATCACCCCCCGTGCCTGCAGTTCCAGGCGCAAAATTTCCGGCGTGTACGGCACGGTGTGCTCAAAGACGGTCCAATCCCCCAGTGTACTGCGACAGGTATACCCGTGCCGGGGCACAGTGCGCGCGATCACCGAATGCCAGGGCGCACGCGCATGTACGGCGATGCCAAACCCGGTTTCGTACACGCCACAGGGCAGGATCCCGGGGTGATGCCACCAGTCGGTCAGTTCTGCATAGGTTTTGCTCGTAACGGGTACGATGCCTACACCCGCTGCGGTACAGTCCGCAAGCGTGCGCAGAGTTTCTTCCAGGGAAAATCCGGGTGCTGTCATCGTCCCGTCGATATCCGAGAACACCACGACACGTATCGCTGCAAAAGACAGCATTCGCTGACGTTGCATGATCCCCTGGTCATGGTTGATGCATTGTGTATTCACGGTTGGCCGGTGAAGACGCGTCGGATCCCAAGTGACGGTACGACATTCGATGGACCGGAAGATCTGCTGATCGCTCACAGACGTGCAGACACGACCATCGATGCACCTCTGGACAGTGTTAATCTAACAGTCTGGATGCGGAAAAGCAACATGGAGACCCCGGGATCGGGACGGGCAATGGGACATGCGCACCACCGGATCCACCGGTGTGCCGGT
>CAZIRO010000104.1:0-10467 GCA_964541595.1 uncultured Acidobacteriota bacterium
GGTGTCAGGTCTCGGGTCCCGGGTGTCAGGTGTCGGGTGGATGGGAACCACGGAGACACGGAGGACACAGAGTTCACAGAGAAAAAGAGAGGTTTTCTCCCTCCGTGGCCTCTGTGCTCTCCGTGCCTCCGTGGTTCTCATCCACCCGACACCTACTCCTCCTCTTCCCCTTCTTCTGCTCCCTCCTCCTTCGTCATCTCCGATTCCATTTCCTCCATCATTTCGTCCCATTCGTCCTCGCCGATTTCGTCCCCGAGCATGGGTTTCATTTTTTCCATGAACCGGCGCACACTGCGCGGATCGTTCTCATCGAGATCCCCCAGCGTGGCAGGATCCAGCATGGACTCGATGTGGTCCTCTTCGGACCGGAGGAACGCCACCCGTGAAACGATCCGTTTCAACCGATCACTCCCACACCGGGGGCATCTGGCTGTACCGGATTCTGCCTGCGCGACCGTCCACCAGAAAATGCTCACCCGGCGTCGACATCCGTGACAAACGTATTCATAGATGGGCATCGTTCCTCCCTCGCTCCGCATGATCATTCCGCATGATCATGAAGAGAACTCGTCCCTGAGAACCACGGAGGCACAGAGCGCACGGAGACCACGGAGAGGTGGAAGAAATAGATTTTCATCTCTGTGCTCTCCGTGTTCTCCGTGCCTCCGTGGTTCCCATCCACCCGACACCCAACACCTGACATCTGAGACCTGAAACCCGAGACCTGAAACCTGACACCCGAAACCTCACTCCGGCGGTACCGGCGTGCGGGCGATCTGCAGGACGTCCGCAAGCACTCCGTACGCCGTATTCACCGGCCCCGCACCGGCGCGTTCCATAATCGCCAGCGGCGTCAGCGCATCGGATTCCACACAGATGAACGCCTCCGTGTCTTTTGTCTGCGCCATCGGATCGTACAGGGGCACCGGGCGGGGTTTCACGCTTGCCTGCACCCTGCCGTCTTCCAAACGTTCTGCTTCACACACGAGTTTAATCCGTTTTCCGCTGTCCAGTGCCGCCCGCAGGTCCTCCGGGCGCACGGACCGGATCCCCTCCCGTTCGATCTGGTCCGGGCGCAATTCCGCATCCATCCATACATTCGCCAGCACACATACCTTGACGGCCGCATCCCACCCGTCGATATCGTTACTGGGGTCCGCCTCGGCGATGCCGATCGCCTGGGCCTCCCGCACGGCTTCTTCCAGGGTCTTCCCAAGTTCCATTCGCGTGAGGATCAGGTTCGTGGTACTGTTCAGAATCCCGTAAAACCGCCGAATCCGCGCGTCTGGCATTCCCCAGCGTACCAGACTGAAAATCGGCACCCCATCCATGACAGTGGCTTCAAACAGTAACCACCGTTGTCTCTGCCGGGCCATCTCCCGCAATTCCCGATACGCCAGTGCGATCGGGCCTTTATTCGCCGTTACGACGTGCATGTTTTTCCGCAACGCATGCCGGATATAATCCAGTGCCGGCTGACCGGTTTGCGGGTTCAGGATACTCAACTCCACGAGCACATCTGCGGGACACGCGTCCAGCCATTCATGGGCATCCTCCACAGGTAACCCGCAATGCAGATCCGACAGATCGCCGGCAGAATAGGCCCGAATCGCATCCTGCAGGTGAATCCCTTTCGGATTGATGGCATGGCCGTGCCGTGCGGTATAAATCCCGGTAACCTGAATGTCAATCCCCCAGTCTTTTCGATGCCGTTCCCGGCGGTCGACCAGCATGCGTGCCCAGGCACGCCCGACCGCGCCGAACCCGATCAATGCAACCCGTAGCGTCGTCATGGATCCCCCTTTTCAGGTCTCAGGTATTCAGGTCTCAGGTGTCAGGTGTCGGGTCTCAGTGGTTGGAGTTTTGTAGGGGCACGGCGCTGCTGTATCCTGATAGGATTTCACCGGATCGTCATGGCCACGGACAGCCACCGCCGTGCCCTTCAATAGTCACTCCAGGACGACAGCCACCATCGTGACCGGGCGACCTCGGATCGGTCGTCCCTACAAAACACCTGACACCCGAGACCTGACACCTGGGACCCGAGACCTGAGACCCTAATCGCCCACTCTCACCGCTTCCGCCGCCTGACGCAAACGTTCCACCTCCTCCGCGCGTCCGATCACCATGAGAATCGTGCCCGGCGGAATCGCCTGCTGCGGGTCCGGATTGAACGTCAACCCCTCTCCAGGCCGGACCATCCCGATGACGAGCACCCCATACCGCTGACGAATCTCACATTCCGCAAGACTCCGCCCCGCAAACGGCGACTCCGGCGGAATATGAATCTCTTCCATCTGCAATTCAACAGTACCCCGGCCGACGGCAATCTCGATAAACTCATGCACATGGGGTCGAATCACCATCCCGGCCATACGCAGTGCCCCGATCCGATACGGTGACAGCGCACGATTCGCACCGGCACGCCGCAGATGGGGTTCCAGCGCCGGATCGGACACGCGCGATACAATGAACAGTTTAGGGTTCAGCGACCGTGCCGTCAAAGCAATAAACGCATTATCCGCGTCGGTCGCCGCCGTGGCGATCAGTGCACGTGCACGTTCTACCCCGGCTTCCAGCAGGGTTTCTTCCTGTGTCGCATCGCCGACAACGACCGCGTACCCGAGATCCTGGAGTTCCCGTACGGTTTTCGGATCCCGTTCAACGATCACGAACGGTTCTCCCGCCAGCGCAAGTTCCTGCACGATCTGCGATCCGATGCGCCCGTATCCGCACACGATAATATGGTTTTCCATACGCTGGACCTTCCGACGGGTACGAATTTGCTGTACCTGTCGCCGAAACGCATCCGAAAGCAAATAGGACGCCGTACTCGATGCCGCATAAATGTAGAACGTCACGCTCGCAAAGATGAACATAATGGTAAACCACTGTCCCTGCAAGGTCAGCGGGCGTACCTCCCGGTACCCGATGGTGGTCATCGTGATGACCGTCATGTAGAGCGCATCGTGGAACGTCCACCGCTCGACGGCGATATACCCGATCGTACCGATAGCGATGAGCGCCAGCAGGCCGATGACATTCGCCTTGACATACCACGGAACGGTCCACCAGAGACGCAGCATGGTGTGACCATGGATCTCGGGGTGTCGGGTGTCAGGGATCAGGTCCCAGGTCTCGGGTCTCAGGGGTCAGGTCTCAGGGCCCAAGTGTTTTGTAGGGACGACCGATCCGAGGTCGCCCGGTCACGATGGTGGCTGCCGCCCTGGAGTGACCATTGAAGGGCACGGCGGTGGCTGCCGAGACCACGGCAATCCGGATGAAATCCTGTAAGGGCACGGCAGCGCCGTGTCCCGACAAAACACCTGACACCCGAGACCTGGGACCCGAGACCTGACACCTGACACCCGACACCTGAGACCGAGACCCGACACCTGAGACCGAGACCCGACACCTGACACCTGGGACACGCCCTCACACCGATGTGGATACCTCCTCCAGCACACGTTCCTTCAATGCTGCGTGCGCAGCCGCCAGTCGGGCCACGGGAATCCGATACGGTGATGCACTCACGTAGTTCATCCCCGCCTCATGACAAAACCGGATCGATCGCGGATCACCCCCGTGCTCGCCACAGATACCGATCTTCAGATTTCCCCGCGTAGAACGGCCCTTCCGGATGGCCATACGAATGAGTTCCCCGACACCATGGACGTCCAGTGTGCGGAAGGGGTCCTCTTCCAGGATGCCCTTCTCAATGTAATCCGGCAGGAACTTTCCGATATCGTCACGCGAGAACCCGAACGTCATCTGCGTGAGATCGTTCGTCCCGAACGAGAAAAATTCTGCATATGCCGCAATCCGATCCGCCACCACGCAGGCGCGCGGCACCTCGATCATCGTTCCAATGGAATACAGCACACGTACACCCCGTGCATGCATCACTTCCTCGGCCGTGCGTTCAACGATCGCCCGCACGTATGCGAGTTCCCGATCGGAACCCACCAGCGGAATCATGATCTCAGGCTGCACCCGCTGACCCCCCTGTTTCACACGAATGGCTGCTTCGATGATCGCGCGGGTCTGGATTTCCACGATCTCCGGATAGGTGATCATCAACCGCACACCCCGGTGCCCGAGCATCGGGTTCATCTCATGCAGTTGCTGCACACGCGCAAAGACACGTTCCTTTTCGTGGATTTCCTGCAGCAACCGGTCGATTTCTTTGATCGACTGCGCCCGGGTCAGTTGCATTTTCAACAGCGTGATCGTCTGAATGAGTTCTTCCCGGCGGGGCAGGAACTCATGCAATGGCGGGTCGAGCAACCGGATCGTTACGGGATACCCACGCATCGCCCGGAAGATACCCACGAAGTCTTCAACCTGAAACTCCACGAGCGCATCAAGTGCGGCGCGACGTTCTTCTGGTGTGGTCGCCATGATCATGCGAATCATGTGGGGCAACCGGTCCTCGCCGAAGAACATGTGCTCCGTACGGCACAATCCGATCCCCTCTGCACCCATCCGGTACGCGACTTCCGCATCGTGGGGCGTATCCGCATTCGCACGGACGCCGAGTTTGCGAAACGTATCCGCCCATTCCAGCAGCGTGGTGAACTCCCCTTTCAGTTCCGGTTTCACCGTAGGCAGTTGACCCACGAACACTTCACCGGTCGATCCATCGATGGTAATCCAATCGCCCTCCTGCACGACCGTCCCGTCCACACGAAACTGTTTACGGCGGACGTCCACATCCAGCGCCTCACATCCGACCACACAGGGTTTCCCCATACCGCGCGCGACAACGGCCGCATGGCTGGTCATCCCACCTCGACTCGTGAGGATCCCAACCGCACGGTGCATGCCGTGGATATCGTCCGGGGTGGTTTCCTCCCGCACCAGAATGACGGGTTCCCCACGATCGCTCCACTCCACAGCGTCATCCGCCGTGAACACGGCCCGTCCGGAAGCAGCGCCTGGAGACGCCGGCAGACCCTTTGCCACGGGACTGTGGTCCGCACGGTATTTCGGATCGATGATCGGATGCAGCAACTGTTCCACCTGATCGGGTTCCACACGCAGGACGGCTTCCTCCCGGGAGATCAACCCCTCGCGAACCATATCCACGGCGATCTTGACCGCTGCCTGTGCCGTACGTTTCCCGACGCGCGTTTGCAAGAGGTATAGCGTTCCGTTTTCGACCGTAAACTCGAAATCCTGCATATCCCGGAAATGGCGTTCCAGCCGTTCCGCAACCTCACGCAGCTGGACATAAACTTCCGGCATCCGATGTTGAAGTTCCTCCAGGGGTAGCGGTGTCCGGATCCCGGCCACGACATCCTCGCCCTGTGCGTTCGGCAGGAACTCGCCATACAGTTGTTTCTCTCCTGTGGACGGATTCCGCGTGAACCCCACACCCGTACCAGAATCCTCACCCATATTGCCGTAGACCATCATCACGATATTCACGGCCGTTCCGAGATCGTCCGGGATCTGATGCATTTTCCGGTAATACTGTGCCCGCGGATTGTTCCACGATCGGAATACGGCAATAATCGCGGTACGTAACTGGTCGTACGGATCCTGTGGAAACGGCCGGCCGGTTTCTTCTTCGATGATACGTTTGTACGTCTGCACGAGTTCCTGCAGATCGTCTGCCGTGAGTTCCACATCCTGCGTGACACCGCGCTGCTGTTTCAGTTGCTCCAGCGCGTCCTCAAACCGTTGTTTATCGATCCCCAGCGCGATATTACCAAACATCTGCAAAAACCGCCGGTACGTGTCCATCGCGAACCGCCGATTGCCCGTGAGACGCGCAAGTCCCCCGGCTACCGCATCGTTCATGCCGAGATTCAAAATCGTATCCATCATGCCGGGCATGGAAAACTTTGCACCGGATCGGACGGATACCAGCAGCGGATTCGACGGGTCACCGAACCGTTTCCCGGTGAGTTCTTCCAGTCGGTTCATGTACTGCAGCACCTCCTGCCAGATCGCGTCCGGTAGACGTTCACCCTCGCGGTAGAACAACCGACAGACCTCCGTGGTGATCGTAAATCCGGGCGGGACGGGAATCCCCAGGTTGGTCATTTCCGCCAGCCCCGCACCTTTCCCACCGAGGAGGTCTTTCATCCGGGCATTGCCTTCTGCCTGTCCCCCTCCGAAGAAATACACGTGTTTCTCCGCCATCATTGCCCTCCGGCGAAGTTCCCCGTATCATCATTGTGCATTCACAGGGGTTCTATTCATCTTACCCGAAAAACGTTTTCACGGGAAGCCATACTATCCGGGATCAGGACAGGAAGTGCACCGGATTCACAGGTGTGCCGGTGGCCACCGGTCTCGGGTGTCAGGTGTCGGGTCTCCGGGACGGAAGACCGGGGACGGGAGACAGAAGACCGAATGGGCACCCATGGGGTCCCATTTTCTGGCTCGATCTCAGATCCCATCGGAGATCGGGACAGGACACAGGACATCCCTTTTGGGCACGGCAGCACCGTGCTCAAAATTGGAGCATATCACTACCCGGACCACAGGTCTTTCATCGGGAGGGATACGGTGGCACAACGCGGTTCGGATACACTGCGCAAAATCGTCCACATGGCCATGGGATTCTTCGCGCTCCTGCTGCGTTACCTCAACATCTGGCAGGCGGCGCTCTGCGCATTGATCGCGCTGGTGCATAACCTCTGGGTACTGCCGAAACTGTGGGGACGCAAAATTTATCGGTCCGAAGAAATCGAAACCGGTGTACCCATCGGGATCATCGTGTACCCTCTGTCCGTGCTGCTGCTGATCCTCATCTTCGGCCGTCACATGTATATCGTTGCCGCAGCATGGGCCATTATGGCGTTCGGTGACGGTCTCGCTGGTCTGATCGGTCCGATCGTCGGTCGGGTGCGCATTCCCTGGCATCCGAAAAAAACCGTGGAAGGGTCACTGTCGTTTATCGCCGGTGGATTCGTCGGCAGCAGCAGTCTCATCCTGTGGACGACATACGGGCAGGTACCCACCATGCTGCACTACCTGTCGGAATCCGTGTTCTTCTGGTGGATCCCCCTCTGGGTAAGCGTCATCATGGCCGTGATCGAAACGCTGCCGCTGCAGTTGAACGACAACCTGTCCATTCCGTTGACCGCTGGTGGATTGTTTTATATGGCATATCATATCGACTGGACGCATCTGCATACGGCTGTGTCCCCACGATGGCTGGGTATCGCATTGATGATCAACCTGGCCATTGCGCTGGTTTCGTATTTTCTTAAACTCGTCAGCGTTTCCGGATTCTGGACTGGATTGATTTTCGGTACCGTCATCCTCGGATTTGGCGGCTGGCCGGCGTATGCTTTACTTCTCGGGTTTTACATTCTCGGAAACATCGCCACGAAACTCGGGACTGCCGAAAAGGCACGAAAAGGCATGGCAGAACCCCCGCGCGGATGGGGCAGTGCCGTATCCAAAGCCGGTATTCCCGCTCTGCTGACGCTGTGGTGGGCGCTGGCGCAGCCGGAACTGCAACCGATCATTGCCGCATGTATTACAGCAGCGTTCGCCGCAGCCCTGATGGATACCGTCGGTACGGAAATCGGCAAATGGCTGGGACAACGCGCGTACTTATGGTGGCGACTGACTGCGGTCGACCCCGGTACTATCGGTGCGATTTCCGTTCCCGGGACCGTCGCCGGGCTGGCAGCCGGGCTGGCACTGGCGGCTGTCGGGGTGTGGCTATGGCACCTGCCGGTCTCCTGGTGGGGACAGATCGTGCTCGCCGTGGTCGTGGCCAATCTGGCGGAATCCTATCTCGGTCACCTCCTGCGCCCGCGCGGCTGGGCAAGTCACGCGGAAATGAATATGATCCTCGTATTCGTTGCTATCGTGCTCACGTATCTGAGCATTTAGGGGATTGCCAATTTCGGATGTCGAATTGCGAATGTATTTCTTTATCAAATCCGCAATTCAACGTTCGAAATCCGCAATCCTCATTGGGGTGGGATCATGCAGAAACGGGCACTGATCAGCGTATCCGATAAAACGGGATTGCCGGAACTCGCACGTGCATTGCATGACGCAGGATTTGAGATTCTCGCCACCGGTGGGACCGCCCGTGTAATCGAACAGCACGGGGTGCCCGTCCGGCCGGTGGAAGACATCACGCGGTTTCCGGAAATCCTCGGGGGTCGCGTTAAAACCCTGCATCCGATGATCTTCGCCGGGATCCTCGCACGCCGGGATAACGTCACTGATCAGAAAGAAATCGAACAGCATGGAATCGGTCTCATCGATCTCGTGGTCGTCAATCTGTACCCGTTTGAAACCCATGCCCGCGCTGGCACGCCCTTCCGGGCACTGATGGAATGGATTGACATCGGTGGACCGTCACTCATTCGTGCGGCGGCCAAAAACTGGCCGTGGGTCACAGTCGTTACCGATCCGCAGGACTACCCTGCGCTGATCACCTACCTGCAGAGTGGTCACTGGCCGCCACCGGAGGATTTCCGTCTGCAAATGGCCGCGAAAGCGTTCGCGCATACGGCACTATATGATTCCGTGATCGCCCACACGTTCGCCACGCATGTCAACGGCGGACCGCCCACCGCACGGACGGTCGGACTGCGTCTCCGGAAAACTCTGCGTTACGGGGAAAATCCCCATCAGGCGGGATACTGGTACGTTACCGTTCCGGAACCAGAAGTGGGACTACACCACGCGCGTCAATTGCAGGGAAAACCGCTTTCATACAACAATTTGCTCGATCTGG
The DNA here is from genome assembly GCA_964541595.1 of uncultured Acidobacteriota bacterium. Lineage (GTDB taxonomy): Bacteria > Acidobacteriota > HRBIN11 > HRBIN11 > HRBIN11 > CAZIRO01. The sequence continues at coordinate 8,720 of CAZIRO010000104.1, forward strand.
ACGCCGCCGTGCGGGTGATCGCCGATTTCGAGGGCGCAACGAACGGCGTGCCCGCCGTGGTGATTAAACACAATACCCCCTGTGGCGTCGCCATTGGTGCATCCGCACGGGATGCATACGTGCGGGCACGGGATGCCGACGCGCTGTCGGCGTTCGGTGGGATCGCTGCCATCGGTGCCGTGGTCGACGGTGCTGCCGCAAAAGCGATCACAGAAACGTTTATGGAGTGTGTTATTGCACCGGGATACACGGACGACGCACTGGAGGTCCTGGCACGGAAGAAAAACCTGCGGGTCCTGGAACTCGCCGGACCGTGGCACCCCGGGACGTCCCTCGAAATGCGTACAGTCCTGGGAGGTATGCTCGTTCAGGCCGGTGACTGGATCGAAGACGATCCGGAATCCTGGAAGGTCGTCACCCGACGAATGCCGACGGAAACGGAATTGCAGGCGCTGCGGTTTGCCTGGAAAGTTGTGAAACATGTGAAAAGTAATGCCATCGTGCTTGCGACCGCATCACAGACGCTCGGGATCGGCGCCGGCCAGATGAGCCGTGTGGACGCCGTGCGGATCGCTATTATGAAAGCGGGCGATCGGGATCTGCAAGGGGCCGTATGCGCTTCAGATGCGTTTTTCCCGTTCCGGGACAATATCGATGTATTACACAAAGCGGGCATCACGGCGATCATCCAGCCGGGCGGGTCGATCCGCGACGATGAAGTGATCGCGGCAGCGGACGCGTACAACATGGCGATGGTATTTACAGGCATCCGCCATTTCCGCCATTAATCCTATACGGACACGGCAGTGTCATGCCCTTGCAAAGCACAAGGGTTTCACCACAGAGACACAGAGAGCACGGAGGCCACGGAGAGAGAAAATCTTTTTCTCTGTGTTCTCCGTGTCCTCCGTGTCTCCGTGGTTTCTATCCCTGTAAAAGTTTTTTTCTCCGTGAACTCCGTGTCCTCCGTGCCTCCGTGGTGCCCATCCACCCGACACCTGGGACCTACAGAAATCCTCCTCTATCCATCATAGACCCCTTACTCATGGAAACCACACGGAAACGCTATCAGGAGAGGTTTTACCACGGAGACACGGAGAGCACGGAGGCCACGGAGAGAGAAAATCATTTTTCATTCTCTGTGAACTCCGTGCTCTCCGTGTTCTCTGTGGTTTCTACGTCAGCGGAAGTCCCTGTTCCCTGCGGACCTCCAGACAGGCCTGAATGGCTTCCCGGATGTTGACCAGTGCCTCGGCCTCTGTCGCTCCCTGCGATACACATCCGGGGATCGCCGGACATTCGGCAATCCAAACGCCGTCTTCATCCGTGTACAGGACCACTTCCAGTTCCATATTCCCGATCCCCTTCTTCCAGGGCTTCCAGATGCAGTACAATGGCTTCCCGAATACCTTCCAGTGCTTCCTCGATCGTTTCCCCCTGGGAATAGCATCCCGGCAATGCCGGAACCTCAACCCAGTACCCGCCTTCCTCGGCCTGATGCAGAATGACCCAAAAGTCCATTGATCTCACTGTCAAATGCATAGAATTGCGTGATTTGACGCGGGTTTCCGGTGGGTTGCGGTGGTGCGCCTGGGGGGACTCGAACCCCCGACCCCGAGATTAGGAAGCCAGGGGAATTGGTTACAGAAATCCGCTATGGATGCGAAATTGTGGAAAACTCTTTTGGGAAATTCTGCCAATTTTCTGCCAAATTGGATCCGGACCGGATTTTTGGAATTGATGGATAT
>CAZIRO010000105.1:0-5313 GCA_964541595.1 uncultured Acidobacteriota bacterium
GAACAAGACGCGACAGGCGGTGATCACGAAAGAGATCCTGGAAATCGTCAGTGCGGCGGAAGCCCTGCGCAAGCAGCAGTTATAAGGGATAGAGTCAGCGATCGGGACAGGAAATGGGACAGGAGATGCTACCAGATCCACGGATGGTCCGGTCGACACCGGGGTCCGGTCTCAGGTCCCGGGTGTCGGGTGTCAGCGTATCCGGTACGACCGTATATCGCGTGGCCCATCGAGACATACCGTGTCCCATCGCCTGCCCCGATCCCGGATAGAGTGACGTGAAGGAACATGGCGTGACCCGAGAGAAAAGTGACAGGGTTGTTCTCCGGGATACATCGTCCCCTCATGTCACTTTTTCCCGATGCCTCCCTTCTCAAGACGGTCCGCGCGGATTGCACGGACCGCCTTGCGGGTTTGTGTTATCGTTCGATCGGGACGCCGACGAGGTTCCCCCATTCGGACCAGGATCCGTCGTAATTCAGCACCACCGGATACCCGAGCAGGTACTTCAGTACAAACCACGTGACGGAAGACCGTTCACCGATACGGCAGTAAGTGATCACCGTTTTGTCCGGCGTGACACCCAGACCGCCGTAGATCTGTTGCAGTTCTTCCGGAGATTTGAACGTGTCGTCTTCATCCCGTACGGCTTTGGACCAGGGAATATTCACTGCACCCGGAATGTGACCACCGCGCTGTGCGGCTTCATTGGGGTATTCGGGTGGTGCGGTGATCTCGCCGGTGAATTCCGCGGGAGAACGAACGTCGACAAGTGCGACGTCCCCGCGCCCGAGGGCATTGAACACTACGGGAAACGTTGCCCGCAACCCGAGATCGATCCCATGGGGTGCCGTATACTGCGTGGTCGGGACGGTTGGCACTTCTTCCGTCAACGGGCGTTTTTCTTCGATCCACTTGCGGCGTCCGCCATTCATCAGCCGCACGTCCGGATGCCCGTACAGTTTGTACACCCAGAAGGCGAAAGCGGCGAACCAGTTGCGGTAATCGCCGTACAGTACCACCGTGGTGTCCCGGGTGATCCCGAGGCGGCTGTTGAGTTGTTCAAAACCGGGTTTGTCCACGATATCCCGTTTGACCGGGTGATTGATGTCGCGTTTCCAGTCCACGAGCACCGCGCCGGGGATGTGTCCGAGTTCATAGGCACTGCTCGGGTCGTAATCGACCTCCACGATGCGCACGTTCGGATCGTCGAGATGCGTCTGCACCCATTCCGTCGAAACGAGTACTTCGGGATGTGCATATCCGGCCATGGTCCACCTCCTTCCTGCAGTGTTGTACATGGCATATGGCGGGCAGCGTCTGTCGGACCATCGGCCCGCCATATGCCATATACAGGACCGGTGACCTATTCCTTTCGGATCCAGATGTGCACCACCGGGTCCCGGGATTCGATCCGCACGATCGCATGGCCGCAGCGTTCCGCCCAGCGGGTGATCGTCCACTGCTGTTCATATGTATACGCGATGACGTGAACCACCTGACCGGGCGACAGCGCGTCCAGCGCCTTGCGCACACGGTCTATCGATCCATCTGTACAGGTCTCTCCGCTGCCGAGCAGGTCGATCGTACGTGCGGCAGCGGGATTCGGAGACGGTTCCTGGACCATGCAAGACCTCCACCGTGTTTTGCCGGTATTTTCGGTCATTGTGCACGTGTGTTCGGTCTCCATGAACGATTGATGCACATGGATTCAACCGGTTGTATCATACGTACAAGCCCATGGGTATGGATTGTACGGGTGGGTGATGGAGGGGACGGCACGGACGAGGGGGGTCATTGGGCGGGACATATCTGGGAACACATGCGCGGGTACCGAAGCAGATAAAGCCGCTGGACCACAGGCACCCCCCACATGGTGGGTGGATTTATGATTATAAAGTACGTCATTCCCACAAAAATGCAACCATGGGGATCCTGGGATCGGGACGGGAAATGGGACATGCGCATCACCGGATCCACCGGTGTGCCGGTGGCCACCGGTGTCAGGTCCCAAGGTGTCGGGTGGCAGGTGGCAGATGGCCGGTGGCCGGTGGTTTCCCGGTCCCACTGCCTGTTCCGGTTTCTGGAAACTCCATTGTGATGGCGATCGTTATGAAAGTACAATAGACGGTGCGGGGTCCGATCCCGGTCTGTGTTCACCGGTAATGAACGGTATTTCGTCTCTTTGTGCTTGCTGCAGCGGTCACGTGCATGCGACAGGAAGACGCAGGCATTCCCCCTGAACCCCAACGTGATACCGTCGGGTCAATAGGATGCGAACGCGCGGATGGATCGTAACGGTATGGTCGATCGGATGGATCATGGGACATGCGGTCGGATGGGCCAGACTACCGGCCGATTGTCCATTGCCGATGGAAGATCCACAGGTATACTGCGCAAGTGCCCGGCCGGACTCGGTCCGCGCCGTCCTCGACCGATTGCCCGCATCCGATGCGGACGTCGACACGCAGGTGATCGAAGTTCGGGCGACGATGCCGTTTGAGATTCCACTGACGCACGGCCGCATGCAACCCGACGGTCGCCTGGACGAACCGTTCTGGCGCGAGGCATGGACACGACCGTTGCTCTACGAAATCAGTCTGGCGGAGAATCGTCCGGCACCGGTGGAAACGCGGGTGTTCATGATCATGCTTGACGATGCACTGGCGATCGCATTCGTGGCGCTGGATCCGGAACCGCAACAGATCCGCGTGACCCTGACTGATCGCGATCGACTGCGGGATGATGACCGGGTGTGGGTGGTGCTGGACACTTTCGGGGACCAGCGGCATGCCTATGAGATTTTTGTGAACCCTTACGGGATTCAGGCGGATGCCCTGCGGTACGAGGGCAGTGCCCGGCAGCGCCGACGGGGTCCCCCGCAACAGACAGAAGATTTCAATTTCGATTTCCTGTGGGAAGCGGGTGCGCGGATCTATTCTGACGGGTATATCGTCGAAATCCGGATCCCTCTGCGGTACCTGCGGTTTGTGGCCACGCAGAAGGGAACGGCCATCTGGCGGATCGGTGCGTTTCGGGAATATCCCCGCGATTTCGCGTATCGCCTGAGTCTGGTACCGTGGGATTTCAATCGCAACTGTTTCATCTGTCAGCTGCCCGAGGCCCGCGTTCCCATTCCCGTTCGACCCCGCAGGTTGACGCAGTGGATTCCCTATGTCCGCGGGATGCATGAACGGCAGCGTGAAGAAGACACCGCCGCCACGTATACGGACCAGTTGTCCGATGCGGCTGCCGGCCTGGATATCAAGTTTCAACCGTCTCCGCAATGGGTGATGGATGCGACCCTGAACCCCGATTTCAGTCAGGTCGAAACCGACGTATTTCAGATCACGAGCAACCTCCGGTTCGCTCCGTTCTATCCGGAGAAACGTCCATTCTTTCTGGAACGCACCGATCTGCTCCAGACGCCGTTGCAGGTCGTGTACACCCGCCGTCTTGTGGATCCGCTATACGGTGTGCGTGTTACGGGCAAAACCGGACCGCATACACTGGCCGTACTTCACCTGCTGGATCGCCAGACGTCGCTCATCTTTCCGGACGTGCTGACCTCGCGTTCGACCACACGCGAGATCCGGTCCTGGAACACGATCGTTCGGTACCGGTACGATGTCGGCCGGCAGTCCATGGTCGGCGTTCTGCTCACCGATCGCGAATGGGCAGACGGCTGGAACCGAACGGCCGGGATCGATTCGTTTCTCTTTCTGAGCCGCACGTGGACCCTGTCCGGGCAGGCGATCTGGACGCATACGCGCTATTCCGCGGATACGGCTGCGCGGTTCGATCAACCGACGGATCCGTTTCAGGGGTGGGGATACGCGCTCCAGTTCAACCATCCGGGACGGAACTGGGAGTTTCGTGCCGGGTGGCAGGAACTGACAGAGGGGTTCCGCGCGGACACGGGATTCATTCAGCAGGTGGGTGTCCGACAGATGCGGTTGATGAATGCGTTCATTTTCTGGCCGAATTCCGGCTGGTTGAAACGGATCTCGTTGTTTACCTTTGCGAATGCGACATGGGACCGGCGTCAGGATCTGCAGACGGGTGCGGTATCGGTTGGTACGTTTATTCGGGGTGGGGGCCAGACCAGCATACTCCTGCGGGGTGAACTCGGGCGGGATCGGGTAGAGAACATCGACATTCCTACGGCCCGGCTGGTGAGTTTCGTGCGTTCGGCACCGACCCGATGGTTTCAGGGCGAGTTGTTTGTGGAATACGGCACTGCACCGGATTATACGCTTGCGCTGCAGGCGCAGATGTTGAACGTCCGTGTCCGGCAGCAGTGGTTGCTATTCCGGCGGGTGGCCATTTCTCAACAGGTACGGTATCAGCGGCTCTGGGAATCCGGTCCCCTGCAGGATGCCGTCATCGCGTTTCTCCGGATCGAATGGCAGTTCACGCGTCGACTCGGTGTGCGCCAGATCGTGCAGTGGCAGCGGTTTCGGTATTTTGATCCGCGGTACCGCGCGCATCAACGACCGGAACATGTGAACGCCTGGGAGGTGCAATCATTGCTGCGCTACCGGATCAATTACGCGACCGCGCTATACGCGGGATTTTACGGCCGCTGGTCGTCTGAACCGGAAGAACGGTCTCGCCGGTGGAACGCGTTCGTCAAGATATCGTATCTGCTCAACTGGTAATCATGCATTTCCTGAATGTGCCAGAGAACGGTTCACCTGGTACCATTGTGAAGTAGGGGCACACCGTTGCCGTGCCCGAATCGCACCTCGTCAATTTTCGCCCTCAGCGCTTCCCGTCAATTCGCCCCCGGCTCCCCTTGCATCGTGCATTACCGCCCGATGCAGGCGGGCGAGTATGACGGGTCGGTAATCGTGTACGTGAAGTTTCAGGACATGTGGCGTAATGCGGACCCCGGAGTTCGGTGTCAAACGGGATCGCAGCCGCCATCGAAGCAGCAGACACCCCCAGCGGTTCCATAGCGTGGCCCCGCATGCGGTGCCCAGCCATTCGATCACCCGTCGGAAAGGTGCACGGCAGTCCGGGGTATCCGGAGGAACGGGATGTGCGTTCGGGAATCGGGCATGCGCCCACGGATTGGCGTACCAGAACCGGAGATAGGTCGGGTATCCGCATAGTGGACGCAGATGTACGATCTGGTGGCCGGTGTAGAAGTCGCGTTCCGGCAGGGCCATCGCCGTTTCATCGACGAGATAATTCGCACAGATCGTTCGGTGGGTGCGGGTACATCGGGCGAGCAGGCGGATCATCCAGAACACCAGTGCGGTACGATGGGGACGCGTGATGATAAACAGATCGATGTCCCGCATGTCC
>CAZIRO010000105.1:5323-10228 GCA_964541595.1 uncultured Acidobacteriota bacterium
CATGGCGCCTCCAGACAGGGCGACCATGCGAACATACGGCAAACGGCAGATCCAGCGGATGATGCGAGCGTGTTGCTGGTACAATATATGGTATCGGTGTTCCCGCTGATCCCGGCGGTGCATCCAGTGTGCCAGTTCCTCGCCAGATGCGCACAATCCGTAAAATCCGTCGAGATACACCACCCCCGCAGGTGGCGAGTGATGAAGAACGGCGCGTAATGCGTCCGGAGATATCAGCACGTCCGGAATGGCCCGATGGAGTTCATCCAGTGTGATCGGGTATTTGAACAGTGCAAAGTATTTCAGAGTCAGACGGATCGACCGGTACATCGATGCAGTTCCGGGCGGCAGTCGCTCGACTGCACGCCACCGAACGGATCGTCCCGCACCGATTTCCGTGCAGATCGCACGATAGATCTCGAGCAGCCGCTGTGCACTGCGTTCCCATGTGAACTGTGCGAGGTGACCGAGCGCCTGCTCGACCTGTACGCGAAAGGGTCGGGGATCGTCCGCGACATGAGCGAGCGCCTCCGCCCACGCATCGATATCATCGGGGTCGATGAAAACGGGACCCGGTCCACCGATTTCCTCATGCACGGGCGTGCGGGATGCGAGTACGGGCGTTCCGGTGGCGAGGGATTCCAGGATCGGCAGTCCGAACCCTTCATACCGGGAGGGGTACAGTACGGCTGTGGCGCCGTTAAAAATGTGCACCAGATCCTGGCGGGGTATATACCCGAGTACACGAACCCTGTCTTCAAGGTGCAACCCTCGGATGAGATCGAACGTGTGTCGCGCGTGCAGTCCCCAGGGACCCACAAGCACGAGTGTCATATGTGGCGCCGCATGACGGATTCTCGCGAAAGCCCGTACCGCGGTATCGATGTTCTTCCGGGGATTAAGTTCGCTGACGATGAGGAAATACGGTGTGTCCAGGCGATACCGTTCGAGTGTGGGTCGATACACCCGGCTGGGTAACGTCCGGAACAATGGATCGATACCGTTATATACGGTCACCACGCGTTCGGGAGGCAGATCGAAGTAGGACCCGATTTCATGGGCCATCCATCGGCTGACGGCGATGATCCGAACCGCCCGCCGGACGGTGGTCGGGATCCACGTGGTGAATACCCAGCGGCGGTGAATCGGATGCGCATGGGCATGGCGGAAGATCGAAAGATCATGGATGTGGACCACATAGGGATACCGAAAACGGAGCGGCGCGAGGAAATTTGTAAAGTGTACGAGATCGACGGGATGGTGCTGCATCCATGCGGGAACTTCAAACTGCAGCCATCCGAGACGTGTGGACAACGATCGCGGTCGGTAACCGTTGATGGCGATCGCGTGCGGCCATGCGTCCGGCATGAACTCCGGCGCGATGGGAACCAGTGCGATCTCCGGTCGCCGGTATAACGCACGCCACAGGTGATAGGCCACCAGCCCGACACCCGTCATGCGGCCGCGTACAGTGCTGATGTCGAAGGCAATCCGTATCATGGACCCGAAATCCGTCTCCGGTGTGACCGGGCACACCGCGAGAGGTTATTCGGATCCATTACGGTGTCGAAGCGGCGGGTGCAACGATTAAAGTGACGGCCGTGCCGCGCGCGGCATTCATCTGACGTGCGGCATTGCCTGCGTTGATCGCGATCTCCAGATATCCGGCGCTCCCCAGATACACCACCGGCTGGCCACGGTCGACATCGCTGAATGTGCGCTGGAGCCCGGAAATGCGGTGTTGTTGCAGGATCACCTGACAGGGCCGGCGCAGGTCTTCACCGAGAAGGTCGATCAGGAATTCCCGGGAGAAGTTCGTGATCAGGTTGCCGAACCGGTCAATGTGCAACACGACACCCTGATACACGTTGGGGGCTTTCTGGCGGGGTTTGGGAAACTTGAGATGCACGTAATCGTCGATCAGTTGACCCATATGCGCAGGTTCAATCCCCCGGGCGAGCCAGGCGGCCACCGGTGCAAAGATGTCCCGACCGTGAAACGTCGCAGAGACTTCCGAACGAAAGAGGTGTTCCTCCGTCAGGTGGTATACCCGAAGATAGGGTTCCCGTTCGTATACCAGCGAGAACACGCCGTTGTCCGGGCCGACGAAATAGTGCTGATCACCGACAACGAGCAGGGGACGCCGTGCGGACCCGACGCCGGGATCCACCACGACGACGTGCACCGTCCACCGGGGGAAATAGGGGTACGCGGCAGCCAGCGTGAATGCGGCACCAACGATGTCCTGCGGCGGGATCAGGTGGGTCATATCCACCACATGTGCATGCGGGCAGATCGAATAGATCACCCCCTTCATGGCGGCAACAAAATGGTCCTGTAACCCGAAATCCGTCAATAGTGTGATGATCGGTGGCCGTTCTTCCGCCATGGTTCTGCCTCGCCGAAATAAATATTTCCGAGCTGGTCTATCGCAACACGAACCGCAGCGTACGCGTAATCACCGCCCGTACGGGAACACCCTGATGTTTCGGTATGGTGTACCGGCAGCGCATCCAGGTGTTCCGGGCGATGTCTGCCGCCACATCGATTTTCGCCCGCAGGATTTGAACTTTGAGCGGGCGCCCGTCCGGTGCCAGGTAGATCTGACCGATGACCGTTTGTTCGCCGTAATTCCGGACGACAAATCGCAGCCGCGGATCCCGCACCACACAGGTACCCCGGTAGCGAATGGGCTCATCCAGTTGCGGTTCGATGTAGAATTCCGGTTCCTGTAAAGGCGGTGCCGGCGGGGGAGCAGGCGCAGGGGGTGGTGCAGATTCCGCCGGCGGTAACGTTTGTTCGGCCTCGGTTTCGGGTACAGCCGCCGGTGCGGGTTCCGCTACGGCCGATTCGGTCTGCGCGGTCGGGGGTTCTTCCGATGGGGCACTCGTGGGTTCCGCTACGGCCGCCGGAGTGGTTTCAGCGGCAGGAGGCGATTCTGGCAGTTCGGATTCGGATACGGGTGCCGGGGGAGCGGGGGGTTCGGACGTTGTGTCGGACGGCACGGGCGCGGACTCTGCTTCCGGTGCGGGTGGTGTCCGGGGTTGCGCGGACTCTACGGGTGGCGTGGTTGGCGGCGGGACAGGGGGTGTACGTTGCTGGAGTCGGCGTTCGAGTTCCCGGTTTTTCTGCACAAGCTCCCGCATCTGGGCCTGGAGTTGCCGGATCTGTTCCAGTTGCGCCCGCAGAACCTCGTCCTGTTCGGGCGTGGTCTGCACGGCCTGTTGCTGCTGTTCGATGATGTGCTGCAACCGCTGAATGGTGTTCTGCAGATGCGTGATCATCTGCTGGTTGCGCCGTAGTTCTGCCCGCAGGCGCTGGACCTCCGCCGGATTGGTTTGCGGCACCATTTGCGCAGGGGGTGTCGTACGCCGTTGCAGAAAAATGACAAACCCCGCGCCGAGAATGACAATGACCAGCGCAACGGCAATGGGAAGTGTGGGGAAACGACGCGATGGTGGACTTTCCGGTCGAGTGGCGTATACGGTCTCTTCCGCAGCCGGTAAGGGTTGCGTCGCCTGGGACTCTTCCAGCACGACCACTTCGGTTTCCTGGGACGGCGTAGCATCTTCGGATGCGATCATTGTCGGTGCTTCCGCGGGAACGGTGATAAACAGCGGGCTGTAATCCTGCTGCAAAAGAGAAGCATGGTACTTCTGTTCCTTGTCCGGATCATTGCGAAACAGGCTGTTCATGTAGAACGCCAGATTGAATGTGGTCGATTCGTATTCTCCCGAAAAGGCCTTCTCATCCAGAGGTTCTTTCAGTGCCCGAATATCCCGGGGACGGCTGTCCGGGTGCGCATGCAACGCCTGCAGGAAGGGGATCTGCAGGTCCTCCGGCAGGTGAACGGTTTCGCCGGATCGCAGATGAATGCGTTGCTCGATGAGCCAGGACTGCACGTCCGGCGGCAGATCCCGGATGATCTGGTTCGTCAGGATGTCCAGAATGAGCAGCGCTGTGCTGTACAGGTCGGAAACCGTGGACCCGGCCGTTTCTCCCACACGCTGTTCGGGCGCCAGGTGAATACCGAGTTGGTCCCGCATATGCAGGGGAATCGGATGGTCACACACGGCCAGAGCAGGGGCGATCCCAGGCAAGATCAGGCAAATCTGGCCTTCGTAGGTGATGAATAGCTGTGTGGGCGTGAGCATCCCGTGAAATGCCGGATGGCCGTCCAGTTCGGTTTCATGCACCATCTGCAGGGCGGTGGTCAGTTGATTGGTCAATGCCAGTGCCTGATCGATACTGATCGGTAAATACTGATCCCGCGCGGCCTGCAGGACCTCGGGGAAGTTCTTCCCGGCGATTGGACGGAATACGAAATAGCGGGGCGTGTGTTGCAACTGCCAGCATTCCGGCAGGGCGATCATCGGATCGGAGATGCGTTGCCGCAGGGTGTGCAACACCCGATCGAGTGTCGATACAAACTGGGGATCGTCCCAGGGGAGAACATCAGCGAGACGCACCCACCAGACCACACGTTGTGGCTGACCGTCCGGGGCGTCGACGGCAATGTGTGCCGTGCCCCAGCCCCATTCGTAAATCGACTGGATGACCACATAGTGGTCCACACGTTCCATGGGTAAGTTCCCTCAAGGACATTGTGCGTCTTCTCAATGTACAGGATGGGTACCCCGATTTGCAAGTGTTTTTCTTTGGGATCGGGACAGGCCATGGGACATGCGCACCACCGGATCCACCGGTGTGCCGGTGGCCACCGGTCTCCGGTCCCGGGTCCCAGGTGTCAGGTGGCAACGCATCCTGGGTGACGGGTTATCGCGGGGTCCATTGGGACATCCCCTGTCCCATTGCCTGTCCTGATCCCGGTGTCTGAGATCCGGTCGTAGTTCCACGATTTCCTCATCTGTAGCGGAAATCCGTAAATTCCACAGATCGTTGTCC
>CAZIRO010000106.1:0-10105 GCA_964541595.1 uncultured Acidobacteriota bacterium
CCGCCGCCGGCGCGAGAGCGGAAAGCACCCTCCGTACCACCATGGCCGTTTCTCCTTCCATCCCGCTACGTCGGGTTCCATCCGTTCCCCGCGTCATCCCCCTCCCGTGCGGGCGCCCCGTTCCGATACCCGTGCGGGAGGGGAGGGTACGCGCACTATTCCCGATCCAGCACGGAGCGGACGTTCGGAAATCCCACCTGAAGCAGCCGCCGCGCCAGCCGGCCGTCGGCGGTCCAGAATTCTGCATCCAGCATCTCCGCCAGCGCCACGAACTGTGCATCATACGCCTGCGCCTGATCCAGCCGCCGCGCCCACACCAGGGACCGCCCGAGCAGTTCGGCCGTCGGCTCCGCGAACCGGATCCCGAGGTCGAACAGCCGTTCCGCGATCCGCATCGCCTCCCCCTCGTTCACCGCGATGTTCCCACGTTCCCGACCCATCCGGACGATTTTTCTCAGCACCGACGCGACCTCGTAGGGCAGAAGCGCCGGCGCATGCACCGGCGTTCCCTCGGCAATCCATCCGCGCAACCGCTCCCTGGATACCCGCCATCCGGGTACCCGCAGAAACAGTCCGACGACCACACCCGTGTCCACCACCACCGCCGTCATTCGTCACCCCCGCGCACGATTTCGTGCAGCCGCGCGTCCCGTTCCTCCCGGACCGACCGTACGATGTCCGCGGGAATCCGACCGACCGCACGCTCCAGGGCATCCCCCAGCCGTGCGAGATCGTCCAGCGCCCGGAGGCGGGCGTCCCGCTCCCGTTCGATGTGCTCCAAGCCGATGTCGACGATCTCCCGGACGACCTCGGAAATGCTGACGCCACGGGCCTCTGCGATTCTGCGGAGACGCGCGTGCTGTTCGGGGTCGAGCAGGACCTGTGCCCGGTAGTACGCCATAATACACCTCCATCATATGTGGGTGTAATCAGGTTAGGCCCGCCGACGTTCGTCGTCAAGATGCCCATCGCACCATCCCCGGACGGTTTTCCATTATTGAAAACCGCACCGCCTGGAGGAACGCGGCCCGCTCCGCCGTCCGCACACCGCCGCCCGCCGGGATGTGCCGGCGGATCCCGTCACCGGTCCAGCAGCTGCCTGCGGACCTCCTCCCGGAACGCCTCGTCCCCGCGTAGCAGACGTAAAAATTCCTCACGGATCACGGCTCACCTTCCCCGTCCGCGCGGACGGTCTCGAATCCGTACCGTCCGAAGTCCTCGTCGAAGGCGAACGCCCGGTGGATGCCGCCCCGCCGCATCACCTCGAAGCTCACCCAGTCGACCGGACTCACGTCCCGCCGGCCCGCCCCGAGAAGCGCCGAAACGGCCGCGTCCAGCACCTCCGGACCGACCCTGACGACCTCCGCGAGCAGCAGCAGCGCGGTCACAAAATCCCGAACTGCCGGTACCCCGAGCCTCCGCTGCACGAGCGCAATGGTTTCCACAACGACGTAGTCGTGCGTGACGAGCCACATCCCCTCCTCCCGGAGCCGCCACAGGATGCCGACGGCATCTCCGTGGTGGGCGTCGTCCCTATCGAGAAGCGCGTACCACGCGGACGTGTCGACAAAGACCCTATTCCGCATAGGCCTCTTCCAGGTAGCGGTCGTGCTGCTCGGAGACGTCGCTGGCGCCCGAGGCGTATTTTCCCACGATGCGGAGCGCCCGTTCCCAGCGGTCGTCGGTCCTCCGGAAGTACTCGGAAAGCGCCCTGCGGACGATCTCAGCCATCGGCACGCCCTCCTCCGCCGCACGCGACCGCAGGGTTTCCATCAGCTCCGGTTCCATAGCGACGAGCAGTTTCTGCACGATCTCCTCCATATACAGATATCCTAATAGTTATATTTCGATATGATTACTCCGTCAAGCCGTCCGATCCGGAATCGGGACAGGGAAATGGGACACCGTGGGTGCCCATGCGGTCATGCGCGATCCCCAGCCCATGCGATGCTCCGTCCCCTGTCTTCCGTCTCCCGTCCCGGATACCTGACACCTGACACCCGACACCTGACATCCGGGACCTGACACCTGGGACCCGACCCCCGGGACCTGAGACCGGTGGCCACCGGCACACCGGTGGATCCGGTGGTGCGCATGTCCCATGGCCTGTCCCGATCTCAGGGGGGTTGCGTTTCTTATCAAGCGGTGGCATATCAATCCCGACTCCGACGGGGAGTTCCATCAGCGGTTGTTGACCATCATCCGGGCGCTGGTTGCAGAATGTCAGGAGCGTTTCTAAAATAGAAGCCTCATTGACATCCGAAGATATTCCAGCACGAAAACAGAGGTGGTCATGCATCGAAAACGCATGGTATGGAGCACCGTGTTCCTGAGCATTGCAGTCGTTGTCAGTATACATCTCGGCGGGGTGTTCGGTACCCGATCCCGCGCACAGCCCCCGGTGACAAAGGTACTCGTCCTGGGATTTGACGGTGCGGACGGCAATATGGTCGAACGGCTCATGCGCGAGGGACGACTGCCCCATCTGGCAAAACTCGCCCGGCAGGGGACGTTTCGCAAGTTGCTGCCGACCAATCCCCCGCAGACACCCGTGTCGTGGTCTTCCATGGCCACCGGGTTATTGCCCGGACGCACGGGGATTTTTGATTTCCTGAAACGCGATCGGCGGTCGTATTTTCCCACGTTTGCGCTTCTTGAAGAATCCGGACGACCGTTCCTTCTGGGGAAGAACAATGCCTGGGTGTTTGGCGGCGGGGCCGGTCTGGTGCTCGGACTGTTCGCTGTATGGATCCGGAAGCGTCGCCGGGGATGGAAACCCGGTCTGGTGACTGGTGGGGTAGTGGCGCTGGTCGGGGGGCTCCTCGTCGGCTGGGTCGCGCACAGGACCCTTCCGGAACGGCTCCCACGCGCGGTGAATCATCGCCATGGACTGACCATATGGAAGTATGTCGACGCCCAGGGGTACCGGGTCAAGGTCGTACGCTATCCAACGACGTTTCCGGCCGATGCGATGGCCCACGGCAATATGCTGTCCGGTCTGGGCGTACCCGATATTCGCGGAACGATCGGACAGCCGACCATTTATACGGACGACGCGAGTTTGCTCGCCCGTGCGAACGATTTCAGTTTGAAGATCGAACTCATCGATATTGTCAATGCAACGGCGGAGATCGATACGGTCGTCTGGGGACCGCGAAACAAACTGTATTGTGACACCCGGCAGCGGAGTTGTCGGGAGTATCTCAAACGGCGGGGGCTGCCCATTCAGATCCGCGAACCGCTGAAACTCCGTCTTGATCTGGATCGGCAACAGGTAACAATCACGTACCGCAACCAGACGGCCACGCTGCGAGTGGGCGAATGGTCCGACTGGTTCGTGTTCACATTCCGGATCACCCCCATCGTACGCATCAAGGCCATCGGACGGTTTTATCTGCTGTCGACCGATCCGTTCTTCCGGTTGTATCTATCGCCGTTACATTTTCATCCGGAGAGCCATCCGATTCCGTTTTCCTGGCCCCCGGACTGGTCGGAATGGCTATTTCGGCAGGTGGGTCTGTTCAAGACCATGGGATGGGCCATCGATACGTGGACGATATCCTCCGGACTGTCCGATGAGGACCACTTCCTGCAGGACGTATATTTCACGGTGAACAAGTACCGGGAGATCATGCGGACCCTGATCCCGAAAAACGATTGGGACCTGTACATTCAGGTATATTCGTTCACAGATCGGGTCCAGCACATCCTCTGGCGTCTCATCGATCCGGAACATCCGATGTATGACCCGAAACGGGCGCAGCGGTATGCCCGTGAGATCGAACGTGCGTATGAAGTCATGGACGAGATCGTGGGCGAGGCCATGCGCCTGGCGCCTCCCGGAACACGCATTATCGTCGTGTCCGATCACGGGTTTCAATCGTTTCGCCGCGGGATGAACTACAACACCTGGCTCGTGCGTAACGGGTTTATGAAACTCCGGGACGTGACGACCACGGAAATGAAAACACTGGAGGACCTCTTCGTCGAGGGAGAATTTTTTGAACATGTCGACTGGTCACAGACGAAGGCCTATGCCATCGGACTGGGACCCATTTACATCAACCTGAAGGGACGGGAACCTCAGGGCGCGGTCGCACCCGGTGAAGAGTACGAGGCCGTACGCAGGGCGATTATCGAGGGCCTGGAACGCTACGTGGATCCCGTGACCGGCAAACGGCCGGTGTATAAAGTATACACCCGGGAGGAAATGTATCCCTCCGGGTTCGATCCGGATCTCGTTCCCGATCTGCGTGTCGCGCACAATCCGGATTTTCGGGTCTCCTGGCAGTCCACACTCGGCCACGTGGGCGCCGAAATCATGGAAGACAACCTGCGCAACTGGAGCGCGGACCACTGTTCCACGGAACCGTCTTTTGTCAAGGGAATATTCTTTGCCAGCTGGAAGATCCGCGCGGAGGCACCCCGCATTGTCGATATCATGCCGACCATCCTGCACGCCATGGGGTTGCCGATCCCGGAAAATCTGGACGGGAAAGTGTTGCAATAATCCACCCGGATCAGGCGTCCGGCGGAGAACCGTCGCATGCGCATTCTGGTCACCGGCGGTGCCGGGTTTATCGGATCGCATCTCTGTGAATACCTGATCGATCAGGGACATGAGGTCGTTTGCCTGGACAATCTCAGTACCGGCCGCATCCACAACGTCGATCGCCTGCGGCATCATGCGCGGTTCCAGCTGATCGTTGCCGATATTCGGGAGGAACCGCTCATCGCGGAACTCGTGCGGAATGTGGATCATGTCTATCATCTGGCGGCAGCGGTCGGGGTGCGGCTCATCATGGAACGCCCGGTCGATACCCTGGAGATCAACACGTTCGGTACGGAGATCGTGCTGAAATACGCCAGCAAGTTTCATAAAAAGACGCTGATCGCTTCGACGTCCGAGGTTTACGGCAGTCACAACCATTTTCCGCTACGTGAGGACAGCACCCGGATTTACGGCCCGACGACAGTCCGCCGCTGGGCGTATGCGGCGTCCAAGGCACTCGATGAGTTTCTCGCGCTGGCTTACCATCAGGAACGGGGCACGCCGGTCGTGATCGCACGCCTGTTCAATATCGTGGGACCGCGCCAGACCGGTCGGTACGGGATGGTGATCCCGACATTCGTGAAACAGGCGCTGACCGGACAGTCGATTACAGTATTCGGTACGGGCGAACAGACGCGCTGTTTTGCCTATGTCGCAGACGCTGTGGAAGCGCTGGTCCGGTTGATGGAACACCCGAAGAGCGAGGGCGAGATCTTCAACGTCGGATCGGACGAAGAGATCCGGATCATCGATCTTGCGCATAAGATCAAAGAAAAAACGGGTAGTCGGTCCCCGATCGTGAAAATTCCCTATGATCAGGCGTACGGCCCCGGATATGAGGACATGATGCGCCGGGTGCCAGATCTGACGAAGATCCGTACCTGGATCGGGTATACCCCGCGGTATCATATCGATGAAATCCTCGACCGTATCATTGAATTTCACCGCACCCATCCCTGGCACTGATGGCGATCGAAACGGAAATCAAAGTCATCGTTCCACAGACAGTCATTGTGGCCACCTGTGCGCAACACGGATGGGCGCTGCGCACGCCCCGGACATTTGAGGACAACTGGTTGTGGGACACCCCGGACGGTCGTTTACAACAGCGGCATGAACTTCTGCGGTTGCGTCGTTTCGGACCGCGGGTGACCCTGACCTGGAAGGGTCCGACCACCGGTACGTCGCAATACAAAGTCCGGGAAGAATGGGAAGTCATGGTCGGGGATTTTACGGTCATGCAACGGATTCTGGAACGGCTCGGGTATCGGGTCTGGTTTCGGTATCAGAAATACCGGACGGAATACACGATGGGGGACGATCTGCACATCACGGTCGATGAGACGCCGATCGGAACGTTTGTCGAGCTCGAGGGTCCGCCGGATGCGATCGAACGTGCCATTGACCGTTTCGGCTGGCGAGAATATCCGCGCACGACGGCGAACTATTATCGGCTCTTTCTGGAAGCGGTTGCGGCCGGTCGATATACCGGATCGCACATGCTGTTTCCGGAGCATCCCGAGGGGGAAAGCGGCGGGAAATGACGCAACCATTCCGGTGTGTGCATCGCACCCGCGTTCCTTTTCCCCCTTGTCATTTCATGTCACTTCGGAAATGAACCACCTGGACAGCATATACGGATACACGCCTGTGGGGAGGCGGTCATGGCGGTAACGACGTGGATTCAACGCGTCGCCGATTTTGTCTGGGGACCGTATCTGCTCGTTCCGCTGTTGTTACTGACGGGGTTGTATCTGACCGTGCGGTTACGGGGATTCCAGTTCCGGGCACTGTGGCATTCTCTGTATCTTGCGTTGATCGTCCGGAAAGAACCCGGTGCGGAGGGCGACATTTCCCATTTCCAGGCACTGATGACCGCACTGGCCGCCACCGTGGGGACCGGAAACATCGTCGGCGTGGCGACGGCCATCGCTCTCGGGGGTCCGGGAGCGATGTTCTGGATGTGGGTCACCGGTCTGGTCGGCATGGCCACGAAATATTCGGAAGCCCTGTTGTCTGTGCGGTATCGAACGACGGACGCGCGGGGTGAACAATCCGGCGGTCCGATGTATTACCTCTCGCGGGGGATTCCCCATCCCATCGGGCGTGTGCTGGGGACGCTGTTCGCGGTTTTTGCGGCAGTCGCCGCGTTCGGTATCGGCAATATGGTGCAGTCGAACTCCGTGGCCGATGCGTTACGCCATTCGTTCGGGATTCCGATGTGGGTGAGCGGTGTGATCATTGCCACGGCGACCGCAGCGGTCATCCTCGGGGGCATTCGTTCAATCGGGCAGTTTACGGGGTATTTCGTTCCGTTCATGATCCTCGCGTATATGGGCGGGTCCGGGCTGATCATTCTCCTGCATCTGGACCGCGTTCCGGACGCACTCGCGGCCATTTTTACCGGTGCATTTCAGGGTACCGCAGCGATCGGCGGGTTTGCGGGCGCGGCAGTGGCTCAGGCGGTCCGCTGGGGTGTGGCCCGGGGGATCTTTTCCAACGAATCGGGACTGGGCTCGGCCGGGATTGCAGCTGCTGCTGCCCAGACACGCGAGCCCGTCCGTCAGGCCATGGTGTCGATGACCCAGACGTTTATCGATACCATCGTGGTCTGTACGATGACCGGTCTTGTGATTCTCACGACCGGTGCCTGGACCACGGGTCTGAACGGCGCTCCCCTCACGCAGCATGCGTTTCGAACCGGATTACCCGGCGCGTGGGGACACTGGCTCGTGTCCGTCAGCCTGGCGATGTTCGCGTTTTCCACCATCCTGGGATGGAGTTATTACGGGGAAAAGAGTATCGAATATTTGCTCGGCATTCGTGCTGTCCTGCCGTACCGCATGCTGTTCGTGCTCGCCGCGTTCTTCGGTACTGTACGCAGTTTGACATTCGTCTGGACGCTTTCGGACGTCATGAACGGGCTGATGGCCCTGCCAAATCTGATCGGACTGATCGGATTGAGCGGCATGATCGTTCGGGAGACGGACCGGTACTTTGCGCGGTACGGGTGGACGCCCCGGCCGCTCCCGGCAGTCGATCCGGAGGATACACGTTGATGCGACGGTCGTGGGGTCTGCGGGGTCCCCGGAAGTATGCGTCGATCGCGCCGTTGCTCGGTGCAGATCGGCCCTGGGTGTGGGTGGCGTCCATGGGGATGGTCGGGTTTTTTACGTTCATGCCGGGGACCCTGGCAAGTGGTCTGACGGTGCTCCTGCATATCGTACTCCTGCACCGGTTGCCAATCGGCATCCAGTGGGGACTGTGGATGGCCGTGACCCTCATCGGCGTGTACAGTTCGGCCATATGTGAACGGCGCTTACAGACGGACGACCCGTCGTTCATCGTCATTGATGAATGGAGCGGCCAGTGGCTGGCACTGCTCGGTCTGCCGCTGGCATGGCCCTGGATGATGGCGGCGTTTGTCCTGTTTCGTTTCCTCGACATCGTCAAACCGTTCGGGATTGATCGGCTGGAACGTTTTCCGCACGGAATCGGGGTCATGCTGGACGATGTCGTTGCCGGCGCGGTGACGTTCGGGGTACTCCATTTGATGGTTCGTTTCGCAGGATGAGTCCGGACGGTGCACTATCCCAGAAACCGCCGGACCCACGCCGCCTGTAAGATGAGGTCCCCGGTGTCTTCGCCGTTTCCCGCCGCAATCTGCCGGATCACGTCCGTGGTGATGTCGCGGTGGTCCGGATCCGGTTCCGGATCGAGATCGAACAGCGTGAACACGGCCTGCACATCGTCCGTCAGATCGGGGAACAGCACGTCCAGTGCACGTGGATTGAAGTACCGTACGGCGTCATGCAGGTCGTGCTCAAAACCGGGGTATACCGTGCGGATCAGTGCCAGATCCGTCCGTTGCAGGTGCGCCAGCCCGAGCAGTTCCGGCGGCAGTCCGACGGAATACAGTGCCGCGCAGTATGTGATCGCCCGCGGCAGACGAATGCCGCCGACGTTCCGGCTGTATCCGAACAGACCGATGTGCAGGCGCCGCATCCGCCGGCGGGGTACGTGCGATGCGAGGAGGTTGACGACGGGTGCAAGGACACGTACCTGTGCCTGATAACAGGTCGCGATACGGTCGATGAGATCGACGATCGCGGTTTCCGCATCGATCGCGTGTGCCGGACCGCGCGGCGTGGCACGCAGTGTCTGAATCGCCTGTACCACAGTGGTCGCCGGATGGTCGTATTTGAATGCGGACTGGATGGTATATGTCTGCACACTGGGATACTCGCGTAAAATGCGGTCCACCGTGTCCGGCCGCAGGTTGCCCCGGAACGGTGCACTGCCCGCACCCAGGATCGGATAGATGGGTATCCCGAGTCGTCGCTCCAGACGGTCCAGTCGCGCCAGTGCGACCTTCACCAGCAGAACGGCAGCCAGCATGCCGTAATTCAACGCCGGATCGGATCGTGCCAGGAACACCCGCTGGTACGGTACCTGTTTGTCCCGCAGATATTCGCCCACAATGGTGTCGACCCGGAGCAGGGAGTCCCGGTCTTCGATCAGGGGAATGATCGCAATCCGCTTCGGATGAAACTCACCGATCCATTCTTTGAGGGGACGGTCTCCGGGCAGGATCACCGTGTCTTCCAGTCCGAGGATGAACGTCTCGTAATAGCGCAGGATCCGATCGAGTTCGGTCGCTGAAGTGGTCATCGGCAAAATGATCTCGGAGATCGGCGGATGGACGTGATTCCCGTAAAACAGCGAGGCGACATCGTACGTGCGGGTGATCCAGTGCAATACCTCCAGCAGGATCTTGCCCCCGCCCTTTTCAACGGAAGGATTCGGTGCGCGTGGGGTCAACCGCATGTCTTTGCCGAGAACGTGCGTGCGGAAGAAACCGGCATACGTGGAGAACAACTTTTCGACCACAAACTCGTCGACTTCTTTTCCCTCGAAATCCCACATCTGTTCATCGCATCCCAGATGCGAAAATGCATAGTACGCTTCCCGGATCTCGTCCACGCCGTCCATCACGGGACCGTCGACGAAAAACGGTACGGTGGCGTTGTCCGGATGCTGTGTGCTCATGCAGCGGGGGACGCGGTCTGACCGGGTCATGGGTGTCCAGCCCCCGGAATGGAATGGCCACCTGACCCATCACGGTGCATTCTGCTCAATAGTATGCCTGCAGCGTGCGGTGTGCAAGGGATGGGTCCTGTGATCGGGACCAGCAATGGGGCAGGGGATGCGTCGGGTCCACAGGTGGGCGGATGGCCCGGTCGATGCCGGGTGTCGGGTGTCAGGTGTCAGGTCCCAGGTGTCGGGTCCCAGGTGTCGGGTCCCAGGTATCAGGTGTCCGGTATCCGGGACGGGAGACGGAAGACAGGAGACGGGGCATCGCATGGGCTGGGGATAGCGCATGACCGCATGGGGACCCACGGTGTCCCATTGCCTGTCCCGATCCCGGAGAGACGTCCATTGCGTCCCGGGAGAAATGGATTATAATAACAGGCGAAGGGGCTGGGATGTCGTCTAACGGCAGGACATGGGGCTCTGGACCCCAGGGTCGGGGTTCGAATCCCTGCATCCCAG
>CAZIRO010000107.1:0-4270 GCA_964541595.1 uncultured Acidobacteriota bacterium
TGTTGCAGGTTGTCTTTCTCGCCCGCATTTATGAAGAAGAGGGGCACTTCTCGATCGCGGAAGTGGCGCACCACCTGACGGAAAAACTGCGCCGTCGCCATCCACACGTGTTCGGAAACGCGACTGCCGATACGCCGGAACAGGTCCTGCAGAACTGGGAAACCATGAAAGCCCGGGAACGGGGGCACCGGACCGTGGTGGAACGGCTGCAGAGTGTTTCACCGGCATTGCCGGCTCTGGCGGAAGCCTGGGTCGTGCAACGAAAAGCAGCGCAGGTGGGATTCGACTGGACGGACTGGCAGGCGGTGGTGCAAAAAGTCCGTGAGGAACTGGAAGAACTCGTGCAGGTCGCCCATCACGACGCGTCTGACCGGATCGAGGAGGAACTCGGTGACCTGCTGTTTGCCGTGGTTAACCTGTGTCGTCACTTTCGGGTGAACCCGGAAGTTGCCTTGAAACGGGCAAATCGTAAGTTCATTGAACGGTACGGGTATATGGAACGGGTTCTGCAGGACCGGGGGCTGTCTCCGGAACAGGTGACCCTGGAAGAAATGGATCGTCTATGGGAAGAGGCCAAACAACGGTAACCGATACCGGTCTGGCGATCCGGCATACGCGGCTCCGGCATGTGGAACGGTTCGGCTGGGCCGTGTGTGCGATTGCCCTCGTGCTCGGTGTCGCGGGACTCAATTCCGGCAACAATATCCTGTACCTCGCCACGGCATGGATCCTCGCCACGATCATTGCCTCAGGACAGATATCCCGTCGTGCGCTGCGCGGACTTCGTATACGGGTGCATCCGCCGCTGGAGATCTGGGCACGCGAGCCCGGATACCTGCAGATCCGTCTGCAGAACGGGAGCCGGTACTGGCCGTTACTGTCGATCGAGATCTTTCTGGAGTGGACCGATCTCGGTCCCGGCCGACCCGTGCGGCGCTGGCGCAGTCCCGGGTACCGCCTGCAGCGTGCGGTGTTGATGCCCGGTCAGTACCGTCGGGTGTTCCTGCATGTGGAGTTTCCCCGGCGGGGTCGGTATCGACTGCGCCGAATCTATATCGGTTCGAATGGCCCGTTCGGATGGTTCTACCGGTGGGGATGGATCGATCTGGATATTGAGGTTCCGGTGCTGCCTCCACGGTGGCCGAACTGGCAGCATACGTGGGAACAGTGGACCGCTGCTCATTTGCATCCGCGCCGGTCCTGGCATGCTCATGCGGATGAGTTTTACAGTCTGCGGACATACCAGAGTGGAGATCCCTTCCACTGGATCCACTGGCCGAGTTCCGCACGTACGGGCACCCTGCAGGTGCGCCAGTGGCATCGACCGTTGCAGGATCAGGTGTGGATCGTGTTCGATCGGCGGTTACCCGCGGATCTGTATGAAACTGTGCTCTCCTGGATGTGTACAGCGCTGTCCACGTGGCAGCGCCAGGGACGGCGCGTCGTGTTGACCACCCAGGGATGGGGAACCCGAACGTTACACGCACGGACGGACGTCATTCGGGCACTCGTGTGGTTGGCCGTCAGTACACCGGTTGCGACACCCGTGGATGGCCTTCCGTGGACGGATGCTGCGGGGTTCTGGTTGAGCAGTGAACGGTACCCGCCACCTGGAGAACCGTGGATCTGGATCCGGGCCGAAACCCTGGATGCGGAGACCCGAATCCATGACGGTGTTACGGTATCGGTTTGAGCCAGCCACCGTGCTGGAGATCATTCTCTGGTTGCCCGTTGCGGTCGTCGCACTGGGGTACGTCTGGGCACGGGTTTCTCCGGTGGCCTGGATCATGCCGGTCGGGATCCTCCTGGCACCGCTGATCCGGCGTTCGGTGTTCGCCCGGCCCGTGATCTGGGAGATTGCAAGTGTCGGGTACCTGGTGCTCTTCTGGATCGACCTGCTGTGGATCTCCCGGCACATCGGCGTTGCGCTGACCCATCTGGTGATGTTTCTTATTCTGGCCCGCGGGTACGTGCCCTCCACTCCGCGGATCGTCGCCCAGCGGCTCGGACTGTGTTTCGCCATGTGGATGCTCATCGGGTCATTGAACAACGACGCTTATTTTCTGGCGGTTTCCCTGCTGGCCATCCCGGCGTTCATCTGGGCGCTCATCGCGTTTCAGGTGTTGCGCAGCGGAGAACCGGATGAGCGGATCGGTCGTCTGTGGCCCTGGGTGATGGGTACTACCGGGTTCGTGATCGTTGTCGGAGCGGTGCTGTTCCTCCTGATGCCGAGGTATACGCTCGGATGGTTTTACGTGCAGGATCCCCGGTTGTGGTCCGGGGGCGCACAGGCGCGGTATTCCGAAAATATCGATCTGGACGGCGTTACCCGCCTGAAACAGGATCCTTCGGTCGCCTTTCACGTGATGCTGGAACCGTCCCATCCCGCACCGCAAACGCTGTACTGGCGTGCACACGTCCTGGGCGACTTCGACGGCCGGACCTGGCACGTGCTGCCGCCGGTGACAGATGTATTGCCGGTATATCACGCTGGCTGGTTGATCCCGCGGCAGGCGCGTCCCCGGCATGGACGGATCTGGCGTCAGGACGTGTGGGTCCGGGTGGGTCATCCGACGATCGTGCACCTCTTTCAGCCGATATCGGTGCAACCGATTCGGCGTTCCCGTGCGATCCTGGAGTTTACGATTCGACCGGGATATGGGTTCTTTTCGAATGCACGATGGTATTCCGTGCGTTCAATAGAACTGCCTCATCCGGACAGTCCATACGTGATCCAGCCCGATCCAAACGAACGTGTGGAGTGGTTCCTGTCTCTGCCGGAACGGTTGAGTCCCGCAGTGCCCCGGCTGGCCACGACCTGGACCCGGGGGATCACAGATCCCATAGAACGGGCGCGCCGGATCACGACGATCTTTCGTGCGCGTTTTCGATATACGACACAGTCACTCCCCGGTGATACGCCCGATCCCGTGCAGGTGTTCCTGACGGAGCGGCGTGCGGGGCACTGTGAATATTTCGCCACAGCAATGACCCTGATGCTCCGTAGCCTGGGCATTCCCGCACGGGTCGTGGTCGGATTCCAGGGTGGCGAGGTGCTGAACCTGGGCGGCCGCAATGTGATCGCCGTGCGCAATGCGGATGCACATGCGTGGGTGGAGGTCTGGGACGAACGCCGGCAGGTGTGGGTGGCCATGGACCCGACACCGCCGGATACGGGATCCTTCCTGGCATGGCACACGTGGTGGCAACGACTGCAGCAATGGCGGATGGAGTTTGCACTCTGGTGGGACCAGAACGTCGTGCTGTTCTCGCTCACGCATCAGTACCGTCTGGCGCGGGAAATCGTGCAACTGTTCGGGGATGTGCGTGAATGGTTACGTGCGGTATCACCTGGTGTGCTCCTGATAGGTGCGGTCGGTGTCATGATACTGGGCGTGGGTGTCTGGGCGGGGTTACGCAAGATCTTCTATCGGATGCGGCGATCGGGTGATGGCCTGCGGACCGGTCGACGGCGTGTCCCCGAAACCGCGCGGGCGGCATCCCGGTTTTTACGGTGGTTGTATGCCCAGTTCGGTCCACGGTATCCGTATGAAACGCTTTATGAGTACCTGAACCGGGTGCGTCCACGGGTGGCACCCATCTGGACGGAAGTGCGAACGGCTGTGCAGATGCTGTATCGTGTCCGGTTTGGTCCCCCGAATTGGAAGGATCTGCAACAATTCCATGCGGCCGTCCGGATCTGCCAGACCCGATGGCAACAGCGTCTGGAAGGAAATAGGGATTAGGGATCGGATGGCAGGTCCCGGGTGTCCGGGATCGGAGAATGACATGCGTAGCGGAATCGATATGCCGCTGCCAACATGGACCGTTCCGTGTCCCATTTCCCTCCCGATTTCAGTAAAGGGAGGAGTAACGCAGGAAGTAACGTGGGGAGAAGTGACGTGAGGCGATGCAGGAATTGACGGAAGGGAAGTGCCCGGGAAGCCCCGCCACCTGACCCCAGCTACCATTTTAACATAACATTAACATAACAGACCTGAGACCGGTCGCCACCGGCACACCTGATGGATCCGGTGGTCCCCCTGTCCCATCGCCTGTCTCGATCTCAGGTGCACACAATTGAAAGAAGTTACAGCGCATATTATATTGCGGGTGACTGGTCTGTATTATCGGAGGTAAGGGGTGGAAATCTTTGGTGTTGCGGTGACGTTTTTCTCGATCGTACTGACTTTGATCGCGTGGCAGAATGGGCGCTGGATGAAAGCGTTACTTCGTCAGATGCATCACCGCATGGAACAGAACCATCGAG
>CAZIRO010000107.1:4370-10000 GCA_964541595.1 uncultured Acidobacteriota bacterium
GTGTGATGCAATTGCTTCAGCGGATGGACGACCGGGTGGAACGAAACCATCAGGACGTCGTGGAACTGCTCCGGCGAATGGATGACCGCATGGAACAGAACCATCGAGGTGTGATGCAATTGCTTCAGCGGATGGACGACCGGGTGGAACGAAACCATCAGGATGTCATGGAACTGCTCCGGCGGATGGACGACCGCATGGAACAGAGCCATCGAGATGTGGTGCAATTGCTTCAGCGGATGGATACCCGTATGGAACAGAACCATCGGGATGTGGTGATGCTGCTTGAAACCATGCACGAAAATACGCAAAAGACCTTATCCTATATTGCCGATCTCATTGTGGCGGAAGGAGAGCGGACGCGCCGGGAAATCCGCGAAGGCACATCGTCTGCTTGACCCGCTTGAAATCGCATTCATCCATCTCTGCCCGGTTCTTCATTTTGCTGCACTTCCCGGCGGTGCAGCCATGCATGCACACGAGCGGCCCGTTTCGCGCCGATCACACGTGCGAGTTCTTCCGGATCAGCCGCACGGATCCGTTCCAGCGTCCCGAATCGGTCCAGCAGGCGGCGCGCCAGCCGGGGACCGATACCCGGAATTCGGGTCAGTTCCATCTGCAGATCGGCTTTACGGTGCAGTTTTCGATAGTACCGGACGGCCCAGCGGTGGGCCTCATCGCGGATCTGCTGGACAAGCCGGAGTGCCGACGCGTGTCGTTCCAGGCGAATCCCTTCACGACGTTCCGGTAAAAAGATGACTTCCTCGCGTTTTGCCAGTGCGATCATCGGCAGATCGGGGAGGCCCGCGTCTTTTGCCGCCTGGCGTGCCGCGTTCAGTTGACCTTTGCCGCCGTCGATCAGAACGAGATCCGGCAGCGGCATCTGTGTCCGCAGGGATCCCGTCAGCCGTCGGTATACGGCTTCGTACATGCAGGCGTAATCGTCTGCACCGCGCACAGTGCGGATCCGAAATCGTCGATAGTGAGTCCGGTACGGACGGCCGCCTTCAAAGACCACCATACCGGCGACGTTCCACTGTCCCTGGATATTGGAAATATCGAACGCTTCAATACGGTATGGGAGCGTGGGAAGGTGCAGCAGGTGTTTGAGCGCATGCAGTGCGTCCTCCGGGGATTCCGCAGTTCCCGCGGCCACGGCACGTGCATGCAATTCGGCCGCGTTACGTTGCGCCCATCGCAGACGATCGCGATCCGCTGCGGACAGTTCGTCCGCATTCCATACCCGAACAGTACGGTGAAAATGGTAGGCCAACCAGTCTTCCAGCAGAGATTTTTCGCGCAGAGCGACCGGCAGCCAGATCTCGTCCGGGGGTTGTGAAATGTTCAGATAGAACTGCGGCAGTACCTGTAACCACCACTCATCGTCGTCCGGAGTACGCGGTGGATCGGTACCCGTATACTCGCGGCGATCGATGAAGGCGCCGTTGCGGATCATGAAGACCGTCATGGCCCAGGAGGACGTATCGTATGTGAATCCAATCAGGTCGATAGAACGGCCTGCCGGATCGACGATCCGCAGTGTGGTCGGCCAGAGCTCGATCTGCTGGATGGCATCCCGATAGAACGCTGCGGCTTCGAATTCCATATTGCGTGCATGCGTTTCCATACGCTGACGCAGGTCCCGAACGACGGTTTCGCGATCGCCCCGGAGGAAGCGCACGGCGTGCTGTACATCCTGACGGTATGTCCCGGCATCGATCCGGTGATCGCAGGGCCCGGAACACCGCTGAATGTGGAAGAGCAAACAGACGGGAAACGTACGTTGGCCGTCCAGGGGCAGGTCACACGTGCGAATGCGGAAGATGCGCTGCAGAAACTGCAGTACACGTCGTGCCTGTCCCAGACTTAAATACGGTCCGCTATAGAATGCCGTGTCCCGGGGGATTTCAAATACGATTTCTGCCTTCGGATACGGGTCCTGCGTCGTGATCCGCACGTAGGGCAGGCGACGGCTGTCTTTCAGCAGGGTGTTGTAGCGGGGACGGTGGCGGCGAATCATCTGCGCCTCCAGAATCAGGGCCTCCACAGGGGTCTGCGTGACAATCCAGTCGACGGAATGCGCATCACGAAGCAGATGGGGGATCATCCAGCGCGTGTCATGACCGGAAAAGTACTGCAGAATCCGCTGACGTAAACGGTTCGCCTTGCCGATATATAGAATGCGTCCCCGGACGTCCCGGAAGAAATATACCCCCGGTGCACTGGGAATCGCGTGTCGACGTGCACGAATGTCCTGAATACGCATCGTCCGAATCCCTCATCCGCCGGTACGGCGATGCGATTGCGTGATCATCGGGACGGGTCTCCGATCATGATACGATGGATATGTTGTGTCAGAAAGTCCGGTAACCAGTTCACACGTTGCCGGATCTGGGTATGGACCCGCCGGGTCAGCGGCACCGCATGCTGGGGAAACTGTGTCCGTCGATCCCGCCATTGACGGAGCAGGTGCGGATACATCTCGATCCACCGGTGATAGCAAGCGATCGTCGTGTTGAAGTTGTGATACCTGCGGACATAGCGTTGTGCATGTTGTCCGATCCGGTACCGGATCTCCGGCCGGTGGTACAGTTTCCGGACTTGTTCGATCAGATCGTCCACACCCGTTGACAGATTGATCCGGATACACGTGTGTTCAGGGAAAAACACATTAAACCGATGCCGGTTCATGATCACGGGCCGGCCTGCTGCCATCATTTCCAGCGTACTGAGAGAACATTCCCCCACCGGTGGGGCACGCAACGCGATACAGACGTCCACACTCTGCAGCAGTTGCCAGTACGTGCGTCGGTCGGCCTGATAGACGATCCGGACGTAGGCGTGGACACCCTCGTCCTGAGCCAGTTGCGCGACGTCCAGACCGCTTGCCCGGTACCCGACGAGCAGCAGGTATACGGGATAACGCAGCGCGCGCAGAATACGCATGGCGGTTAAGATGGTCGCCACGCCCTTGTGCGGTGTGAGCAGTCCGAAAGTCCCGAGCAGCAGTGATCCAGGGGGGATCCCGAGTGCTGTGCGTACTGCATGGCGCACGGCCGCGTTGTTTGATGGGATCCGGGGTTCCGTTTCCCACAGGCCCATCGGGATGTATGTAAAATGCAGGTCCGGATAGCGCATGCGCAGGGTGCGGTATGTGTCGGGATTGTGCACCGCCGTGGATACGGCGGACTCGATGACTGTTCGATGGAGCGGTACGAAAAACGGGATGTGTTCCCAGGCGTATCCGGACTGAAAGGCCCGCAATACCGTGGTGGCGAATCGGTCGTCGGTTTCGTAAGCGATCTCCGCGTGGAGTTCGTCCGGGGAGTGGGCCGCATGGAACAGTTGCAACCTGCCATGCCCGAGCACGAGATCGTGCAGGACCACCAGCCCCGGATATGTCAACACGAACGGGTACACGAAATGATGATGCACGCTGTTGCCCACCTGGTAAATGGATACGCTTTCGGGCGGGAGCGGTCGGTAGAGGAATTCGCGCCAGGAATGAACGGTATAATGCCCCTGCACACTGACTTCCGGCTGGTCGACCACCACATGGACGTCATACCCGGACTGCGTGGCGAGCGCCTCGGCCACCGCATGCGTGTAAGCAGCGATCCCGCTTGGCACGGGTGGCAGGGGAGAAAACATGTAAACGGACTTCATGCGGTACCCTCGTGCCGGAGTAATGTCGCGATCACGGAATCCCAGCGCAGTTCGCGGATCTGCATCCAGCCCGTTTCGCCCCAGCGTTGTGCCAGATCGCGATCGTCGAGCAATATCGCGATCGCATGCGCCAGGTGTTCCGGTTCCGGTGGGGTCACGAGACCGTTCTCCTCATGCCGCAAAAACTCGAGTACCCCGCCGCTGTCGGTCGCCGTCACGACCGGTTTGCGGGCCATCCACGCTTCCAGCGGAACGAGACCGTAATCTTCATCGTAGGGAACGTATACAACCAATCGACATCGTGCGTAGTAACGTAACAGGTCCGCATCCGAAACCCGTCCCGCAAACTGTACGCGGTCGGAAAGACCCAGATCCCGTACCATCTGGCGCAGCGCGTCTTCTTCCGGTCCCGTTCCGATGATCACCGCCTGGTAGGGAACCCGTACGTGGTGCAGCGCTCGCAGAATCAGGTCTGTACGTTTGTTCTTTTCCAGTCGCTGAACGACGAGCACGATCGGTTCATACGCATCACAGTAGTATTGACCTTCGAGCGGCGGAGGCGGGTAAAGCACCTCCGCTTCCAGGTCCAGAAACCTTTTCAACCGTTGCTGCACGTTTTTGGATATCGTGTATATTGCCCGGGCTTCTTGCAGGTAAATCCGGTCGTGTTCCGCGATCCATCGGACCAGCTGCAGATCGTCCGCGCGGTACCGGTCGTATCCCGAGAGGTCCGTACCGTACCAGTCGTAGACCTGTCGAAACTGGTGGATCAGCCATACCACCTTGCGTGGGTGCATGATGAAGTACGATGGAAACTTCGTGGCGATGACGAGATCGATGGGGTGGTCCGTTTCGTTGGAAATGTCCAGCAGACGCCACAGCAGTGCACTGCGGACCACGGTTTCATGGGGCCAGGCGAGCAGGGGTAACGCCAGGGTGTCGACCTGGTGACCGGCCATACGGAGTCGCGTGGTCAGAGTATGCACGAGCGCCTCCGTACCGCCTCGCGTGTATAACACTTTTGGCCAGCACACGAGCACACGTGCCATGGTTCGCATCCGGGCGGAATCATATCATTCAAAAACGGTGGCACATGGAGGGAATGGGTTCCGACTCCCGCGTTGCGGTCACGATCGTACGATCGCCGTTGCGTATCCGCTTCGTTCCCCCGTATCGTCTGAAATCGGGACAGGCCATGGGACACCGTGGGGCCTCATTCGATCAAGCGATGTCCTCGGTCTTCCGTCCCGGGTGTCCGGCACCGGTGGCCACCGGTGCATCCCCCGTCCCATTGCCTGCCCCGATCCCGGAGGCGAATCCCCTTGATACCGTTTGACGGACGTTGTATTCTGGGGCTTCTCCTCGGCTATAATGGTACTCTGGAGAAGATCGGGGGGCAAGGGTGTGATGTCGGACGTTCCGGAACCGTCTGTTGCCGTCGAACACGTTCCCGAATGGGCACGGGCAGATTATCGCCGCTGGCAGGAATCCGCACGGGCGTATCTCGAAGTATTGCAGATCTACAATGCCCTGCTGACCCAGATCGACGCGATGCATCATCTCCGGAGTCTCCAGGAGGCCATACCCCGGTTGCGAGACATCCAGCAGGCGATCAACCTCCATTTTGACGTCACCCGGGCCTTTCGCGCGGTTCCGGCGCGAAAGTTTTCCCCGCGCTGGTGGCTGTATCGATGGCTGGAAAGAGTGCTTGCGCCGTTGCTCGCATGGTTGCGAAAGTTTCATGAACCCCTGGTGCATCTGCTGAACGAACTGATCGAATACGGCGTCTCCTGGACGCAACAGATGCAGATCCTTGCAGCGAAACAGGTCCAGTTTTTCCAGCAGATCGTGCCCCTGATGGACGCGAAAGTGCGCGAGGCCGTTGCGCAGGAAGACTACAACGTCACGGTCAATACCGGCAGGGTGGAGCGAACGATTCAGGAGGGACTGCAGAGTTTGTCCAT
>CAZIRO010000108.1:0-9815 GCA_964541595.1 uncultured Acidobacteriota bacterium
CCCATCCCCTCAACCTGCGGCACCTTTTTCGTCACTTCATTTTGGAAATGGACCATTTAGAGATACCCCACTGAGCTCGAAACCCATCTAACCAGCGTTTTGTGTCTTGAAGAATTTCCTCCTGATCCTCGGGCGGGAAGGAGGCAATAAATTCCTTTTTCTGTTCCCACACGAACCGAATCCACCGCTCTTTTTCCTCCAAGGGGGCATCTTCAGGTGGCAGAGCGATACGCATATCCACCTCCCACGGCTTTCACATCCATGATACTCAAAGCCCACTCAGCGATCCAGCAGGTATCCGCCTCACGGTAATTTCATGTTTCAATCCCTGTTCAGGGGGTACGGTTCTTTCCACTGGACGGATGTGAAGACCCCATTCGAGTCCACCTGGGTTTCAATCCCTGTTCAGGGGGTACGGTTCTTTCCACTCCGCGTCCGTAAGTGGACGCGGAGACTTGCCGCCGGTTTCAATCCCTGTTCAGGGGGTACGGTTCTTTCCACGACCGGCAACGGCTTGGATTTTCCCGCAATAGCGGAGTTTCAATCCCTGTTCAGGGGGTACGGTTCTTTCCACGCCGGCGTTTGAATTCATGATATATCCGAACATTTCCAAACGCAATGCGAGCACTCTGGGGTTGTGGAACCGTCAAGTGGATTCTGACTTGCATCGTGCTCCTCCGGTGATCAAGTGACATCTGTGTTTTTGACGGATCGAGGACTCCCCGGAGTGTTCGCATGGATCCCGATCCTCGGAGATACAGCATACGATCCTCCGGGTCAAGGCGAAGGATCCGGGAACGGGACAGGAAATGGGACAGGGGGAGTCTCGATGGACCACACGATATACGCAAGGTCGTTTGCACCACGGAGACACGGCGTCCACAGAGATGGCAAAAAATGCAATATCTCCCCTTCGACCGGTGACCGCCGACAAAAGACGGGAAAGGACGGGAGTTAGTCAGGATACCCCACCAGCGGCCGCCCGGTCACCGGGTGCCTCCTCTCTTATTCCGGTGGGTCACGTCTTCGCCCGCGTCTGGCAACTCCCCGATGGTCTGCCGCCCCGTTTTCCCACTCCAGCCCATCACCCGACACCCGACACCTGAATACCGGACACCTGGGACCGGAGATCTGCCTCCCGGGCTCTGACCACGGACTCACATGCAGACCATCCGATGTCCCATTTTCTTTGTATTTGTTTCCTTTTGGGTACGGAATCGACCCTGCCGAACAGAGGGGGATTCCGTCTACATCTTCTACATAAGAGCCTTCTCGATCCTGTGAACCCCCTGTGGGGGGAAGCCCGATTGTCAAAGAACGTCCGAATATGGGTTCAAAAGGTTGAACGGTTCACTGCCCGGATGTGGACTGAAACAAACTCGATACGAGCAACGCGTCACGTCCGATGAACATGCGTCCCAGATACCGTTCTCCGCCCCATGTGCGAGAGTAGTAGCATTGAAAAGACGGAAACAGATGGGGCAACCGATGGAACTCAGACGATCGGGTATGGGGAACGAGATAACCTACATAGTGGACGTCCTGTTCCTCACATCGGGAAAGCAACACGCACAATTCGGGGGCATCGGCGTCCCACATTTTTCCCGAAAATTGCAATCGGAACCGGTGCAATTTGCGGTAGATTTTCCTCTGAACGCACAATCGGACCGGACGTGTCCTTGAACTGACCCGGACCCGGGCATACGCCACCGGACGTGCTCTTTGAAATGCACGTTTTCGCAGACGCAGTTCAACGTCATCCCAGGAGAATGTTTTCTGGCACCATTGCAGGAATTCCGATTCGGACATGATCTGAAGCACGTCGCATTTGCGGATGATCCAGAACAGATCTGCCGACGTCGGTTCCGTCCAGTGTTCATCCATCCGGATGGAGACAATAACCTGAGGGTACCCCCCTCGAAAGCTGAGTAGTGTGGCCATCGGTTCACGCTCGCGCCATGCGATCTCGCTCCGTTCGGGATCCACGTGCCTGATCCAGCTGCCGATCTGCCGGTGTGCCTCTTCGGGGGTCAGGTGCCACCACTGTCGGAATACCGTTTCCAGTGCATTTCGCGTCTGCAGGCCCTCTTCGGTGTGGCCCAGCATGTGGACCAGGGATTCAAACGCAGTATACGTGGCGATCGGGCCCCACTGTGTGGCTGCGGCCGCAAAGTCTGTTGGAATCCGGAAAGCACATGTCATCTGTTCCATCCATGTGGCTCTGGGGATCAGCGTCTGGTTTTGCAGACGTTCTTCCAACCGGAAGAATACATGCGTGGGCACGACGAGGTGCACATGATTGGGCGGGAAAGGATCCGGACGTCCC
The DNA here is from genome assembly GCA_964541595.1 of uncultured Acidobacteriota bacterium. GTDB lineage: Bacteria > Acidobacteriota > HRBIN11 > HRBIN11 > HRBIN11 > CAZIRO01. The sequence goes on from CAZIRO010000108.1 coordinate 2,327, forward strand.
GCTCTCCCGATGCGTCCCACCCGCTGGATCGCCTGTTCAGCCGAACGGGCAACTGTGGCCAGGAAATCTTTACGCTTGTTTCCGACAAGGTCGATCCCCACTTCCAATGTCGCATTCCCTACAACATCGGTATCGGTGAGATCGCCGATTCGAAATACGCCGGTAAACGCGGCGACTTCACGTTTTGGCTGACGATTCCGGTATGTCATGTAGAACTCCAGGGTGTCGGCGACGCTCTCCAGCAGAAAAAGGGCTTTTCCTTCGGGGTAATTTTCCAGATAGTGTGTCCACTCGGGCAGCAGGTGTTCTGTGAAAAACGCTGCGTCCTGCCATTCATCCAGGGGTGCGCCGTGTACGGTCAGATGTAACGGCTCCTGGACGACACGAAACCGGGGATCGGACTGTCCCGCAGGGGGGTCTTCGTGGACTGTACGGACGGTCATTTCATGCCAGGTCATTCCCAGCGTTTGCGTCCACCGATACAGCCGATCCCGGGCTCTCGGTGTCGCACTCATCAGGAGGACCATGGCGGGTTTTTCAACAAGCCGGCATCGCACGGCGAGTATCCAGAACAGCATGGCCTGTTGCAGTGCATCGTAGAGGTGAAATTCGTCGAGGACCCAGAGATCAAATCGTTTGAGTAGATACACGACGGCGTCCCAGATTTCACCGCCCAGGGAGTGATACAGGAAAAACGCAATATAAAACACGATATCCGGATTCGTCAGCACGATCCGCGCGGGATCCATGAGGATTGTCTTCACAATGCCGATTCGCTGAATATGCGAGACGTGTCCAGACTGTTGCAGCCACATTTCGATCTCGGCCACACCCCGGTCGATCGCGTCCGCATGGAGCAGGCGGATCATACGGTCCGCGTCGGGGTACAGACGCTGTGCACACCCGAGCAGGATATGGAATTGATCGCGAATGAGGGCATTGGTCGGATAGATGCCCATCGCACAGAATCGCTCATCGAGCAAGACGGGCAGGTATGCTGCAAGAGTTTTGCCGCTTCCTGTCGGGGCATTCATCCAGATCACATGAACTTTTCCGGTCGTTTGCTGTCGGGTTGTCAGATGTCGGTGCACAAGATCCAGCACCTGTATCTGATGTTCGTACAGTTCGTCCAATCCCATGTGCCGCAAACGCTGTTTCCAGGATTGCGGCCAGGCGGCGTGTGTATACGGGATGCGTGCCATGCGCGTTGCGGGAAGTCGAAAGCACAGTACCGGACGACGCGTGTTCATGACTGCACCTTCCATGCGAATCGTACGGCGGACAGTCCCGGAAGGGTGACCCGTTCGTCGCTGAACCGACACACCCATATTTCGAGAGATGCTTGAAAGTGCACGTCCCAAACGACCGTATTGGGCAGGGAACGGACCATACCCAGGACCCTGTAAGGTTGCACGTTCAGGTCTTCAAGTGCGAGGTAGACCGGGCGTGATCGTCCGCGATCGGGCTCGGCGCGAATCCAGACATTCCGTGCGGTCCGAATTTCAGGAGTGTCCAGAGCGGACTCCAGGATCACCCGACAGGCTGCCCACCATTTGCCCAGTCGAATGAGCCGGATTCGCCATGGGATGGCGTCCGTACTGAGGACATACGTGACGAATTGGCTTTCCGGTGCGATGACTTCCGCCTGTCCCCAGTCGGGCATTTGAGAATTGCGGACACGCAACAGTCGATAACTCTCTTCCATGGTGTTGAACGTCTGACGCACCGTGCGAAACGTGGGTTCTACCGGACGTGCAGGAAAGATGTACAATCGATCGTCCCATCTCCGGAGATCCTCTCTGTAGACGGCCCAGGGCACATCTGCATAGTTGGGAACTTCCGTACGCCAGTAGTGTTCACGAAACAATGCATACATCAACGCGTAATTGCCGATAAACGGTCCGGTGCGGTATACACGGCCCACCTGCGTGGTTGCATAAAACACATAATCCAGGACTTCAATGTGCATCCGATATGCATACCGGTGCATGGGCGCGTCCTCTTCAGTGGTCATCCGGTCTTGCGCCGTGCGTATTCTGCCGCCTGCTGTTCCAATCGGCGGAGTAGTGCAACGACCTGCGCCTCGTCGGACATGAGAGCGCTGAGTTGCTTGCGGAATTCGGGCCATTCTTCCATCGGTTTCAGAACACCGTCGTAAGATTTCAGAACTTCGTGCATCACTTCCGGCCAGATGGTCTGGACGTCTTCCGGAAGCAGTTGATTCCAGTCACGACCGTCATCGGACAGCCGGTCATACAGGCGTCGGCACAGGTCCAGATTGGTGAACTTTTCGGTGTCTCCGAAGAACACACCCAGGATGCGGTTTTGCACTACACCCGTGCGACTCGTTTGTGCACCGTAACGGCGTGTGCGCAGGATGTTGGCCAGCACGTATACGAGTTCCTCTGCCGAGACGTTCATCAGTGTTTCGACCGCAGGGAATACGATGCCAGGTTGCAGGTGTTCCTGTTCAGCGAGCGCCGTACCGGTCTGATGCGTGATCTCGTCAACAGCATTCAGGGTAAACAATCGTACGGCGTCATCGGCGGGACCGATGGTGAATGCGGAATCGATCCACACGCGAGAAGGAATCGACCCCTTAGCCTCTTCCTGGGCGGCAAATCCGTATAAAATGCAGTCCGGACAGGCGCCGCAGAGGTTCTGGGTCAGTGCACACCGCACGATACTTTCGATTTCCCTGTCATTGCGGATGCCGTTCCAGATTGCGGGAATATCCATCTGTTCGGCATATGCACGACGCCACTCCTTACCGGTGCGCCGTTCGACCGCCGTCTGTTTCCGTTTGAACAGTACGGCACGTGTGATCGATCCGTGATCCTGATAGCCAGCGCGTGTGGTCTCCGTATTGATCGCGTCTCCCTCCGTGGTGAAAATCGCATAGGAATCGGTCCAGCGCAACACCACGACCTGAACCACACGGGCAACCGGGGGATCCTCCACCCGGGGTGCCAGGAATTGCTGGTAGCGTTCCAGAATGGTCCAGACCATCAGCCCACCTCCTGTTCGGAAATCGAGGGTTGCGTGGTTGAGGTCGATCGGCGCACGGCCCGGTATGCGTGAAATACCAGATAATCTGCCACACCGTTCTGCAATCGGCGCAACCGCGCGAGATCGCCCCCGTAGGCTTCATGTACGACGATGTGCGCAAACCGGTGGACGGTTTCGGGGTCGCGTTGAACGTAGCCGATTTTTGAGCCCATATGACGGTCGAGCACGGCGTCCAGACGGCCGGCGACGAACGGCACCAGATCCTCATGCGGGACTCTGGCCTGGTGGGCTTCCTGTACCGCCCGAACGGCCGTGCGCCAGAGTAATGTCGCCCGATGGCGAAACCCTTCCATTCGCCAGTACGGACGAAACAGGCACAGACTGTATTCCGCCAACTGTTGCAACCAGCCCATGTGTCGACCTCCATGCCGGTGACATACGAAGAGAATCCATGCCGCCGTGTCCACTTCCGGCGGCGGGGGTTGTCCCTGACGGAGTCCACGGTTCCAGAGCGTGAACCCGCCCAGCGGCGATTCGGTCAGGACGGGGATCACGGCGGGAGACCACTGGAACTGTCGCAGTGCGGATCGGTGCGGTGCCGCCCAGCGCACGAGCACCCACAGTGCGCTGAGTACCAGGAACCCCTCGCTCAGGCGTTCCCACTCATCAACGGAGAAGTCCAGGCCGTATGCACGCAACAGTCGTCGTATGCTGAGAGGCGCCCCATGGACCGTGAGTGTCGATTCGGGCAGGCGGTCGAGCACCCGATCTGTGGTCAGCCCGATCCGATACCCCTGCATTCCCCAGAGGGTCGCATACCACAGGGCCGCCAGCCATTGTGCGGTTTCAGATACGGACTGCGCCGTACGGAGATGATACGTTTGTGTGGAAAGCTGCCGTATCCAGCGTCGCATCGGTTGCAAGTGTACCCCTCCGATTACCGGGCACGTCCACCAGGCGATGAATCGTTGCCTCAATGCCTCGAGATGCGCACCATCATCCGGCCAGGAGATGTCCCAACCGGCGATCCATTGATCCAGTTCGGTTTGCTTAACGGCAGGTGAAATATCGAAAACGCTTGCAAGCGTATCCATGACCTTAAATGGGACGTTGGATTCTTCATCGTGGGTCAGCATCGGCAAAGGACGGTATACGACCCCTGTGGAAATACGCAGTCCGGGCAGAATCAGTGTTTCGGGCGGTGTGTCCACCGCTCCAGTACCGGGGAAACAGATCAACATGAAAATGTCCGTGGGGTGTCCTGCCGCGCGTTCGATCAGCATCTGGTTGAGGTAACAGATCGTGCAGATGCGCGTACCCTGCTGGAGGGTTCCACTGGGTCGGCCCTGTTTCCATGACCAGCGTTGGGGCAGGATATGAAACGTGTATTTCCATTCTCCGAATACGTGTTTGAGCGCCGACGGTCGACCACAGAGTGTACATCGTTCCGTACGAAGCGTGCGGCCTTTGGGACGGGTGGTCGTCGTGATGCGCACGTGCAGATGGGCAGGCCGGTGCATCCACTGCACAACATGCTGAAGGTATTCCGGCAGTTCCGTGTCAACAGCAAGGTGGTCACCGTCGCGAATACACATCTGCAGTTGCTGAATATATGGATAAAGGCGGCTATGAATCTCCCCTACGAAGGTGTCCACAGTCTCATGGAGTGACAGCGTCCGTTCGCGAACTGCTCGCTCCGCCGCAATCCAGAAGAGTTGCCAGGGAACACCACCGGACCGTCGGTCACTGTGCAGGGGACGGGACGGGGGCCAGTTCCGCATCCAGAGGTCCAGTGCATCGATATTGAGAACGCGCTTGAGCGTGGCAAAGATGCGCAACTGAATCTGGTACAGCACTTCTGCCCGATACAGCAGTTCCGACCAGGTGCAGAGTTTTTCAATGACGTCCTGCCAGGCTGCGCGACTTTCGGGGGAGAGATATTTGGCGTAGTGCCTGTTTAGGTACGTTTCCGGATCCCTGTCCAATTCTTTTTTCCTGGCGGGACTGACCAGGCGGTCGTATTCGGTGCGCAGATCTTCCCATACCCGGTCCATATCGTACAGGATCCAGAAATCGGCGATGCGAGGATTTTTGTTATCCGTGGTGTCGTAGAGCGTGAGTGTATCGAATTGAGTGATCGCCTCGTAGTATGTACATTCCATGAACTCCTGCAGTTCCCGGATCCATTCATCAGAGGGGAAATGTACATCACCTGTGAGCGATAAGGAAATCCAGCCCTCCGGGTGAATCAGTACGGGAACAATCCCGTGCGCTTGTTGCCATCGGTCCATGGCATCGGTGATCACGGTGTATAAGGGCAGTCGCCATTCGCGCAGGCGCCATGCGATGGGGTGTACAGGAGGTGGGGGTTGCGGGAAAAGATAGAGCAGTGTCCTGGTGACCGTTGTCTGGAGTTCCGGAAGCGTCTGTGCGGAGGCGAGACCGTCCATCAGGCGGACATATTCTCGCACGATGTCCATTTCCGCGGGAGTCCGGAGAAGATCGAGTCGCTCCGGATCACGGGAATGGGTAGCGCCGGCGCGAAGTATCCGTGCAAACGCCTGGACATTTTCGAGCGACCAGTTCATCCATTCGTCCAGGCGGAGGTGCGTGATCTCTTCGACGTACTGTTCCAGGGGGATAGACTGCGTAGGTTGAGAGCTCTGTAGGGCTTTATCCAGATCATGGACCGTATAGGCCGCGAGGATCAACTGCCAGGTGTCTGCATCGGGCACACGTTTGGGGACTTCGGGAGTCAGTTCATGACAGGCATCCAGGAGGCCGGCGATCGACCGGATTCCGCTGACGATATGCATCCACAGGTTTTGCGGGGCGTAACCGTAAGGGCGGGATTTTGCGGCCTTGCGGTGGTACCCTCGACGCAGCGCATGGGGCAAAAGGGTTGCCAGAAACCGGTGAGCCGTTTCCTGGAAACGTTCAGACACGGTAACGACCTCGATGTCTATGGGTTTTCACTGACAGAATAATCCGGGGGCCGTCGTTGTCAAGTTAATTACTTATAATATCAAAATATGATACTAAATAGCCCGTTTCCCAAATAATGGACTCTTTGGGTATAGCCGTGCCCATGGGAGCGTTCGTTGTAAGCGGTCGGGGCGACCGATCGAGGTCGCCCGGTCACGGTGGTGGCCGTCGCATCGCAGTGGCCACTGGCGGGCACATCGGTGCGCTTCAACGGCCACCGCAGGGTCCATGATGCCATCATGACCGGGCGAGCTCGGTCGCTCGTCCCTACGGTATCTCTGCAGCCCCGGACCCGCCTTTCCGGACCGTTGCACGGCGGATGGTCTTCATCAATTTACGCGATCCCCAGTAGTTGAAAAATGGGATACACCACCTGCCCGTATCCCTGGTGAAAATACAGACCGACCTGGGCGATACAGGAATAGGCGACCGTGAACTGCGCAATGGCCCAGATTCCAAGCGTGATTTGACCAATACTCACTACTCCGATACCGAACTGTGAAATGCTGATCAATCCCACGCCAAACTGACCGATTGCGATCACGCCTCTGGCGACCACAGGCCTCAGCCCCGGCCGGTATTTGAATGAGATATGAACAAGGGGGAGCGACCCGATGGTCATTTTGCTCCTGTATTCGAATCCCCAGCCATCCCATTGCGCTTTCCAGGGATGGGGGGCACCACAATTGGGACAGAACAGCGCCTGTTCACTGACCGTATGGTTACATTCCCGACACGATTTCATATTTGGACTCCTGTACATGGCTCTCTGTGGAACCCGTAAATGTGTGAAGTTGTTCTATCAGTTTATCACTTCTGCTCCGTTTTCGGAAATCAAACAGCCTGATTTGAAGCGCGCGTTGCGATTGTACGGGTGATGCTGATACATCCTGTTGGATGCACCCGGGCCGTCCAGCCCGGTGGGAGAAACGTCGTGGCCGTGGGATCGCACAGAATGGCCGGTCCGGTCAGTGATGTATGCACGGGAAGGTCGGTCTGCACGTACACGGGAACATCACAGGTCTGGCCCCGGTACCGCATCTGCTGGACACGTACGGGATTGGGTTTGCCTTCAGAAGGAATGTCCGGCCGCCACTCCAGGCGGGCCACCGGGCGCGTCAGCCGGACGACCATCCCGACCACTTCGCAGGGTCGTTCCGGTCGCATGAACCCGTATCGCTGTTTGTGCAGAATGTGAAATCGCTCGATGGTCGTGTGCAGCGATTCCGGGTACGGCACGAGCAGTTCGTAGGCCTGTCCCCGGTACCGCATCTGCAGGAACGTCTCGGTAACGGGTTGCAGCGTATCCGGTGACAGCTGCATTTCCTCCAGGCCGCGCCGTACCAGGTCGTTCCGCAGTGCGCGCAGTTGATCGTCTGAAAGGCGATCTGCCGGTTGCAGGATCGATCGGCTGAACGTCCAGATATGGTCGCCCACGAGCGTGCCCAATGCAGAAATCACCCCCGCATGCGGGGGAATGATCACGCTGTGCATC
>CAZIRO010000109.1:0-9809 GCA_964541595.1 uncultured Acidobacteriota bacterium
CAGTGGGGAAGGTTCATTGCCATTGAATCGGTGTCCATACGGTATCCGCTGCCCGGTTTGATGTTATCGAATGCGTACCGTTTGGGGGTGGTGGGCCTGTTAAAGACACTCGCACGGGAAGTCGCGCGTGATCGCATTCTGATCAACATCATCGGACCGGGATATACCCGCACGGACCGTCTGGTCGAACTGGCCACGCGCATCGCGCAGTCCCGCAATGTTCCGGTCGATCAGGTGCTCCAGGAGTGGGCGGATATGATCCCCCTGGGGCGGCTGGCGGATCCGCAGGAAATTGCGCAGGCGGTCCTGTTTCTCGCGTCTGATCTGGCGTCGTACATCACCGGTCAGGTCCTACTCGTGGACGGCGGTCTCTCGCCGGCGCCGTAGCCACGCCAGTGCATGGTGCGCGGCGGTTGTGCCCATTCGCACACAGTCGGCAAGGCCGATACCGTTATATCCCGCACCCGCCAGGAACAATCCCGGATGGTGGGCGGCCACCCGGGACTCCACCCGTTGCAACCACTCCAGATGGCCCACGCGGTATATGGCCATTCCGTCCAGCCAGCGGCGGAGCCAGATCCGTTCCGGTTGTGTCTGCAAACCCAGCCGCTCGGCGAGTTCTTCCCAGACGATCTGTACGATTGAGGTGTCGGACAGTTCCATCCAGCGGGGGGACGTCGTTCCCGTCAGGAACACCCGGACGAGATGCCATTCCGGAGGACACCGGTCCGGCCACTTGCGGGACAGCCAGGTGCATGCGGTGATCCAGCGACGTTCCCGCCGCGGGATGAGAAACCCGCTCCCGAGATCGGGTGCATCCCCGCGAAACGCGTAGGCAATGACGGCCACCGGTGCGGTCCCGGCCTGTTGCAGGAGCCCGGCCAGTTCCGGATCCAGCGTGCGCAAAACGGCGGCCGCAAGCCGAGGAGATGAGGTGACGATGACCGCGCGCGCCGATACCGATGTCCCGTCCGCCAGATCAATGGCGTAGTATTCCCTGGACCGGGTTATACGAACGACCGGTCGCCCGAGCCAGATATGCGCACCGTGTGTCCGAATACGGTCCGCAAGGCGCTCCGCCAGCTGGTGCAGCCCGTTGCGCAGGCTTCGGAACACCGTTCCGGACGTGCCGGGTGATCCGGCAGCGCGCATACGTTTTCGTGCGGACGATGGCACAACGAGATGGGGCAGGGTCGCGTGCAGACTCAGTTCTTCAATGGTTCCCCCGTAAATGCCGGTCAGTAACGGCTCGACCACCCATTCGGTAAACTCCGTACCGGCCCAGCGTGTGAAGGCGTCCGCGATCGAGCGGTCGGTGGAACTGCGATCGAACCGCCGCAACAGCGGAAACCCGATCACGCGCAACCGGCCGCGCAGGGACAGCCAGGGGAGATCGCGCAGTGGATGCAAACGGTGAGATGCAAACGTGAACAGGTGCCGGGGAATGGGATACCACCGATGGCCCCGAATGATATATGCCGGCAGGGGCCGGGCAGCGATGAGATCCGTTTCCAGACCGATTTCCCTGCACAGGCGAATCGCCTCGGGTTTGACGGTCACCATGGCGTCCGGACCGAGTTCCACGAGAAACGGCCCTTCGCGTACCGTATCGATCTTACCACCCACCCGTCTGGAGGCTTCCAGTAAGCATCCCCGGAAGTGTGCTTTTGCAAGTGTATACGCCGCAGTCAGTCCCGTGATTCCCGCGCCGATGACTGCCCAGTCGAATTGATATGCTGGTTTTCTAACCACGTGCAGTGCCTTCCCACGTGTCGCTTCCCCCGTCGTCCCTTCCGCATGTCAGATCACCGGTGGGCTCTGGTCTGGACCCATGGCCGTGCGAAAAACGGCCTGGGTGAGAATTTCGGTTGTCTGCTGGATCTGGCTGATGGCCTCTTTGAGTTCGTCCAGATTGTTCGATTCCAGCACATTGCGTGCCTGTTGAAATACCTGCTGGATCGTGGTTTTTTCCGTTTCATTCAGATAGGTTTCAAACTGTTCATATACTTTTTGACTGCTTTCCAGGAGTTCCTGCAGTTCTCGACGGCGCTGTTCGATCTCTTTTTGTTGTTTCTGCTGGGCGACCTCTTCGGCGGCTTTCAGGGCCAGTCGTTCGACCTCTTTGCGAGACAGCCCACTGGATGGGTGGACCCGAATGGACTGTTCCTTACCGGTAGCCAGGTCAATCGCGGATACCTGCAGAATACCATTCGCATCGACCTCGAAAGTCACCTCGATCTGGGGGATCCCGGCGGGCGCGGGCATGATGTCCGTCAGTTCAAACCGCGCAAGGGAACGGTTTTCGTATGCACGCTCGCTCTCTCCCTGGAGCACGTGGATCTCCACGACGCGCTGGTTGTCCTGCACGGTGGTGAAGATCTGGGACCGTTTCGTCGGGATCGGCGTATTCCGCGGGATCAGCGGAACGTACCGACCGCCCTTGATTTCCACACCCAGCGAAATCGGCACCACGTCGAGCAGCGTGATCTCGCGCACCTCGCCCGCAAGTACCGCACCCTGGATGGCTGCACCGACGGCCACGACTTCGTCAGGATTGATCTCGCGCGAGGGTTCCGTACCAAAGAATTCGGCGACGACGCGCTGAATCTTCGGCATCCGTGTCTGGCCACCGACGAGAATGACCTTCTGCACGTCGGAGGGCTTTAGACCGGCGTCCTGCAGTGCACGGCGGCATGGTTCCAGGGTTCGTTGAATGAGGTCATCGACCATCTGCTCGAGTTTACTGCGGGTCAGGGTCATTTGCAGGTGTTTCGGTCCCGAAGCGTCGACGGCAATGAACGGCAGGTGGATCTGGGTTTCCATCTGATAGGAGAGTTCACATTTGGCGGCTTCCGCAGCCTCCTTGACACGCTGCATGACCATCCGGTCTTCCCGCAAGTCGATCCCCGTTTCCTCCCGGAAACTCTGGACCATCCATTCGATGATGCGCTGATCGAAATCTTCCCCGCCGAGAAACGAATCGCCGGCCGTGGAGAGTACCCGGAACTCGCCCCTGCAGTTTTCCAGGATGGTGATATCGAACGTGCCGCCGCCAAGGTCGTATACGGCGATGATTTCGGTGGTATCCGTTTTATCCAGTCCGTAGGCCAGGGCCGCCGCCGTTGGCTCGTTGATGATCCGGCGTACTTCAAGACCGGCGATCTTTCCGGCGTCCTTGGTGGCCTGGCGCTGCGCGTCGTCAAAATACGCCGGCACCGTGATCACCGCTTCGGTGATCTCCATGCCCAGATACTCTTCCGCGCACTCTTTGAGATACAACAGGATATACGAGGAAATCTCTTCCGGGCTGTATTCTTTCCCGCGCACAACAATCCGGATGTCGCCGTTTGGCGCCGGTTCGATCGTATAGGGCAGCAGCGGGCGTGCCTTCTGGATCTCCGGAGCGTTGAATTTCCGCCCGATCAGCCGTTTGACGGCAAAGATCGTATTCGCCGGGTTCAGAACGGCCTGGCGTTTGGCGACCTGACCGACCAGGCGCTCACCGGTATCGGTAAATGCGATGATCGAGGGCGTGGTACGTGCACCTTCCTTATTCGGAATCACCTCAGCACGATCGTCCCGGAAGATCGCCATACAACTGTTCGTCGTTCCGAGATCGATACCGAGAATCGGCGCTTTCATCGATACACCACCCGCCTGGAAGGTATTTTTCAATTCAATCATAAGAAAAAACGATCGGCGAAACAAGTGGAGGGACCTGAGGCCGGATCCCGGTGTTCATTCATTTGCAGAAGTGCAGGCTTTTCGATACACTACAGCGGGGGGTGGACAGGGTGGATTGAGATCAGGGGTTTGTGTATATGCATATGGTTTGGGCACCAGAGGTGTCTCCCCATTTACTGTTTGCCGTGCTGGGGTCATTTGCGGCCTGGGTGATGGCGTATCAATACCGGGCGCATGCTCGCCGGGCGCCGATTCTATTGTACTGGACGTGGTCCTGGTGGGCATTGAGCATGGCGCATCTCTGCATGCTCTTTCCCGCGCTGGTTCGGACATTTGCTCTGTCTGCCCGGTCTGCGGCCGTGTGGCCCGCACTGCAGTGGGCCGGGCTGATCCTGCACGGGGTCACGCTGCTCCTGGGATGCTGGGCGTTTGCCCGGCCGCACCGCGATCTCCGCATGTCTGTGGGACTGATCCTCGGCGGGCTGGTGGTACTCGGGGCGAGCGCGCGATACATGATCGGGATCACCGTGCAGGATCCCTGGCGAATATTGACCATCGACGCGGTCGGACAGGTATTGTGGACGGGTGGCGTTTATCTCATCAGCGGGGCATGGCTGTTTCTCTATCGACAGGCCACGCGCGCACGTGCGGTGATGCACATGCTGATCCTGGCACTCGGGAGTATCGGCCTGGCCGAATGGGTCCTGGGCGCGGTCCGACAGACCGCGATGGCGACATCACTGTCCACGATCCATTTGACCGTCTGGATCAATCTGTTTCTCTACGGGATCCTGTTGCCCGCTATGGTCCTGTGGACGCAGGAGCACGAACGGTTGGAAACCCTGCATGCGATGGAGCAGGCACGTCGGAAGGCGTCCTTTTTTGCATACCACGATCCGGTCACATACCTGCCGAACAGCCGGATGCTCCTGGAGGAATTGCATATTCGTATCGAGTCTTCCCACGAACGGCGGTTCCGCACTCTGACGGTTGTATGGATCGAATTGTCCGAGTTTTCAGACCTGCAGATGTCCCTGGGCCCGGCACAGGCGGACTTTCTGATGCGCATGATCGCCGCACGTATTCAGCACCACCTGCCCGCGCATGCGTTCGTGGCGCGGTACCAGCCGCATGTCTTTGTCTGGCTTCCGGAACATTCTCAGGAAACGCCCCTCCTTGAAGTCATCGAAAACCTGGCGCATCACCTCAGTCGACCGTTTCGGGTCGGAGAGGAATCCATTCCGGTACGGTTTCGGTTGGGTGTGAGTCACTTCCCGCGCCACGGCCGCACACCGGAAGACCTGTTGAATGCGGCGATGGTGGCCGCACGCGAGTCGCAGGCGCGGATCGCTCCGGACATCCGGTACGCGTCCGATCCCGCTACGCGCGCACCGTCGCCCGTGCTGACCGAATCGTGGGTGCAGCAGGCGTTCGACCGTCAGCAGTTCGTCACTGTGTACCAGCCGATCGTGCGGGTTGCCAACCGGCAGATCGTCGGATTTGAAGCGCTTGCCCGGTTGCATCATCCCCAGAAGGGGATACTGACCCCGCAGACGTTTCTTCACACGATTCATCGTCTCGGGATGGAGATCGATTTCGACCGATGGATGATTCGGGCGGCCCTCGCGCAACTCGCACAGTGGCAACATCGGTGGTCGAATCTGACATTGTCGGTCAATGTGTCTCCACAGACGTTGCAGCATCCGGAATTTCCCGCGTGGTTACGCGCCTGGCTGGAAGAGTTTGATGTCCGGCCAGATCGATTGAACCTGGAGATTACGGAATCGCAGGCGCTGTCGAACATGGCCGATGTGACCTGGATTTTGCGCGAACTCAAACATCTCGGGGTGTCGGTCACGATCGATGATTTCGGGACGGGATACTCTTCCATCAATTACCTGCGGTTGCTGCCGATCGATCGTGTGAAACTCGATCGATCGTTTGTGACGCGTATTCCTCACCATCGGACGGACGCTTCCGTGGCGGCAGCGATCATCATCCTGGCACACCTCCTGTCGATCGACGTGGTCGCGGAGGGTGTGGAACATCCGGAACAACTTCGCTGGTTGCAGGACAACGGATGTGACTACGCGCAGGGGTTTTATATTGCGCGCCCCCTTGCCGTATACGAAGCGGAAGCCTTACTGCACGCGGCGGCCCATACGGATTTCCGTATGCCGATTCCGGAAGACGTTCCGTCTTCCGGATGAATCCCACCGATCGTCGTGTCTTTCGGGCGGCGGATTGCGGGGTTCAGGTGTCGGATATCCGGGACAGGGCATCCAACGGGCCGGGGATAGCACATTACCGACTCGAAGGACACGCTGAGATCGGGACAGACCATGGGACATGCGCACCACCGGATCGACCGGTGAGCCGGTGGCTACCGGTCTCCGGTCCCGGATGGCGGGTGCCAGGTCTCAGGTCCCAGGTGTCGGGTGGCAGGTATTTGCGACGGGAGGCGGAAGACAGGGGACGGGGCATCGCATGGGCTGGGGATAGCGCATGACCGCATGGGGACCCACGGTGTCCCATGGCCTGGCCCGATTTCAGGAAGGACACGGACTTGACAGTCTGTACAAACCCCCGTACAAACAATTCGCCATCGGTGATTGTCGGGAGGATCACGTGTCCATACGGCCATATGGCACCTGGTTGCAATTGTATGACGATTGGGTCGGATTCATCGAGGGACTCTGGCCCATGCTGGAGGACGCATTTCAGGGGGAATTGGATTTCAACGATGCTGTGCTGACCGCGAAGTGGGAGACGTTCTTTTCGGCATGGTCCGTGCAGGTGCAATCCATTCTTGACGAGTGGCTGACATGTCCGGTCTGGTCCGCACGGACCACGTGGTGCCGTTTATTACTCGCATGGCGGGTGCAGGTACAGGATTTTCGGGGCCTGCTGGATGTCTTCACATCCCCGGCCAATCGCGTGCCGGAACTGTGGCCGGACATACGGGCATGGTTGCAGTCGTTTCGACTCTGGCGGGAACAATTACGGGATATGGTCACGGTATGCACGGAAATTGCATCGGCCCCTCCGGATACGGCAGCATGGCAGCGGTTTCGTCGGTGGCCCGAACAGATTCGTGTCTGGATGGAACGGGCACAGACCCCGATTCGGGAACTCATGAAACGTGTCCAGGTATTCGGTCGGGAGTGGGACGTCCGCGTGCAGATGCAGTGGTGGGTCTGGAGCCATGCGTCGTTTCGCTGGACGGGAGAGATATACCACCTGTGGGAACGGCTGTGGACGCTGGCACTGGAGTGAACCCCCGATCGCCCCATGGAACCTCCCGGATACCTTCGGAGAATCATCCCATGACCGAATCGCGCGGTCCGCACGACGGAGATACGGTCGTCGAAGTCCATCACCTGTGTAAACAGTTTGCCGAAGTCCGGGCGGTGGAAGCCCTGACGTTTCGGGTCCATCGCGGTGAGATCTTCGGGTTGCTCGGACCCAACGGCGCGGGGAAGACCACCACGATCCAGATGCTTCTCGGTCTCATTACGCCCACATGCGGGTCGATCCGCATTCTGGGACGGGACCTGCGTCGTCACCGGCGTACGATTCTGCAACGGGTGAATTTTTCGTCCTCTTACGTGCAGTTACCGTTCAATCTGACCGTATGGGAAAACCTGTACATTTTCGCCCGTTTGTATGGAGTCCCGGATCCGCGACGGAAAATCCGCACTCTGCTGGAGTGGTTTGAAATCCCGGAAGTGATCCATCGGCGTACCGGTGTGCTGTCGTCCGGGCAGTTGACCCGGTTGAACCTCTGTAAGGCGTTCCTGAACGATCCGGAGATCCTCTTTCTGGACGAACCGACCGCGAGTCTGGACCCCGATATGGCCGAGAAAGTGCGGACGATTTTACACCGGCTCCGGGCGGAACACGGGACCACGATCGTGTACACGTCGCATAACATGTTTGAAGTTGAACGGTTATGCGATCGGGTGCTCTTTCTCATGCGCGGCCGCATGGTGGCCGTGGGCACGCCACAACAGATCATGCAACAGACGGGGACTCGAACGCTGGAGGAATTTTTCATCCGCCTGGCGCGAGAAGAGGAACCCGCCCCCGTACGGTGACGCCATCCATGGTGCGACGTATCGTTGCCATCGTGTTGCGGTACCTGTTTCTGTATCGGCGCAGTATTGCCCGCATGGGCGAGATTGTGTTCTGGCCGATTATGAACCTGCTCGTATGGGGGTTTACGACGGTCTACCTCCGGCGCGTGGCCGTGCCGTCTGCAGTCGTATTTCTCATCGGTGCCATCATTTTCTGGGACCTGTTCTACCGCGCGCAGCAGTCGATTACGCTGTCCATCGGTGAAGACATCTGGGTCCGCAATATTTTAAACCTCTTCATTGCACCCATATCGGTGCCGGAACTGATTACGGCCATCTGTATTTTTGGTGTCATCAAAACACTGCTGACCACACTGATTCTCGCCGTGCTCGCGTTTGTACTGTACGCGTTCAATCTGTTGACCATGGGCTGGGCGCTGTTGCCGTTCTTTGCCATTCTGTTACTGTTCGGCTGGGCGGTGGGACTGGTCACCATGGGGCTTTCACTTCGGTATGGATATGCTGCCGAGGCGTTGATCTGGGGGATGCCGTTTCTGTTGCAACCAGTATCGGCGGTATTTTATCCGGTCGATGTATTGCCGCACTGGTTACAATACGTGGCCGTGCTGTTGCCGTCGACGTATGTGTTTGAAGGCATGCGGCAGGTATTGCAGGAAGCAACGTTTTCCCCGGATATGTTCATGCGGGCATTCGGTCTGAACATCGTGTATCTGGTTCTCGGTGGTGTCTTTTTTGGCTGGATGTTACATCAGGTGCGGGAAAAGGGGTTGTTGACACACCTCACGCTGGAATAAACGTATATTGACGGAAGACGGAATACCGGCGGCCGGGTTCAAAAAAGGGCAGGGCACCCGTTTGCGGGTCAGCATGCGCGCACGAGGATATGCAGCGCCGGAAGGTTCTGAAACGATCCGGTCGCCGGTACCTGCACGCGTACGGAATTGCTGCTGACATTACGACCGCCCATCCGCAACGCACCGGTGAGCGTCATGTCGCGGACCTCGATGACTGTGCCGTTTTCACACGCGGAACGGTAGATCGGTTCCCGCTGATATCCCGGATCAGAGTCCGACTGTATCGCATATCTGCCGTCTGTGGAGATGTATACGTCGGTTCCAGGTCCGCCGAATCCGTTCGCAAGGTTGTCATCGTACACACCGGTGCCTCCATTGGCCGGTGAGACGTCGAGGCGCACCTCCTGAACGTGGATTTTTGCCGTCCACCAGGCCACACCGGCATCCCGATTGCCGTCTGGATGACGTCCGAAAGCCGCCCCCAGCGTGAACTGCTCGTTACGCGTGCGATCGTCGATCTCCCAGATGCAGATCCACCAGTTCGGCGCCTGCATTCCGTTGACCTGAACGTTCAACGTGGGCACGACGGTGATAAACCGCGTATAGGTCTCCGCGTCTTTCGGGGGACGGAACCTCCCCAGCAGGATGGTGAACTGTGCCTGGACGGAGGGATCCGCCCATGCGCACTCGGTTTTCGCGGGATTCAGTGTTGCCTGCCAGGTGCCGGTGTCCGCGCCGCCCTGGTAGGTACCGGAGATGACATTGCCGGTTACGGATCCGCTGAACTGCCACCCGCCGGTGACATTGAGCAGCACGTCATTGCCGTCGATCGCGCCGTTGAACGTGCCCACGAGCCCGCGCACGATCATGAACAGCCGACCGGTGATGCGGGCATCGTTCTGCCGGAACTCCACGCAGAGAATCCCCTCCCCCTGATTCTGACCGGAGACCCAGCGGCCTTCCCAGACGCCGCTGATGGTGACATTCCCGGGCCCGGTGGGGGAGGACGATCGATTGCACCCGACCCCCAGAAGCACAAGTCCGATGAGTGCCCATACACGACCCGCCGCAATCGTACGAACCCATGGATGCATACGACAGGCCCCCTCAGGTTCCCTTCACTTTACCGGATGCACGGGAATGTTGTCAAAGGTGTATTCCTTGGGATCGGGACAGGCGATGGGACATGCGCACCACCGGATCCACCGGTGTGCCGGTGGCCACCGGTCTCAGG
>CAZIRO010000110.1:0-9759 GCA_964541595.1 uncultured Acidobacteriota bacterium
GGACGGGAGACAGGAGACAGGAGACAGGAGACAGGAGACCGGTGACCGGAGATAGGAGACGAAGGACGGGAGACAGGGGACGGAAGACGGGAGACCGGGGACGGGGGACAGGAGACAGGAGACAGGAGGATGTCCAATGGAATGGCACGTTGCTGTCGTGCAGTACGCTCCCCGATTCGGGGACGTTCGGGGTAATCTCGACCGTGTGGATGCACTGCTGCAGGACGTGTCCGCCGACCTCATCGTCCTGCCGGAACTGTTTGCGACCGGCTATCTCTTCCAGGACGCTGCCGAAGCGGCCGCATATGCGGAACCCGTTCCGGACGGTCCTATCTGCCAGCGTCTTGCCGAATGGTCCCGGAAATACGACGCTGCCATCGTCGCCGGGATCGCCGAACGAGCACAGGACGGCGTATACAACAGCGCGGTACTCGTCGATGCCCGCCACGACGTGTGGATGGTCTATCGTAAAATTCATCTGTTCATGGACGAAAAGGACTGGTTCCGGCCGGGCAACCTCGGCTTTCGCGTGACCCAGATTCGGGGGGTCCGCGTGGGCATCATGGTGTGTTTTGACTGGATCTTTCCGGAAGCCACGCGCACCCTTGCGATGAAAGGTGCCGAGGTTATCGCCCATCCCGCGAACCTCGTTCTGCCGTATTGCCAGCAGGCCACCCCGGTCCGCAGTCTGGAAAACCGGGTGTACATCGCAACGGCGAACCGGACGGGCGAGGACGTGCGTCCGAACGGGCAAAGATTGCAGTTTACCGGCCACAGCCAGATCACCGCGCCGGACGCGCGCGTCCTCGGCAGACTTGGCGCGGATGAAGAACGCGTCCTGACCGTGACCATCGACCCGGAAACGGCGCGACGCAAATGGGTGACGTCCCGGAACCACCTCTTTCTCGACCGCCGTCCGGAATACTATACGGATGCAGTACCGTTCTGTCCGGGGATTATCTGAAGAGGAGTGACGAAGTGAGTGGACAGAAACCACGGCGACACGGAGAGTACGGAGTAGATCATAGATTTTTTACCTCTGTGAACTCTGTGCCCTTCGTGCCTCCGTGGGTTTTTACACTGCCTTTTCTTTTCCTCTCACGATACTTTCCACTAAATCTTAAACCAGCTGCCCCAGGCCGCCAGCCGGGACGTCAATGCGGTGAATCGACCCGAGATCAACAGGATCCCCACCACGATGAGAAACACACCGGCAATTTTTTCAATCGTCGGCAGCCAGCCCCGGATCTTTTTGAACACGCGGGTCATCTGTGCGAACGCCACGGCCGTGATCAGGAACGGCACCGCCATCCCCGCGGAGTAGACCGTCAGCAACAGGGCA
The DNA here is from genome assembly GCA_964541595.1 of uncultured Acidobacteriota bacterium. GTDB lineage: Bacteria > Acidobacteriota > HRBIN11 > HRBIN11 > HRBIN11 > CAZIRO01. Next base: position 1,343 of record CAZIRO010000110.1, read on the forward strand.
CCTTTCCAGACCTGGGCCTGGTCGGCCGCCAGGGTGAGGATTCCCGCGAGGATATAACTCACGCAGGGTGTCCACGCCAGGGCAAACACGAAACCCATGATCACGGCGCCGACGGCCGTCACCCGCTCCGGTCGCCAGTTGAACCCACCCCGCAGGTTCAGCCATTGCAATTTCAGTACACCGAGAAAATACAATCCGAAGATGATGACCAGTGCGCCCCCGATCCGGGTGATCCATACCCGGTAATCGGCGAGCCACTGGCCGATCAGCGAAGCAGAAATCCCCATCGCAATGAAAGCGGCACTGAACCCGATGATGAACATCACGGCATAGAACGTCACCCGCGCGAGAATCGAGACATTCCGTTCACGCGAGGCGGCTTCCAGTTCGGCGTAACTCAGGCCGGACAGGATGGACACATAGATGGGGATCAACGGAAGCACACACGGCGAAAAAAACGACAACAACCCACCGATCAATGCAGCAAACAGTCCGATATCGGCCATCGTCGTCTCCTGTTTGATTCCAGTTCTGGAAAATCCACTCGCTGAAAGGCGCCCGCCATCGATTCCGTCGCAATTACGTGCAGCGCCCTTACACTATTCAGGGGGACGCCGGCGATGGCTGGCACAGTCGTGCATAGGCAGCCGCGCCGATGACCCCGGCGTTGATCCCGAGTTGTGCCTGTACCACACGCGTACGCCGGGCCGGCGGCAGGGCCCACTGTCGGATAGCGCTTTCCACGTACCCCACCCATTCCGGAAACCCTTCCAGGAGACCACCTCCCAGGATCAAACACTCCGGATTGAGCACATTCACGACGCCCACCATTCCCACACCCAGGTAGTGGCCGAGCAGTTCGACCCAGTAGCGTGCACGTGGATGATCTTTCCGCGCCTGTTCCGCCAGCCACTCCGGGGTGACCGGATCCGGGATCGCATCCGTTACCAGCAGATCGCGCCAGGCGTCCGGTTCTTCCAGGATATCCTGTCGCACCTGGTCCGCGACGGCCCAGCCCCCGACATAGGCTTCCAGGCACCCCTGCATGCCGCACTTACACGGTCGACCATCGACTTCGATGGGCATATGGCCGATTTCGCCGAACATCCCGAACGCGCCGTCCCGAACCTGACCGTCGATCACTGCGCTCCCGCCGACCCCGGTACCGAGGAACACGCAGACCACATACCGATATCCGCGTCCGGCACCGTACAGCCACTCTCCCCAGGTCACCGCCCGCACGTCATTTGTTACACACACGGGGTAACGGATGCGTTGTTGCAGGTCATCGCGAACGGGACGGTGGTGCCAGCGCAAATTGGGAGAAAAGTGGAGAAACCCCTTCTGCGGATCGATCTGACCCGCAAGACCAATACCGACGGCTTCCACGGGTTCTGATGCTGTTTGCGCCAGTGCGGCGACCATATCGACGATCTGGTGCAATACGGTCTCGTACTCCAGGGAGGGATCCACACGTGCACGACGTACAGTGACCAGTGTACCGTCTTCAGCCACCAGCCCCGCTGCGATCTTTGTCCCACCGATATCGAATCCAATGGCCCATCCCGGCATGGATTCACTTTGTCTCCCGGGGGACAACGCCAATGATACCGCACGCAATACGCGTGCCCGCGTTTCCCGCCGGCTGGGAGGTGTAGTCATCCGCACGTTCATGAATGATCACTGCACGTCCCAGTACGGAAAACGGCGACGGTCGAACGGTCACCGCTTTTGTACGAAACTGGAACTGCACGATTCCCTTCTCGTCCGCCGTGATATTCGGCAGATCACCGGCATGGTGCGTGCCGATGGGATCGTCCGGTCTGCCGTGACGACCGCTTCGGTAGGGATCAAAATGTCCGCCGGAGGCTTTCGGATTACGGCAATCGCCCCACTGGTGGATGTGGATGGCATACGTATGTCCGGGTTGCAATCCGCGGATGATCCCGCGAATGACCGTCCAACCATCATCGGCTTCCATAAAAATGACAATGCCTTCAAGGGATTTCTGTGTGAACCCGCGTACCACCGTACGCGCAAACCAGTTTTCCTGCGCGACACTGATCGTCAGGCTGCCGAGCAGCAGGCCGAGGCTCCATATCACGATTCTCCGCATGATGGTGCACCTCCTTCAGCTTCGGTTTCATCGGGGGCGGACGACGTATGGCGCGTACGCGACCGTCGACGACGAAACCGTTTCACCCATCCGGGTTTGTTCTCCTGGCGGGCGCGCGCAATGGCCAGACTGCCGGACGGCACGTCTCTGGTAATGGTCGATCCAGCGGCAACATATGCGTCAGATTCGATCCGTACAGGCGCGATCAACTGACTGTCGCTGCCAATAAACACCCGGTCTCCGATGACCGTGGTGTATTTCTGTATGCCGTCGTAATTGCATGTAATTGTGCCGGCGCCGATATTGACATCCTTTCCAATCACTGCGTCTCCCAGATAGGTCAGGTGCATGGCCTTTGTACCGGTACCAATGGACGTTTTCTTCAGTTCCACGAAATTGCCGATCCGCACGCCATCGGCAAGTGTGCACCCCGGTCGCAACCGGGCAAACGGTCCCAACTGGCACGCATTGCCCACCGTGCTGTCCTCGATGACAGTGTGATCCCAGACAATGCAGTCCGCACCGATGACGCTATTGCGAATGCGTACACCCGGATACAGTGCCGTCCGGTCGCCGATTTGTGTATTTCCCTGCAGGGTTACGTTCGGATAAACGGTCACGTCCTGTCCGAGACGAACGTCCGCACCGATCCATACCCGCTCCGGATCGAGAAAGTGCACCCCCTGTTGCATCCAGTCGGCCACAATCTGCCGGCGCAATACCGTCTGAGTAGTATGCATTTCCTCCCAGGTGTTGATCCCGAACGCCTCTTCCGGGTGGTCCAGCGTCACGCTCTCGACAGGATGGCGATCTTCGAGCATCATCTGGACGACGTCCGTCAGATATTTTTCTCCCGTATCCGGATGTAGCGGCAGCCGATCGAGATATGTCTGTAAGATGTACCAGTGGACGACATAAATCCCCAGATTGATCTCACGGACAGTCTGTTCTTCAGGTGTACATTCCGACGCCTCCCGGATGGCCCGGATCCGACCCGACTGCGTTCGCAGTATACGTCCGTACGCACCCGGTGTCGGAACGACCCCGGTCGTCAGTGTCAGGTGTGCACCGGTTCGAATATGATGCTCGAGCAGTCGCTGATATGTTTCCGGCCGTACTGCCGGCGCATCCCCGTTAACGATCACGACCGGACCGTCATAGGTCGTGTCCAGGACCGCGCGGGCCCGTGCAACGGCATCGCCGGTGCCCAGTGGTTCGGTCTGCGCCACAAGACGGACTCTCTCATCCGTAATGGTCGACCGTACGAGTCGGGCGATCGGCCCGTCGAGGTCTGGAACGATGACCACGATCGGAGTCAGGGCTGCTTGCTGGCACCGGTACAAAACCCATGCCAGGGTCGGGCGTTCGAGCAGGGGAAAGAGCAGTTTATGCACGCCCGATTTAAAACGCCGGCTCTGTCCTCCGGCGAGTACGATCACGGGTATGCTCTGCATGAACAACGCTCGCATGTTTAAGTTTTCACGAGGATGGTCAGTAAATTGGCCAAAAGCGCGGCCAGCACGACCAGTAGCAGTCGATCAACACGCCGGTTTGTGCCGTCGATGCGCTGGTTCGTGTTATCGATGCGCCGGTTTGTGTCGTCGATCCGCTGGTGAACTTCTGCGAACCCGTGTCGCATTTCCTGAATGGTTGTATCGATCCGTCGGTTTGTGTCGTCGATGCGCTGATGGACTTCTGCGAATCCGTGTCGCATTTCTTGGACGGTTGTATCGACGCGCCGGTTTGTGTCGTCGATCCGTTGATGGACTTCTGCGAACCCTTTTTGCATTTCCTGGATGGTTGTATCGATGCGCTGGTTTGTGTCATCGATGCGCTGATGGACTTCCGCAAACCCGTGTCGCATTTCCTGAATGGTTGTATCGATCCGTCGGTTTGTGTCGTCGATGCGTTGATGGACTTCTGCAAATCCCTTTTGCATTTCCTGAATAACCGTATCGATCCGCTGGTTTGTATCGTCAATTCGCTGATTGGTGGCATCGATGCGCCGATGGACTTCACGGAAGCCGACCTGGATCTGATCGACCAACCGACCGTACATCTGCAGGATCTCCCCGAGTTGACCCTGGATTTGCACGAGCGCCTGGTAGATCTCCCCCAGCGACTTCGCGTACTGTTGCTCCAGCGCGTCCACACGTTCCGCCAGTTCAGTCATATCGCGATTCCTCCTCCCGGCACCTTTGCACTGTGCGTCAGGGTATTCTATCTTATAGCATACATTTTTACATATGGGGTGACAATGCGCGTTCATCTGTTGCTTCTCGGGGATATCATCGGGCGTCCCGGACGGTCCATCGTGCGGGAGATGCTTCCGCGTATTCGGGAGGAACGGCCGGTCGATCTGGTCGTGGCGAATATCGAAAATGCCGCACATGGATTCGGCATCACGCCGGCGATTGCGGACGAACTGTTCAGCTACGGAATCGATGTCATGACGTCCGGGAATCATATTTACGATAAAAAAGAGATCATTCCGTATTTGAGTACGACAGACCGTTTGCTCCGGCCGGCAAACTACCCGAATGAAGCACCGGGGTGTGGCTGGGTGATTGTGCCGCTTCCCCAGGGCAGTCGCATTGCCGTGATCAATCTGCAGGGTCGGGTACTCATGCCGTGGATTCACTGTCCGTTCGAATGGGTGGACACCCACCTGGCGGCCATTCGCGCGGAGACACCGCTCATTATCGTTGATTTCCATGCGGAAGCGACTTCAGAAAAAACGGCGATGGGGTGGTACCTGAACGGCCGGGTGACGGCGGTCTTCGGGACGCATACACACATTGCCACGGCGGATGCGATGATTTTACCAGGCGGCCATACGGCGTACGTGACCGATGTGGGGATGAACGGACCGTATCAGTCAGTCATCGGTATGGATATTGCGATCTCCATTCGTCGGCTGCGGACGATGTTTCCAAAGTTTCTGGAGGTTGCCAAAGGTCCGCGTCAATTTGCAGCGCTGTATGTCGTGGCGGATACCACCACCGGTCACGCCGTACACGTTGAACACATCCTGTATCGGGAACCGCCGGATCCGGAAGTACCACGATTTTCCTGAATCTCCGAACGCTATTCCCCCGATCAGTTGTTTTTTGCGCCCTGGTCGATCCAGCGACGGATGGTCTGGATCTGGAAATCACACAGCGGATCCCGATTGAGCGGCATCCGCGGGGGTATGCGTCCCTCAATACGCTTGACCAAAAGGGAATTTTCCGCATCACCGGGAATCACCGCCGGTCCGGAACGGCCCCCGGCCATTAAATTCGCATAACTCGTCAATTGCAGTCCGCTCGGGGGATTTGGACCGTGGCAACCGCTGAACGTACAGTTTGCGCTAAAGACCGGCTGGATATGCATGGCATAACTCGGTGTGGCAGGGACGGTACCCTGGCACATTCGTTCCATCATTTCGCCACCCGCTCCCCCGCCGCGGCAGCCGGCGATCAGACTCCACAGCGCAATCACGGCCAGTCCGAGCCATCCCTGCCGCATGGGTGTCCTCCGACGCGTGATTTCACTGAAACATCACGCCGCGGATCCGGGAAGTGTTACGCTTCGTTCGCCGATCCCGTATCGCGGTTCATTGCGTAAAGATAGGCGATTCCCCGAAGCGTAAGAAACGGGTCATGCCGTTGCAGGTATGGACTCGCGTGCGCGAGTGTGGGGGCGAGTCCGCCGGTCGCGATGAACTGCGTGGTGTCCCCGAGTACGGCCTGAATCTCCCGTGCAATGCGTTCGATCATCCCGAGCGCGCCATAGTAAATTCCCGCCTGCATGGCATGCGGTGTGTTGCGGCCGATGATCCCCGGCGGTTGTTCGATCTCGATCCGGGGCAATCGTGCCGTCCGTTGAAACAGCGCGTCCAGGGAGATCTCGATTCCCGGTGCGATGACGCCGCCCAGGTATTCCCCATGCGCGCTGATGATGTCAAACGTCGTGGCCGTCCCGAGGTCAATGACCACACACGGTCCCCCGAGTTCCCGGTATGCGGCCACCGCGTTGGCGATGCGATCGGCACCTACGGCTTTCGGATCTTCGTAGAGAATGGGCATTCCGGTTTTAATCCCCGGCGCGATGAGAAACGGGTCCAGATGAAAATACCGCCGACAGGCGTCCACGATGGCTGCCGTAATTTGCGGTACCACACTCGCGATGGCAATTCCCGTACACGCTGCGGAGTTGATGCCGCGTTGATGCAGCATCATGGTCAGCCAGATACCCCATTCGTCGCTTGTGCGGTACCGTCGCGATGCGAGACGGAACCCCTCCACCACGCGCTGGCCGTCCCAGAAGCCGACGGTGGTTTGCGTATTGCCGATATCAATGGTGATGAGCAGACTCATGGGACACGGCTCCACTCTGTGTCGGTGCGGACGCGGGTGCCCGCACCTCGGGTTGTTCCGGCTGCGCAAGGATCCCGCCGGACATCAGGATCTGTACCACCGCCTGTGGTGCAATGTGCAGAGGAATCATTTCCGATTCGTGTACGATAACAACATGTCCGCCGGTGGGATTCGGGGCATGCGGTACAAACACATAATACCATGTGCCGGGCTGTGTGTGTCGCGTCAATTGATCGACTACCGGCGATGCAACTTCTCCCGTAACGAATGCGTACGCATAGATCCCCGGACGTGGATAGGGAATCAGCACCACCCGTTGAAACGCAATGCCCCGCGTGGCACGTATCGTCTGAATGACCCGCTGGCTTGTGCCGTAGATGACGCGCACGAAGGGTAACCGTAAAAACAGTCGATCCATGAATGTCTGTGCCTTGCGCCCCACATAGTAGGAAGCGATCAAACCGGTCAACAGAATGAGTACCAGTCCCAGGAGCAGACCCAGTCCCGGGATCGAACGACCGATGAGCGCACGGACCACCGGCTGGAAAAACCGGTCCAGTCGATCCGTAAACAGATAGAGGACCCCAATGGTGACCAGCAGCGGGGTCAGTACCACCAGACCGGTCAGGAAGACATTCCGCAGGCCACGGAACATGGTACCGCCTCACGGCGTTGCCACGATATCGGCGTGTTCGGGTGATCGCGGTGATTTACTCTTCAATATATTCTTCCTGCAGCGCAAGGGCCTGCCATTCGTTGAGTTTCCGTTCCAGGTATTGCGTGGACACCCGTCCGCGCTGGAATTCCGGGTCGCGCAGGATCTGAAGGTGCAGTGGAATATTCGTCTGGATACCTTCGATCCGGCTCATTGCAAGTGTGCGAATCATGCGGTCAATGGCGACCGCACGGGTGGGTCCCCAGGTGCTCACCTTGGCGATCATCGAATCGTAGTGCGCAGGGATCATCCCTGGAGAGGACAGACTCGTATCCACACGCACGCCGATCCCGGTATAAAAATAACATCGGCGGACCGTACCGGCGGACGGCATGAAAGTCCAGGGGTTTTCCGCATTGATGCGGCATTCAAGCGCGTGTCCGGTGCGGGAGATGGCTTTCTGAGACCAGGGTAACGGTTCCCCGGCGGCGATACGGATCTGCGCCTGCACGATATCGATCCCGGTAATCCATTCGGTGACCGGGTGTTCCACCTGGATGCGGGTGTTCATTTCGATGAAATAGAACCGGTCCTCCCGATCCACGAGGAATTCGATCGTGCCCGCATTCACATATTCGATGGCCTCTGCAAGACGAACGGCCGCCCGGCAGAGTCGCCGCCGTACCCGTTCCGAAATGGACGGTGAAGGCGCCTCTTCGATGACCTTCTGATGCCGCCGCTGGATGGAACATTCGCGTTCGTATAGATGCACCACATGGCCGTGCGCGTCGGCCAGAACCTGCACCTCGATATGCCGGGGTTCGATCAGGTACTTTTCCATGTACAGTTCCGGCCTTCCGAACGCACGCAACGCTTCCGTTGCCGCCGTACGGAACGCCTGTTCGAGTTCCCGTTCGTTCCGCACAATTCGCATCCCCGTCCCGCCGCCGCCGGCCGCGGCTTTCAACAGGACGGGGTATCCGATCTTGCGGGCGAGTGCGGCCGCATCGCGTTCTGTCTGGACGATTCCTTCCGATCCCGGAATGACCGGGACACCCGCAGATTGCGCAATACGGCGGGCTTCGGCCTTATCCCCCATTTTGCGAATGATATGTGCGGGCGGTCCGATAAACCGGATGTTACAGCTCTCGCAGATCTCCGCAAAATCGGCGTTTTCCGCGAGAAATCCATACCCCGGATGGATCGCTTCCGCACCGGTGATCTCTGCCGCACTGATGATGTTTGGAATGTTCAGGTAACTTTCCTGTGCGGGAGCGGGACCGAT
>CAZIRO010000111.1:0-5753 GCA_964541595.1 uncultured Acidobacteriota bacterium
CGTCAAGTCCCATGCCGCTCTTCTTTTCGATCTCTTCCTCCATCTGGCGCAGGGCTTCTTCCTGCAGGTGCTGAATTTTACTTCCCGTGAGGTATCGGAAGTGTGCATCCTCCGTGAATCCCCTGGAGCGAAGGTGTTCAACCACTTCCTCCACGGACACCAGGGAACGCGCGACCTTCCCGCTCTGCAGATCGATGCGGTGGAGCAGGTGCCCCCGATGCGGCGCCACCGCCCAGATCGCCTTTTCCATGACGATATAATCCGTGGCCTGAAACGGCAGGGAAATCCGCCGTTCCGGCTCCAGAAACGGGTCCAGGCAGACGATCCCGAGCGCGTGCGCGAAGGCGAATGGACACGCTTCTGCGAAGGGATCGCGGAGCAGGACGCGCGGGAACATGCCGATCCAGCTCTGAGTAGCTATCCCTGACCATGCCTTCGGGAGATACGATCCGGGAACATAGAGTAATGGCTGTAGTGTGATTCGGCTGATGCGCGGGTCGGTGGCATCGCTTCCGATGCGGATGGGTTCCCATGATGAAGAAAACATACCCACGGCTGTGTGAGCCAGCACATGTCCGTATCTTTCCCACTGCGCACGTCGGATCTTCGGGGATGACGCGATCAGGACCACGGCGGCGAGATACCGTTCTCCCCATCGGATCGCATGGTTGATATAGATCTGATATGCTTCACCCCGGATAAATTCAGAAATATGCCGGATAGATACAATTTTGGGGCGAATGATAGCCTCAGACGCTGTTCCCTGAAGTGTGTGAAATACGAGTAAAGGTAGTATCATCAGGAGTTTAGCAAGAATTTTCACGGCATTCCTGGCGAACACATGCTCCACGGCCTGCCGGAAGGCTTCATCCGAACGGGCCAGCAATTCCTCGAGACTCACCCGGAACAACTCTTCCGGAGTGACACCATAGCGCCCGGTCCTTTCTTTGAACTGAGCCCACCTTTCTTCCGAAAGAGTTACCGTCAGCGTCGCCATGTTCACTCCCCCTGGTGAATCAACCCGACGCCGTTTTATCGGTTTGGGATTCAGCATAAATATTAATGGATTCGAAGGAGGTATGCAAACCGACTTCCCTGGGATCGGGACAGGCAATGGGACAGGGGATGTGCCGGATGCGCGGATGGTCCGGTCGATACCGGGTGTCGGGTGGCAGGTCTCGGGTGTCAGGTGTCAGGTCCCAGGTCTCAGGTGTCAGGTATCGGGGATCGGGATTTGGAAAGGTGTTGACGCAAAGCATATATCAGCAGCCGGTTGCGCATCCTGCTGATTTCGACGCATTGTATCGACGGGTCTTTTCTTTTGCATGGTGGTTTCATCCCTCCTGCAGCATTCATTTCTTCCATACGGCCGTTGAAAACCCGGCATCTACCAACCGGATTCCAATCCAACCCCCCGCCCCTGAGACCTGAGACCCGAGACCTGACACCTGACACCTGAGACTGGTAAATTTTGAGGTCATGCAGCGCACGATATCCGCGGGCGCTGCATGCGGTTGCCATCCGGAACGGGTAAACAATCTTCCTGCACCGACCGTTTTACAGATCAGACAAACCCCGCTTCAAGGAGGACGTCTCGTGCAACACAGGATGAGACCACGCTTTCGATACGGGATCTATCTCGCCGTGTGGGCGCTGTCGTTCGGATGGTCAGGTGTGGGTGCGCAACGTGGATGGGCACAGGATATCGACGCGATTATTCAACGTCACCTGGAAGTCATGGGGGGTGTGGAACGTCTGCAGTCCGTTCAGAGTATGCACATGAAGGGGACCATGCTGTTTCAGGGTGTGGAGGCACCGGTGGAGTTCTGGTTTCAACGTCCGAATCGCGTCCGTATCGAAACGACGTTTCAGGGACAAAAATTTGTGCAGGCATACGACGGTGAAACAGCCTGGTGGATCATGCCGTTTATGGGGGATCCCACGCCGAAACCGATGCCGGAAGCGCAGGCAAAACGGTTTATCGAAAACTCTCAGGACTTCCTCAGTCCGTTCATTGATTACAAAGAAAAGGGATATACGGTAGAACTGGTCGGAGAGGAGGAGATCGAGGGCACGCCCGTGTACCACATTCGCCTGAAGAAGCGTTCCGAGCGTGTGATTGAATATTTTCTGGATAAAGAAACAGCGGTTCTGCTGCGTACGCGTGCGGAAATTCAACGGGAAAACCAGACCATTCAGAGTGAGACGGTCTTCGGGGATTACCAGCAAGTGGAGGGTATCGCGATTCCGTTTTCCATCCAGTCGTACGTGAACGGGCAGTTGATGAGCCAGATGACGGTGCAGCAGGTTGAAATCAATCCGGAAATTGATCCGGCACTGTTTCACATGCCGAAAACTGAGAAGACGACAGAACAGCCACTGCAACGGCACTGAGCGGTGGATTTCCAGAGTGGAGTGACGCAAGAAAGCGTGACGTGCGGGGAAGTGACGAGAGAAGTGACGAAAGTATCGGTATACGACGTCACTTCACGTCACTATTCCGTTCATCACCTTTCCCCTTGTCACTTCGGAAATGCACTTCTGAGTGACGACGTGTGCAATCACAACTCGTTTTGTCTGTCTGTGATATCCGGGGGATAGCATCATGTACGGAATATTCCGAAAAATTATAAATACTGTATGGATATGCGGGACCATTGCGGTCGGCGTGTGCGCAGTACCGCGGGCGATGGCTGATGATGTGCGCCTGGATTCTGCTGTGCTGGGTGCCATCGAGGCGCGGAGTATCGGTCCGGCCGCGATGAGCGGTCGGATCACGGATATTGTGGCTGTTCCCGCGGATCCCTATCCGCGGATCATCTATGTCGGTACGGCGGGCGGCGGTGTGTGGAAGTCCACGGACGGTGGACTGACGTTTCGGCCCATCTTCGATGATCATGTCCAGTCGATAGGGAGTCTGGCGCTGGATCCGCAGCATCCGGATACCCTCTGGGTGGGAACCGGAGAGATCAATGTCCGGAATACGGTTTCGGTCGGCGACGGGCTGTACCGTACCCGGGATGGAGGCAAAACCTGGGAACACCTCGGGTTTCGTGAATCGGAACGGATTGCGCGGATTCTTGTGCACCCCAGGGACAGTCACACGGTCTATGTCTGTGTGCTCGGGCACCTCTGGGACGACCACCCGGAGCGGGGCGTGTACCAGACCACGGATGGCGGGCAAACCTGGAAACGCATACTCTACGTGGATGAAACAACGGGGTGCGTCGACCTCGAAATGGATCCGCAGGAACCGAACGTGCTCTATGCGGCGATGTGGCAGGTACGCCGCTGGCCGTGGTTTTTCCGATCCGGCGGTCCGGGCAGTGGATTGTACAAGAGTACGGACGGGGGCAAACACTGGCGCAAGATTCACCGGGGACTGCCGAAGGGTGAGCTCGGGCGAATCGAAATTGCCATCGCACCGTCCAGACCCAACCGCCTGTACGCTATTGTCGAGGCCAAAAAGACCGCACTGTACCGTTCGGACGATATGGGCGAGTCCTGGACGCAGGTGAGTGACGCGTTCGGGATTCAGGCGCGGCCTTTTTATCTTGCCGCACTGCAGGTCGATCCGCAGGACTACAAACGTGTGTACAATCCGAGTTATACACTGTTTGTCAGCCGCGATGGCGGCAAGACATTCGACACGGTGATGGGTGCGGACATCACGTCCTTTGCGATGGCTGTCCATCCGGACCACCAGGCGTTGTGGATCCACCCGCGCAACCCCGCGGTGATCATCCTGGGAACGGACGGTGGGGTGTACATTTCGTACGATCGCGGGGTGCACTGGCGGTTCGTGACCAACTTACCGGTATCCCAGTTTTATCACGTCAGTGTCGACATGCGAACACCGTACTGGGTATGCGGTGGTCTGCAGGACAACGGTGCGTGGTGTGCTCCCTCCGAGACGCTGGATACCGGTGGGGTCCGCAATAAACACTGGCAGAATGTCGGCGGCGGAGACGGGTTTTATGCGTTCTTTGATCCCCGAGATCCGAATATCGTGTACTACTCCTGGCAGGGTGGACATCTGCAGCGGCGGCATTTGAATACCGGCGAGGTCCGGGATATTCGCCCGCTGCCGCCGCCAGGGGATCCCCCGTATCGGTTCAACTGGAACGCAGCCGTTGCATTGAGTCCGAACCATCCGGGCCGTGTATATATCGGTGCGCAATTTCTCTTCCGATCGGACGATCGCGGCGATCACTGGGAAAAGATCTCTCCCGACCTGACCACGAATGATCCGGAAAAACAACGGCAGTTCGAGTCTGGCGGATTGACCATCGACAACACGACGGCGGAGAACCACTGCACGATCACGAGCATTTCGGAATCCCCGCTGGATTCCAGCGTGATCTGGGTCTGCACAGACGACGGCAACCTGCAGATCACACGGGACGGCGGACAGACGTGGACCAACGTGGTGGACCGTATTCCCGGATTGCCACCGCATACGTGGTGCAGCCATGTCGAAGCGAGTCGGCATGTCATGGGACGGGCATACGTCACGTTCGACGGCCACCGTACGGGAGACATGCGGACATACGTGTATCGAACGGACGATTTCGGGGCAACCTGGGTCTCGCTGGTAACGGATGAACTCGAAGGGTACGCACACGTTATCCGCGAAGATGTCGTCAATCCGGATCTGCTGTTCCTCGGTACCGAATTCGGGTTGTTCATTTCGATCGATGGAGGACAACACTGGGTGCGGTTTACGGGAAAGTTCCCCAAAAAAGTTGCCGTACGGGATCTCGTGGTCCACCCGCGGGATCACGATCTGGTCATCGCCACGCACGGCCGGGGGATCTATATCGTGGATGACATCACGCCGTTGCGCCATCTCACACCGGACCTGATACGGAAAGACGTGGCGATTCTTCCCGGCCGACCCGTGGTGCTTCGTCAACCGGCACCGCTTCAGGATTTTCCCGGGGATACCGCGTTCGCCGGAAAAAATCCGCAGCACGGTGCGACGATTACATACTATTTGAAAAAACGTCACATCTTCGGCCCGCTGCGGATTGAAATCCTGGACGCGCAGGGCGAGGTGCTGCGAACGCTGCCCACGACAAAACGAAGGGGGATCAATCGCGTTTACTGGGACCTGCGGCTGAAACCGCCGAAACTGCCGGCGACACCGGGACTCGTCCCGTTTTTCGCCTGGGGACCGACTGTCCCTGAAGGCACGTATCGGGTACGCCTGGTCCGGGGTGATACCGTCGTCGAAGGTGCACTTGTCGTCCGCGCCGACCCGCTCGCCGCACATTCGCCCGCGGATCGTCGTGCGCGCCATGCGCTCGTGATGCGTCTGTATCGGATGCTGGAAGATATGGCGTTCATGCTGGATACCGTGCAATCCCTGCGCCAGCAGGTTCAGGATCGGCTGAAAGATATCGGTACTGAACGCAAGTACCGTCGACTGCGGCGTGAACTCGAACGGTTTCAGGACGCACTGCAGGCGTTTCAGGACGCGTACACGGTAAAATCGTTCATTCATGGACAGAAACTGCGGGAGAACATGATCGAACTCTACAGTGCAGTGGTGGGGTATCAGGGACGCCCCACCGAGGCCCAGGTCCAGTATGCAGACCACCTTGCCGAGGAGTTGCGTGCCGCGGCGCAACGGTTGGACACATTACTGCGGCAGCAACTACCGGCGGTGAACCGGCGACTGCGCAAACGCGGGCTGCAGGAACTGCATCGACTCACGCGTGCAGAGTTCGAGAAGTCCCGACAGTAAACAC
>CAZIRO010000111.1:5853-9749 GCA_964541595.1 uncultured Acidobacteriota bacterium
CGACAGTAAACACCGGTACCCGGTTTCATTCCCAGGGGTGGATCGTACCGCGACTGAATGTCTCGAGATAACGCGCCAGCGCGTTCCGTTCGTGGAAATTACCGAGCCAGGGCGGCATGGCTGGATTTGCACGGTGCAGTTCGCGCAACGCTTCCCGGATCATGGCCGGTGTCCAGGGGCGGACAATCGGTGCGATTCCGTTGTACCCCCAGACGGCATGACAGGATGCACAGTGATAGGCAAAAATGGCGCGACCGACTTCCGGGTTCTCCGTCGGTCGACGCAACCATTCTGGATGACGGTATGCGAGGTATTGGTGCAACCACGGGCTGCTTGCGATAAAACCCCGTTTTCGGATGGTCGCCACGTCTGAAACCCGTACCCCTGGCGCCAGGATGTAATGGTCAATACGGTAGGGTTTGCGCGATCCCTCGCGGATGAATTCCCCGGTGGTGACCGCCAGGAATCCCGCAAGCAGCAATAACCCGGCTGCTGGCGGTGTGATCCAGCGGGATCCGGCCGCAACCCCGAGTGCGAGTGCGGCGATCACCACTACCGTGATCGCGAAATTGATCGCGGTCATGACAATGAGCATCGGCGCACGGAGCAGGTTGATCTCCGCGTGTTCGGGAAGCAGCCGGAAGAACCCCGCGCCCCCGATCAGAATGCCGATCATACCCAGAAGCGCCCATCGGGAGACGGACTGCATGATCCAGTCGATCGCCGATGAACGGGGACGGAATGACAGAAACCACCCGATCCAGAGTGCCGCAAGGGCGAGTGATCCCCCGGTGCGAACGAGAACCTGCGGAATCAATGAAGGATTGAAAAACGCCGTCCAGAACCCGCGACCGGGGCGCCACGCACCGGTCGTCAGCATGAACGACGTGATGCCGGTGATGAGGACCAGACTGATCCACGCAGCAACAGCATAGATCCATCCCATCCGGATGTGATCACGCGGTGCCAGACGGTCCCAGTAGTAGTAAAACGCAAATGCGGATGCGATTTCCACAGCGAATGCGACCCATTCCGTCGCCCATCCGAATACGAACGTATGGATCAGCGCACGCGTTGTCTCCGGTGCGGTCAAACCGATGGTCCACCAGATTCCCACGCCGGTGACCGCGCCGAATACGAGCGTGATGAGCACGAAATAGCGCGTCAGGGTACGTAGTTCGTCCCGTACGTCCGGCCGATTCTGCCGGTAACTCTGATGCACGAGATAAGCGAGAACGATACCGCCGCCGACGGCAAATTGCGCCACGAACACGTGTGGTATCGCAACGGTCGGGATCAGCATCGGCGCTGTCAATACAGGCACCACCCAGACCGGAAACTCCATGGTTCCTCTCCTGTCGATGGTCGCCGGGAACGGCGAGGTCGTGTCCCGCTGACCGGGATCACCCGGCATCCCGGACATATGAAGTTTGCATCTGAACGGGGACAATCAGTATAGTATAAGTTCAAGCATCCCCACAGTGTCTACTCTCGTGCTTTGCCTGCGCGGGAGTGGACCACAGAGGAGTGAACCTTGCGTCATGATCGCTGGTATTTTCCCGCGCTGCTGGGACTCGGGGTTGTGAGTTTCCTGTGTGCCACACTCCTGTCCGGTCATCCGTTGCCCCAATCCGTGCAGGAACCTGAACTTCCACCTCCGGGTACGGTACGGATCACACGCACCGATCGTGCGCCTGTGGATCTGCGCACGATCGTCCCCGAACCGGAAAAACGTCCGTCATCGTTACACCCGTATCTGGAACGTGTCATCGCGCAATGGCAACGGGGTGGAGCGATGTACATGTTGCGCGGGCGGGGGCGGACTTACGGGTTCCGCTGGATGGCGGATCGGGTACTCGTCCGCGTGATCCCGCAGCCGCGGACTGCCGGGCATCTGCGCGATGCACTGGCACGGATCCCGGATGTGCGCGTGCATACCGCGCATCCGGAGAGTCTGGAAGTGTGGGTGCCGATCCATCGTCTGGAGATGTTGCGCACATTACCGGGAGTGCGACAGGTGACGATCCCGCGCTGGGTCCGACCGATGGTCACATCCGAAGGGTACGGCATCGTCGGCGCGCCCGTGTGGCGCGATCTGCCTCGACTGCCCGGATTGGAGGGCACGCCGCGGATCGGGATCGTCGACATCGGGTTTCGGGGCTATACCGGTTTGCTCGGAAATGAATTGCCCCCGAGTTCGCAGGTACATACGCGAAATTTCCGGTTTGATCAGGATTTTGAAAGTACGGAACACGGGACGGCGGTTGCGGAAATCGTTGCCGACTTCAATCGCCAGGTGGACCTCTACCTGGCGGCTATTGCGACTTCCGGCGAGCTGGCAGAGGCGATCGCCTGGATGCGTGAACAGGGTGTACAGGTGATCTCCGGCAGTATCGGAATTACCGTGCGTGCCGGAAATGGGTGCTGCTCGCCGGAATATCCTGAACTCGATCGCGCCGCCCGGGATGGCATCGTCCCCGTGTTCGCCGCCGGGAACGAGGCGCTCAGTCACTGGTATGCACCGGACTTCGCCGATTCGGATGGCGACCGCTGGCTGAACTTTTCCGGTCGCGACGAGTTGAACTGTTTTCCGGTCCTGGCCGGTGACACGACGGATATTACCCTGATCTGGTACGACTGGCCGGCGACCACGCGGGATTATGATCTGTATGTCATGACGCCCGGGGGACGCATTGTGGGAGCTTCGCTTGCCGCGCAAACCGGTCAGCAGGAACCGTTCGAGTACCTGTCCATCCAGTCGGATCGCGATCGGACACTCTGTGTCGCCATTCGACGATTCTCCGGACCCACGGGAGTTCCCGTGGAGTTGTTCATCTTCAGTTCGGCATGCGGGGGAACCACACCCTGTTTTGAATACACGGTTCCCGATTACAGTATCATCGAACCCGCGGATGGACGGAATGTCGTTGCCGTCGGCGCTGTCGTATGGAATACGGATCGATTGGCGCCGTACAGCTCGCGCGGTCCGACGCTGGACGGACGATTGAAACCGGACATCTCCGCACCCACCCACGTCCGTACTGTGAGTTACGGCAGTTTCCTCTTCACCGGAACGTCCGCAGCAACCCCGCACGTGACCGGTGCCATCTCGCTGATGCATTACAAAGTGTTTACCCAGTTTTCAGGCCAGACGATATATCAAATTCTGGTACCCCGTTCGATCGATCTGGGACCGAAAGGCCCGGATCGCCTTTATGGAGTGGGCCGTCTGTACATGCTCATCCGTTAACCCCCCTGACTCTCTATGAGGTGGCCGATGCGCATGCAATGTCGACGATGGGTGAGATGGATCGTCGGCGCGGGGAGTTTCGTGTTCCTGGCGTCGATGGCGATGGCACGGGAATCGCCGTTTCGAGGAATACACGTACTGGCCGGTGGACTCCGGATGCAACCCGGTCCGAAGGGTGCGGAATCGGCGTTCGGTGGGCAGGTGGGTGTACTTATCGCGGTCACCGACCGCATCGGGGTCATGGCGATCGGAGAAACGGCTTCGTTTCAAACCCATGTGGACCATCCTTTCAGTGAGGGAACCTATCAGTTTCGCGCCGTTTCGCTCGGGATCGCGGTGCGTGTGTTGCCCCACAACTGGTCGCCCATCCTCCTGGGCGGCGGCGTCATCCACTTTTCCGATTTTACGTTCGCCGGTATGGACCAGTTCGCACGGGCCGGTCTGGAGGTCACGGTCACGGCCCAGAATCAGTCCGGTGGGTTTGTGGGCGCGGGACTCGACCTGCGGTTGCACCCGCATTTTGGCGTCTGGTTCTGGGTGCAAAAAGCGTTCGTTAAAACCCGCTTGAACGTAGAAATCCGTGAGGTCCTGACGAGCACGACGTTCCGGTACGCCACGAAAGATGTGGGTATCGATCCACTGGGTT
>CAZIRO010000112.1:0-9707 GCA_964541595.1 uncultured Acidobacteriota bacterium
GGCACACATGCCCTGATCTGGAGCGTTCTTCAGCAAACTGAACTGCTCTGTTAAAAGATCGTCCAGATCAGAGCAAACACCGCAAACCCAACGGCGGCATTCGCTTGAAAGAACGCGGCTGCAAATCGGCCCTTTTGTGCCCATGCGTGTTGTATCATAAACAACCCGCACAGTCCGGTCCAGGCGACCCCCGCGGTCCAGGTCCAGGTGGGGTGGCGAGCGTGGATCGTCACGAGTGCCAGCAGTCCCAGGACGTGCAGCAGCCGGGCGACACGCAATCCCACCTGTTCGCCCCAGCAGGCAGGAATGGAATACAGTCCCGCTGCACGGTCAAACGCGACGTCGAGCATGGCGTAAATGACATCAAACCCTGCAACCCAGGCAAGCACAAACACGGACAGCAACATGACGTCCGGTAAATGGGGATGGTACACCATCATTTCGGGAGTTTTGACGATCCCCAGGAACCCGCCCAGGGGAGCAAACGCCAGCGCGCTTCCCACACCGAGATGCGTCCAGGGGGTCCAGCGCTTCATCTGCGGATAAATCCAGAACACCGCTGCCGGAATCGGCGCCAGGATCAAACACCACGGGGACAGCAACGCTGCAGCAACTGCGAATAATGCAAACCCACCCCCGATGAGACCGTACACTTCGAGCGGGCGCACCTTTCCGGCCGGGAGTTCACGCTGTGCCGTTCGCGGGTTCTGCGCGTCGATATCCCGATCGAGCCAGCGATTCAGCGCCATGGCCGCCGTGCGGGCGCCGAAGAGTGCCACCAGGATCAGCCCCCAATCCGCTGGTAGAACACGCGGTTCTGCCATCCATGCGCCCGCATATGCAACCGGCAGGGAAAAAACGGTATGCTCGATTTCGATCAGACGCGCGTATGTGCGCCACCGAAAACGCATGGCTATCGTCAGGCGATCTGCGAGACCGATATTCATCCGAATTCATGTCACCGGATCGAGTACGGGCACGGTCGGGATGTACCCATGCGCATGGGACTGTCGGTATAGTTCCTCCAGTGCCCGCAGGCCTTCCGCGCCGAGATCGCGCGTATCCGCGTTGACATACATACGGACAAACCGAATACATGTGTCGGTATCCATGCCGCGGCCGAACTGCTGCGCGTACCGGATGGCCGCATTCAGTTCCGTGTATGCAATACGGATACTCTCCCGCAGTGCCCGTTGAATACGTTGTGCCAGCACGTCCCCGAGATCCCGACGGACGACGTTCACGCCGAGCGGGATCGGTAATCCCGTGGTCGCCTGCCACCACGCCCCGAGATCTGCTACCAGATGCAGGCCGTGTCGTGCGTATGTGATCTGGCTCTCATGGATGACCAATCCGGCATCGACATCGCCCCGCTGTACAGCCGAAACGATGGCATCAAACGGTACCCATACCGGTTGGAAATCTGCCAGAAACAATCGCAACAACAGATATGCCGTGGTATACCGACCGGGAACAGCGATACGCCGTCCGCGCAGTTCATGCGGGTCAACGGGGTCGCGGGCGAGCAGCCGGGGACCGTATCCACGTCCCACGGAGGCACCCGTACGGAACAGCCGGTACCGATCGGCGACCCGCGGATACGTCGCTGCGGAGATCGCTGTGACCTCCAGCCGACCGTCCAGTGCCCACCGATTCAGCGTTTCAATATCCGCCAGGACGTGTTCGATCGCGTATCCGGGAATGGCGACTTTCCCGGATACCAGCCCGTAAAACATAAACGCGTCGTCTGCGTCGGGACTGTGGCCGATGCGCAATGTCTCCACCACCACACCCCCCTGGTTTTGCCGATTGCGCCATCCTCGAAACGAAACTTACCCGACCCGCTCGTACAGCGTCGTGCGCTGCACCGGAACGAAACCGGCCGCGCGGATCATGGCTTCCACTTCCTGTACAGTGGTGGAAGTCACATGGCCGGTCGCCGCATGCACGTGTTCTTCCCATAACGTGCCACCGAAATCGTCCGCACCGAAGTGCAGCGCGATCTGACCGACTTTTTTCCCCTCGGAAAACCATGACGCCTGAATGTGATCAAAATTGTCCAGGTAGATGCGACTCAATGCGATCATGCGCAAATACATCTGCGGCGGTGCAACGTCACGTACCCATTTGGTGATATGCGAGTGCTGGGGCTTGCAACTCCACGGGACGAACGCCGTGAATCCGCCGGTTGCATCCTGCAGGCGCCGGATGTGTTCCAGATGTTCAATAATGTCTTCCGGCGACTCGACGTGACCGTACATCATCGTGGCCGTACTCCGCATTCCGAGTTCGTGGGCAATGCGATGCACCTCGAGCCACTCCGCCACAGACCCCTTCTTCGGACTGATCCGCCGTCGCACACGATCGGAGAGAATTTCCGCGCCACCGCCCGGGAGCGTCTCCTGTCCCGCTTCCTTCAATCGGCGCAGCACCTCCCGAACGGACAGACCGGACAACCGTGCAATGTGGCGAATCTCCGATGCCGTGAAGAAGTGCGGGGTCACATGCGGAAACCGTCGACGTGTCTCGCGCACCAGCCGGATGTAGTACTCCAGCGGCAGATCGGGATGATGCCCGCCCTGCAGCAGGATCGTGGTCGCCCCCCGTGCAACGGCCCATTCGATTTTGCGCATGACCTCTTCCACCGACAGGGTATAGGCATCTGGCGCACCGGGTTTGCGATAGAATGCGCAGAACAGACAGTCGGTAACGCATACGTTGGTGTAGTTTGGATTGCTGTCAATGACATAGGTCACGATCGGTTCCGGATTCTTGCGAAACCGGATGATCTGGGCGACCTGACCGAGCGTCAGGAGATCGGCGTCCGTCCATAGACGCACTCCCTCTTCCGGGGTAATCCGTTCGCCCGCGAGTACCTTATCCAGGATATCCGTGACGTGCATGGTCCCCTCACATGGACGTGAATGATCAGAACCGGAAAACGGGACGGAAACAGGAACGAACGGAATGGTCATGAACGGAGCCGCATATCCGTATACACATCATATCCCCGCGTCCCATTTCCCGTTCCAATCCCCGTACAGTCCGCATGGAGATATGCCAGGAATACATGCAACGCGCGCCGGTCCGCCGCCGTGAGCACATACCGAAACTGATGGAGGTATGCGTCGGTGGGTGGACCCCATGCCCCCGTCGGATGGAGAACAGCCTGGCGCGCCATTACATGTCGGGTCCAGCGGCGTATCCAGTCCGTTCGTTCTCGTCCTTTCCAATCATTGCGCACGACCCAGACCGCATATACGAACGGCAATCCCTGCCAGCGATACCATGCCGCACCGAGATCATAAATGTACGGCCACAATTCCGGAGGAAACACCCGGTCCCACCGGTACCCATCCGCCGGAACCGCCCGGTACGCTTCCCTGCCCGGGAGCATGCCCCGCCGGGTCGCCACGAAAAGTGCCGTATCGCCGATGAGCAATGCCGCATCCGCACGTTGCGGGTGATCCGCCCACTGCCAGGTGTCCACGTTCCATACATGCCGGAGCAGAATCGTCAGAAGGGCCACTGAAGTAACACTCTCCGGAGTGATCCAGATACGCCGATGTAGTAAACGCTGTACCGGCACGCGACTGCACAGTAAAACACTCCGTACCGGACCCGTGGCCGCAAGTCCCAACTGGATCCACGGCATATACTGATGCCGCACACGGGGAATCGCCGCCGTCGGAATGCAGGCGAGTTCGACCGGAGACTGCAGAATGTATGCAACGAGCTGGCGGGGAATATGCCAGACCCATACCGCCTGACCGTCAAATGCATCATACAACGGCCGGATGTTCTGATACGGAAAACACGCGATCCGGATCATGCGGCAACCTCGGTGTAGATACGGACCACACGGTACAGCGCATCGCGTTCAACAGGAATGCGACCGGCAGCGCGAATTAACCGCAGTATGCGTTCGCGTGTGAGTTCTACGGGACTGCACGCACCGGCAGCGTGCATGATCTGTTCCTCGCCCAGAGTGCCGTTGATGTCATCTGCTCCGAACGTGAGGGCGATAGAAGCCGTGGATTCCCCCATGGTCACCCAGTAGGCTTCCACGTGCGGAAAGTTGTCCAGCATCAGGCGGGCGGCGGCGACGGTACGCAGTTCGTCGATCGGACCGGCTGGCCGTGGCACGAGCCGCGTATGCCCCGGCTGGTATGTGAGCGGTATGAATGTCAGGAATCCGCCGGTTTCGTCCTGCAGTTCACGGAGTCTGCACAGGTGTGCAACACGTTCTTCCACTGTCTCAATGTGTCCGAACAGCATGGTAGCATTCGAACGAATGCCCAGCCGATGTGCGATACGGTGGATCTCCAGCCACCGCTCCGGCGAGGCTTTCCCCGGATAAAGCAACCGGTGAATGCGGTCGGTCAGGATTTCAGCACCACCACCGGGCAGCATGACCAGGCCGACTGCGCGCAGCCGCGTCAGGGCTTCCTCCGGCGGGATTTTCCACCGCCGCGAGAAGTAATCGATTTCCGATGCCGTAAACGCTTTGATCTGAATGTGCGGGAAACGTGTATGAATGGCACGCAGGAGTTCCTCATACCACTCAAACGGCAGATCCGGGTGGTGTCCCCCGACGATATGCACCTCGCGGATTTCCTCGTTCAGTGTTTCCAGAACAGACGAATGCGATACCACGTAGGCGTCCGGGTCCGTCTTTTTTCGCGCAAAGTCACAGAACTTACAGGAAAGCACACAGATATTGGTCGGATTGATATACCGATTGATCACAAAATACACCCGATCGCCCGATTTCTGCCGTTTGACCCAATCGGCCATGCGGCCCAGCGTGAGTATATCGTCTGTGGTGAACAGTCGGACTCCATCCTCGAATGTCAACCGCTCCCCGTTGTGCACTTTCTCCCAGATGGGTATCAGTTGCGGATCCTGCACCGGAATCCGTTCTCCCCGTTCCGCATCGATCGTGATCCAGTGCATTGACACCCCCTGATTTCCCGAGGTGTAGCCGGAATCAACACCGGGTAGTCCCCCGCAGTTACGTTGTGTCGTTGCGCGCATCGATACCGATCGTGCGCAACAACGTCCTGTACACGATCGGATAGTCTGCCATCAGACTCCGCCGACGCGGTTCGAGCAACCAGCGCATGAGGATCTCATGAATGGCGCCCACCCACATCCACGCCACCGTTTCCGTATCGTCCAGATCGATGGAGCCCTCGGCGCGCGCCTGTTCCAGTTCCTGCTGGATCAGCCGTACGATCCGTTGATGGATTTCGAGCAGTTTCCGATCGAACGGGGGTCCCAGACTGGACATCTTGAAAAACACCAACCGTACGACCGTTCGGTGTTGTTCAAACAGGCGAAACCCGCTCCGGATGGCGGCGCGCATGCGGCGGTGGTGACTCTGTCCGGCACGGTCCATGGCGGCCTGCATACGGCGGATCAGCATATCCGCCAGGCCATCCACAAGGGTCATAAACAGGTGTTGTTTACTCGGAAAATGCACGTACAGTGCCCCTTTCGACACGCGCGACCGTTGTGCGATCTCGTCCATTGTCGCTGCGTGATACCCCTTGCGGGCGAACACCTCGAGTGCGGCTTCAACGATACGTGCCCGGGTCCGGGCTTTTCGTTCTGTCCGGCGCATGGCATTGCACTCCCGACCGGAAACAGCAGGACGACATACAAACTGACCGGTCAGTCAGTTTGTTCGGGGATACTATACCCACCCGCACCCGCGGTTGTCAATCGCATCGGTGCCAAACGGTGCATTTCCAACATGAAGTCATCAGGGACGGGAAACGGAACGGCGCATGTTCGTCACGATGTCTCCCCGGAACGGTGATCTCTGAAATCGGAACAGGCAATGGGACACAGGGCGTCCCGATGGACCCCGCGATATACGGTCATCCAGGATGCGCGGACCCCTGACACCCGGCACCTGACACCTGGGACCTGAGACCTGTTCCCGGCGTCGACCGGTCCATCCGCGCATCCGGTGCATTCCCTGTCCCATTTCCCGTCCCGATCCCAGGGTGATCTCGCTTTTCCGGCGGGTTTTTGCTATGATCATCGCCTGTCGCATACATGACAAGCGCTTCCATCCGGGATCGGGGCAGGCAATGGGGCAGAGGCACCGCCGGATACGCAGCTGTACCGGTGGCCACCGGCTTCGGTCCCGGGTGTCAGGGAAATGGGTATCCTGGAGACTATGGATAGTACACGGCCGAATGGCGACCTACAGTGTCCCATTGCCCGTCCCCGATTTTCAACTTCCATCAGGAGGGGACATCGTGACGCAGTCACTGGAAGAACGCGCGCGCATCAAGGAAGAATTGCGCAAACGGATCACCCGCGCACGTGTCCGTGAACCCGAAAAGGACGAAAAAAGCCGGGTCATTATGGAAAAAGTGTTCGCCCTGCCCCAGTTCGCACAGGCGCAGATCGTGCAGTTTTACGTCGATGCCGCAAGTGAGGTGCGCACCCGCCAGTTCATTCCGAAAGCCATGGCCCTCGGAAAGACCGTGATCGTTCCGTATTGCACAAAAGACGAGCAGGGTGACGATATCCTGAAACTGTTCCGGCTGGAGAGCATGGACGAACTGGACATCGGTGCGTTCAACATTCTGGAACCGAAACCGGAACTGCGTGACCTTCCGGAAAAACGGTTCGACGTGCGCAATGTGGACCTCATCCTGGTGCCGGGCGTGGTCTTTGACCGTCGCGGGGGGCGGATCGGCCATGGCTGGGGATATTACGACAAACTGCTGCGCCTGGCGCGACCGGAAGCCTGGCTCATCGGGCTTGCGTATGAGTGCCAGGTGGTCGATGAAGTGCCGATGGACCCGCAGGACGTGTTCGTCGATCTCGTGGTCACCGAGCAGCACATCTATGAAGGCAAACGTCTGAAGGAAACGAAATCATGAGTCGCTCGTTGCGTACCCTTGTCGAAGACACTTTTGTGGAGACCTTCAAAAGCGTATACGCCCGTGTCCTCATCACTGCACGTGATCGGACATGGCTCGATCACGCGATTCAGGCCGTCACCGGTCACGCTTCGAGCACGATCATGTGTGACAGCGAGGCCGGTCTGGAGTGTTATGTCACGCAGGGCACACCGGACGGTCGCATTGGCGCGATCGTCCAGTTTCATGTCCCGAAATTTCGCAAAAACCGTTTACGTGAACTTGAACTTGTTCTCATTCGCCGACTCGGGCAGAACGTCCTGACCTGTCCGACGGCCGCTGCGTGGAACGCTTCGTCCGGCAACGAAGGGTTCCCGATCGGGAAAAAACTCGCCTATTTCGGCGACGGGTACCAGCAGCGCGATCGCCTGTACAACCGCGATGTCTGGCGCATTCCGGTCATGGGAGGAGAATTCATCGTGGAAGACTTCTTTGGCTATCAGGAAGGGTTAATGGGCGGGATGCTGTGGCTGTATGGTGAAACACTGGATCTGGCACTCGCAGCGGCAGAAAAGGCCGTACTCGCAATTCGCCAGGCGCGGTTGCCGGTGATCATGCCGTTTCCCGGTGGCATCACCTGGTCCGGCTCCAAGGCCGGCAGTCGATACCGTTTTCTCGTTGCTACGACCAATCACCCATTCTGTCCGACATTACGCACCCGAATTCTGGATTCACGCGTCCCTGAAGGGGTGGACTCCATCATGGAGATCATCATCAACGGGGCCAGCGTGGACGCCGTGGCCGAAGCCATGCGGATCGGCATGCACGCCGTGGCGGACTGTCCGGGACTGGTACGTATCTCTGCCGGGAACTACGGGGGGCGTCTGGGGAAAACGAAGATCTACCTGCACGATCTGATCGATTGAAATGCGTATCGGTATTCTCACCGGCAGTATCGGATGGCACGTACAGGAACTCACGCGTGCATTGGCGGCCCGGGGACACACGTGGATGGTCCTTCCGATCACGCGGCTGATCGGCTGTATCGACCGGGAGATGCGGTTCCTTGCGAGGGACACGCGTCTGGACACGCTGGACGCAATTCTGGTACGCACAATCCCGAGAGGCTCCCTGGAACAGATCATCTTCCGCATGGACACCCTGCATTTACTCGAGCGCCGGGGTGTTGCCGTGATCAACTCCGCCCATACGATCGAACAGACTGTCGATAAATATTACACATCCGGTCTGCTCGCCCAGGCGGGTGTTCCCACACCGCGCACGATCACCTGTGAACACGCGGAAGACGCGATGGACGCTTTTGACCGTCTCGGCCGGGACGTCGTCATTAAACCACTGTTCGGGTCCATGGGCGCTGGAATGGTGCGCGTATCGGACCCGGACATCGCCTATCGCGTGTTTAAGGCCCTGGATCTGGAACGTGCCGTATATTACGTGCAGGAGTTCATTCCACATGCGGGACGTGATATCCGTGCGTTTGTCATCGGGCATCGGGTGGTGGCCGCCATGGAACGCCGGGCGGACGACTGGCGCACGAATGCCACCCGGGGTGCGCGTGTACGTTCGATACAACTCACACCGGAACTCGAGGCACTGTGCGTTCGCGTTGCCCGCATCGTGGGGGCGGAGTATGCGGGCGTCGACCTCCTGCCGGGACAGGACGGCCGCGTCTATGTTCTGGAGATCAATTCCATCCCCGGATGGCAGGCCCTGCAACGAACAACGTCCGTAGACATTGCCGGGATGATCGTGCGTTATATCGAAACCCGAAAGATTTCATCCGTATCGGAACGACGGACACCATGACTGCGCGCCGGTATCCAAAGTCACCGGATTTCGTGAGCGTCGCCGCGCAGATCGCGTGTCTACTGGAAGCCAGTGCGGAAAAACCGGGCAATGTCACCCCCTCACATGCCTTTCGGGACGCGGACTTTACGGACTTTTTGAAAGCAGCGGCAGCTATCGGACCGGAGATCGCCCGTGCGGGCATACGTTCTGTGGGCGCCACGATCCTTGCCGCCGTGCAGGCCACGCGTGTCTGGACACGTGCGAACGTCAATCTCGGCATCATTCTGCTCTTTGCGCCGATCGCGCGTGCCGCACTGGTTCCGGAGACCCCATCCGGAAAGGACACTTTACGGGATCGACTGCACGACGTACTCACGCTTCTGACGGTGGACGATGCACGTGCCGCATATGCAGCGATCCGGCTGGCATCGCCGGGAGGCCTCGGTCAGGTTGACCAGCACGACGTCCGGTCGGAACCCCACATTACACTGCGAGACGCCATGGCCATTGCCGCCCGGCGTGATCGCATTGCAGCCGAATACATCAGCGACTACCGCGTGACGTTCGAGTACGGGATCCCGGCGTTTCGTCACAGTTTGCGGCGCGGACTCGTCCTGCGCGATGCCGTGGTGCAGGTGTTTCTGGAACTGCTCGCCACGTTTCCGGATACGCTGATCGCCCGGAAACAGGGCACACAGGCGGCAGATCGTGTGCAGACGTGGGCTGCCGAAGCGCTCAACGCCGGTGGCATGTACACACCACGCGGTCGGCGTGCCATCGCACAACTCGATTCGCGACTGCGTGATCCGGCGAATACACTGAATCCGGGCACCACGGCCGACCTGGTGGCCGCCACGCTGTTTGTAGCCATTCTGGAAGGCGTGATATAAAATGGGGAACCGATAAGAACCGGGATCGGGACAGGCAATGGAACATGGGAACTACCGGATCCACCGATATGCCGGTGGCCACCGGTCTCCGGTCCCGGGTGTCCGGGACGGGAGACGGAAGACA
>CAZIRO010000113.1:0-9576 GCA_964541595.1 uncultured Acidobacteriota bacterium
AGACTGACGGGGAACAAAGACGCATGGGATCTGCGTGCGGTGACATACCGGGTTCGGATCCACAAACGGTTGCCCCTGGAGCAGACGGTAAAAAGTGAGAAATGCTGGATATACATGGCCCCCCGGACAGGTGAAATCCGGCGCCAGCCAGTCGTGACTGCAGGTACCCACCATTCCGACTGAAAAGAATACGACCATCTGCAACCACTGCGCCCGCTCGCGAAGAAACTGAACCATAAAGGCCACCTTGTGCGCCTGCGCGTCCTGCGCACAGATGGCACCGCAGTGATCCCAGCCGACTTCGGTGATCCAGAAAGGACGTCCGATCCAGCCTTTCCATGCGAGGATCGGATAGATCTGCGCGTCGATGACGTCCCGGATCATTGCCGGTTCCGCCAGGGTGTGCTGCGTCACGATATCGATATGCTGCGCAGCGACCTGCAGGATGTACACCAGGTTCCATCGGAGCGGTTCCCAGGTCCAGTGATGCGTCATTTCCGGCGCCCCCACCCGTGCCATCGGATCCAGCGTGTGGATCACCCGGGCCGCCGGGATGAGGATGTCGTACACGTAGGCGAACATCGTTCCGGTAAAAAATTTGGTCAAATTGGGTTCGTTCCATATCAGCCAGTGGTGGACACCCCCGGGTTCGCGTCGGTACCGCCGGACGACTTCAGCCACGAACCGTGTCCAGGTACGTGGATCGTCGGGAGGCACGTTCGGACCCTGTCCCCCGTTGGCCCATGCGGGTGTACCCCAGAGGTTGATCATGAGTTGCGCATTCAAATCGCGGGCTGCGGCCACGATGCGGTCCGGCACGGTCCAGTCGAACCGACCGGGTGCCGGCTCGATCCGGTCCCAGCGGAAGTCCATACGCAGCCATCGAACCCCGAGTTGCCGATAGGCACATCGGAACCGCGGAGATATGAAGTCGCCGATGATCCCCACGTGTTCCCGCAGATCCCACCCTTCGGGCGGTCCCGATCGATGGAAGAACCCCGCAGCGGCTGTCATGCTGATGAAAAGCATGCCTCCCCACCATCCGAACGTCCGGAAGAATGCCCTGCACATCGGTCCCCCGTCCGGGCGATACCGTGATGAAAATGCGATCCACTGCAACGCCGGAGTATTCAAGTATAATCCATCGCCGAACGATCGCACATGTCTGCAACATCTGGGATCGGGACAGGCCATGGGACAGGGGAAGCGCCGGATGCGCGGATGGGCCGGTTGTTAGGTCCCAGGTCTCGGGTCTCAGGTCCCGGGTGGCAGGTGGCGGGTGGCGGGTCCCAGGTATCCGGGACGGGAGACGGAAGACAGGGGACGGGGCATCGCATGGGCTGGGGATAGCGCATGACCGTATGGGGACCCACGGTGTCCCATGGCCTGTCCCGATTGCAGTGCAACATCCATCCGCCTCCAGGGCGATGCCGTAACGTTCCCCCGGATGCGACCTCCAAATGGTGAGAGTACAGGACGGAGGTTCACCATGTCCGTTCCGGTGCACGATGTGGACGATATCATTCGAACGGTGTTGCATACATACCGGCGCATTGCCGTCGTCGGCATGTCGCGCAATCCGGAGAAGGCCGCTCACGGTGTGCCCGCGTTCCTTGCGCGGCAGGGGTATATCATCTATCCGGTGAATCCGCACGCGGATACCATCCTCGGCCGGAAAGCGTATGCGCACGTTCGGGACATCCCCGATCCGGTGGACATCGTACAGATCTTTCGTCCCCCGGATCAGGTACTTCCGATCGTCGAGGAAGCCATCGAACGGGCGCGCACCCGTGGAGATGTCCGGGTGATCTGGTTGCAGGAAGGGATTCGCAACGAGGAAGCACGGCAGCGGGCAGAGACCGCTGGCCTCATTGTGATACAGGACCGCTGTATGATGCAGGAATGGCTTCGCATCCATGCGGGTGGCTGACAGAAAAACGGGCACGGCACGGGGTGTCCCGACCCCCAAGACCTGACACCCGACACCTGAATACCCGACACCCGACACCTGAATACCCGACACCCGACACCTGACACCTGACACCTGACACCTGATACCTGATACCTGACACCTGATACCCGGAACCCGAGCCTTCATTATTTGGCAAACACCGTGTGTCCTGATATACTGAGACGGAACCCTATGGTTTTTACCCAGGGACGGACACCCGATGGAATTCCAACAATATCTGGAACAACTGCTGAACGATCTTCCGGCGTGTGACGCGGCATTCCTGATGGGTATGGACGGACTGGCCGTCGCCAAGGCCACGCGTGATCCCGGCGCGGGAGAAGATCTGGAAGCGTTTGCCGCACAGTACACACATCTGCTGCAGTCGCTGCATCAGGCGCTGCACCAGTTCGACGCCGACAGTCAACCGTATGAGCACATTCACGTCATGGACCGTTTCTTTATCCTGGCACGTTTCATCACGTCTTCATACTATGTCCTCCTCCGCGTGCGCCCGGAAGGGCTCCTGGGACACGCACGGTATCGACTGCACCGTTTATGTCAGCAACTGGCACAGGAGATCGGGAGCATTTAACGATCCGCTGAACTTCCGGGGATCCCATGCGCACCATCCGCTGGTTGATCGCTTGCGCCGTCATCGCCATTCTGATCTTTGTCGGCATCACATACCGACGGTATCGCCAGAAAATGGAACGCGCGGCCTCTGTTCCCGCGGAATCCTCTCCGGACGTGTTTCGGGATTTCCGTTTCCAGCGCGTTCGGGGCAACCGGGTGGAATTGCGGTTCCACGCGGCCCGGTACACGTACCAGTCCCCCGTGGAGATCGCAGGGGAGACCATCACCATTGAACTTCCGGGCGCACACGATACGACCACCGTGATCCGTGCCCGGAAGGGCACCTGGCACATCCGTCGTGAGCGGGCTCACCTCTGGGATAACGTCGTGATCCAGTACCGCGGTTTGCGCATCCGGACGACGGACCTGCGGTACGCAAGCGACCATCAACAGACCGTGATCCCGGTCCCCCTGCAGTGGTCCTGGCCGGAGCGAAACTGGCGCGGACGTGCGGATCGGGGGCTGTACCGGACGGACACGCATACGATCCTCCTCAGCGGTCACGTACGGATGACCTGGCAGGATGCCCACGGTATGTACCGGCTGCATGCGCCCCGAATGGTCTGGGACCTGGACTCGCATACGGTCCGGTTTCCAGATACGACCCGTGTGGTGGGTCAGGTGGACATCGTGTTTCAGTTCCAGTGCGGTGTACTGGAGTACCAGCGTTCCCGGGACGGTACGGTGCGCCTTGCGGGGAATCATCGCTGTCAGGGTGAATGGCAGACTACCGGGGACCGGTTCCGATGGCGTGCGCCGTCCATGACGCTGACCGTGACCGGGGACGGTCGCCGGCAATGGGACCTGCTACGCGGTCGGATTCTCTGGCAGGGCCACTGGTGGATCCGGGCCGCCCGCCTGCACGTCAATGTCGCGCCGGACGCGCCCATCACGATCATCGGCACGCCCGACGCGCTCACTCTCATCCCGGCACCGCGGGCGCCATTCAGCAGGAATGTCCACAACGTGCGTACAGCGCGATTGATCGTGCAACGCGCCCACGCCGATACGCCCACGCGTATCGTGCTCCCGGAACCGTGGACCATGGAACTCACCCGCGGTATTCTGCACGCCCGGCGCGGACAATACGCGCACGATACCTGGCAGGCCGAACAACCGCGGATTCGTACCCGCGACGGCTGGCAGATCGCGGCCGAAACACTGACGTACCGCGACCCGCACGTCGTCCTGCGCGGTACGGTTCGGGGCACCGGCAGCGTACGCGCGCAACCGTGGACCCTGGAAGCCGATACGATGACCTGGTCCGATGCGTCCATGCAGTGGCAGTCGCATGTGCGTATCCGTACACCAGATATGGTGCTGAACGCGGATACCTGGACATGGGACGGCGATCGGTGGTCCGCCACCGGGGTGCACCCCAGCCAGATGTGGCAGCAGACCGCCCGGCGGACCTATGAAATGACATTCCAGGCGACAGCCGCACAGCAGACGGATACGGACTGCGTGGAACTGATCGAACACGTCCGCCTGTCCGTTCAATGGACACGCCGCCATCGGAAGACATTGACCGTGGAAGGACAACGCGCACGGTTCTGTCCGGACGGCTGGATCGTCGACCCGCTGGACCGGTTCGTCTACGACACATACACGGGAACGGGTCGCCGTATCCGCGTCGATTGGGCGCAGGAACAGGTCTGGATCGAGGGCCCGGTCGATATCCGCTCCACCCGTCAGGGCCGGGCACATGCGGCACACATGCGGATCGATCTCGCACAGGAACAGATCGAACTGCTCAACCCGTTCCCGGAACGTGGAGTGACGGAATGGAAACCCGAACCGCCGTTTTGAAAACGGTCGATCTGTGGAAACGGTACGGACGCCGGTGGGTCGTGCAGTCCGTTTCCCTGACCGTCCGTGCGGGTGAGATCGTGGGACTGCTCGGACCGAACGGCGCGGGAAAGACCACGACGTTCTATATGATCGTCGGTCTGGTCACGCTGGATCGGGGCGAAATCTGGCTGTCGGATACCAACCTGACCGACATGCCGATGTATCAGCGGGCGCGGCGCGGGATCGTGTATCTCCCGCAGGAACCGTCCATTTTCCGGCGCATGCGCGTGGAGGACAACATCGACTGCGTACTGGAAATGCGGGGGTGGCCCCGCACTCAACGGCGGTTGCGGGTGCAGCAGATTCTGGAAGAACTGCACATCACGCATCTGGCGCGTGCGTATGCGTACACCCTTTCCGGGGGGGAACGGCGGCGGGTGGAGATCGCACGGGCCCTCGCGGTGGATCCGACGTTTCTCTTACTCGACGAACCTTTCACGGGCATCGACCCCATCGCGGTTCATGAAATACAGGAAATTCTAAAAAAACTGCGATCTCGTGGCATCGGGATTCTCATCACGGACCACAACGTACGCGACACCTTGAAAATCACCGATCGGACTTATATCATTAATGAGGGCCGGATCCTGACCGAAGGGCGACCGGAAGTGGTTGCGCACCATCCGGACGTGCGACGGACGTTCCTCGGAGAGGATTTTCGCCTGGAGGCCTGATCGATGGAACTGCAGCAACGACTGGAACCCACCGTCCGCATGGACCTGCGGCCACTGCTCATCCAGGCCGTCCGTTTGCTGCCGCTCTCGCAGATCGAACTGAGACAATATTTATTACAAGAATACCTGCAGAATCCGGCACTGGAATTGCAGCCCACCGAGGGGGCCACCTCCCTGGAAGACCTCGCGGCGCGGGATATGGATACCGTGCACCACGAACAGGGGGGCGATGACGACGCGTGGCTGTCTCAACTGCTGGAAGAAACGGCGGTGGAAGTCCCGATTCCCGAGGAACGGGAACCGGCAGCGGACCGCGACTGGATCTGGCACCGTCAGATCAGCAGTCCGAAAACCCTGATCGAACACCTGCGCTGGCAGATCGCGCATGCACCCGTGGACGACGAGACCGTGCGTGAGATCATGTACTTCCTGGCAGAATTCGTGAATTCCAGCGGATACCTGGAGGAAAGCGACGCGGAACTCGCCCAACTCGCCGGCGTTCCCGAGGACCTCGTGCACAGTGCACGGCAGGCATTGATGCGTCTGGACCCTCCGGGGATCGGCGCACGGTCCCTGCAGGAGTGCTTGCTGGTCCAGCTGGAAGTGCTCGGACAGCAGGATTCTTGGGCATACCGGATCATCCGGGACGCCTGGGACGATCTGGTCGCACGTCGGTGGCTGCAGATCCGGGAACGGTTCGGACTGCGCCGGGACGAGTGGAACGCGGTACTGGAGACGATCCACCATCTGGATCCGCGGCCGGCCCAGCACTATATTGTGCATCAGGTCCTGTACGTATACCCGGACGTCATCGTACGAGAAGAGGACGGAGAATACGTGGTCGAACTCACCCGGCAGGTGGTCCCGCGGATTCGCATTTCTCGCCGGTATCTGCGCATGTTGCGGAACCCTTCCGCACTGACACCGGAGGAACGTGCCTACATTCGCGAACGCATTCTGGCCGCCCGGCAACTGTTGCGGTCGCTCCGGTACTGCGAACACACGCTGTTACGTGTGGCCAAATTCATCGTCCGTTATCAGCGCGAATTCTTTGAACGCGGCCTGTCCGCCTTAAAACCCATGAGTTTACGGGACGTGGCAATGGAACTCGGACTGCACGAGTCCACCATCAGCCGTACGGTACAGCACAAGTACATGCAGACTCCCCGGGGCACGTTCGAAATGCGGTTCTTCTTCCAGCGGCGGATCCCGACACAATCCGGTACCACCGCGGTGTCCCCCGCATGGGTGAAACAGAAAATTCGTCAGTTGATCGATATGGAAGATCCGCGTCGTCCATACACGGACGACGAACTGGCCCGTCTCATCCGGCTGGAGGGCGTGCGGATCTCCCGCAGAGCCATCACGAAATACCGTCAGGAGATGCATATTCCGAGTTCCCGTGAACGACGCCGTGCATTTCTGATGACCGGAGAGGACGACCATGCAGATTGAGTACCACACGAAAGGGGTAGCCATCTCCCGTACGCTGGAGACCTGGCTGGAGAAACGGCTGCGCAAATTCACACGATTTGACGCATCCGCACGTGTAGAGGTGTTCTTACGGCGCAATCATGATAAAGGCCCCGTCGAGGCGGATCTGTTGCTCCATACCCGTTGGGGATTGATCCAGAGTAAAAACAACGGGTATGACGAACGCACCGCGTTGGCCAAAGCACTGGCCAAAGTCGAGGAGCAGATCCGACGGTTTAAAGAAAAGAAGATCGAGCGCCGTCGCCGGATGACGGTGGACGCGTTACAGGAATACAAACAGGCGATGATGCAATCGTCCGCGGAACCCCTGCCGAGCCGATTGCCCCTACAGGCGTTGCCGCTGATGACCCTGGAAGAAGCGCAGGCGATGCTGAACGATCGGGACCACGATTTCGTCATTTTTCGGGATATGGAGAACGAGGACCGTCTGACCGTACTGTTTCGGGATCGGGATGGACGGATATACCTTGTGCAATCCCCGGAATGAGCGGGTGCCCCTTCCGGGGAAGGATACGCGCGTATGACCACGGAACCGTTCTGTAAACGTTTACCTCTACGGCAACTCTTACAGGTCTGCCCATACCCGTTAGAACCTGTACACGTTCCGGATCCGGATCAGATCGTTGAAATCGAGAGTTATGTCCACCGCCCCGGTCTGTTGCTGGCCGGATTCCCGCCGACGGATCGAACGGAACGGCATGTACTCGTATTCGGTCGGGAAGACTTCCTGTTTCTGCAACGGCACACACCGGAACAGCAGTCCCGATGGCTGGACGTCATGTGGGCCTGCCATCCACCGATGGTCATTGTGGGACGGGATGCCAACATGACGTCCGGGTTTCTCGACGGCGCCCGGAGACACGGTGTGGCCGTATTCCGGAGTGAGTGGACTTCGCGTGCGATCCTTGCCCTGGGATTCCGCTGGCTGGAGCGATTGACCGCACCCTGGCACCGGATCCCGGGCAACCTGCTGTCGATATTCGGTGTCGGTGTACTCATCGTGGGGGACAGCGGTATCGGCAAGAGCGAGGCCACGCTGGATCTGCTGGTCCGGGGGCATGTACTCATCGCGGACGATGCCGTGGATGTGGCATGTTTTCAGGACGGTACGGTGATCGGCCGCACGCCGGAGGCGAGTCGCGGACTCGTCGAGATCCGGGGCCTGGGGATTCTCGATGTGCGCCATCTGTTCGGACTGCTGTCGGTACGGGATGAGACAGCGATCGATCTGGTGGTCCGGCTGATCGACGCTGTGCGGGAACCGTTGCGGGAACGTCTGGACCGGGAGATCCGGGAATTCGTGCTCCCGCACGGTGGCGCCACGCTGCCGCTTATCGAACTCCCGGTGGTGTCCGGTCGGAACATCGCCACACTGATCGAGGCTGCCGTACGCTGGTTCCTGTTGCGTCGGCAGGGTATCCAGGCGGGACTGGATCTCATCCGTCTGACCGACCGGCTCGCCATGAACCGATCGGCGTACGGACAACCATCGGAATCGCAGGGGTCCCATCGGTCCGATTCTGACATGTCGCAACGTTCATCCGGGTGAGCAGCCATGGTGGAAGGACGACGATTTTCTACCGCATTACGGGACAGCGTACGACGCCGGCTGGAAATGCTGCAACATGCCGACATCGTGGTCGGAATCCCCGCGTTCAACGCGGATCGCACTGTAGCACACGTGATCCGCACGGCCGTCCAGGGACTGCAGGAGTATTACCCCAACCTGTTGAGTGTGGTGCTGGTTGCGGACGGCGGGTCGACGGACGATACCCGGGAAGAGGCCGAAAGCGCACAGATGAGTGCGTACAACGTGGAGACCCTGGTGACGATCTACCGCGGTCTGCCGGGAAAGGGAAGCGCGGTCCGCGCCATCCTGGAGGCTGCACATTTCCTGCAGGCACGCGCATGTATCCTGATCGATGCCGACCTGCGGTCCATCACCCCGGAATGGATCCGGAACCTCGCCGAACCCGTGCTGTCCCTGCGGTATGACTACGTTGCACCGATGTACCGGCGGTATAAATACGACGCCACGATCACAAACACCGTGGTGTACAACCTCACGCGCGCGTTGTATGGGTACCGCATTCGCCAGCCTATCGGCGGGGATTTTGCCATGTCGCGATTCGCCGTGAGTAAATTCCTGGCCCACGACGTCTGGAGTACAGACGTGGCCCGGTTCGGTATCGACATCTGGTTGACCACGACGGCCATCGTGAACCACATGCGCATCTGTCAGGTGAGACTGGGTGCGAAAGTGCACGATGTCAAAGACCCCGGTGCGCATCTCGGTCCGATGTTTCGCCAGGTGATCGGCACGCTCTTCACGCTCATGCAGGAACACGAATCGATCTGGAAACAGATCCGCGGCAGCCAGGACGTCGAAATCTTTGGTGAGGAACCGGAAGTCCACGTCGAACCATTTGCGATATCCATTGAACCCCTGATCGAGTCTTTCCGGCTGGGGCTCCGGTATTTCGGCAGCGTCTGGAAGGACATCGTCGATCCGGACATTGCCACGTTCCTCGCCGACCTTGCACTGGCACCCGCTGAACATTTTCACATTCCGGTCGAGACCTGGGCCAAAATCGTGTACGCCTTTGCCGTGACGTTCAAAAACTGGCCACGTCACCAGGGTCGTCTGGTTGATATCATGCTCCCGCTGTACAACGCCCGCGTGGCTTCACTGGTGCACGACCTGACACCGGTACCGGATGAAGCGGCGGAAGAGGTATTCGAAGAACAGGCACGCGTGTTCGAGGAGGTGAAAGCGTACCTCCTTGCAAAATGGGACGATCCGCATGAGCGTGAAAAATGGCGGATTCTCCCCGAAATCGCACGGTCCGGGGAAATTTGACGTCGCCACGCCGTCGTTTTATAATCTCTGTCTGAGATCGAGACAGGAGATGGGACAGGGGAACCACCGGATCCACCGGTGTGCCGGTGGCCATTGGTCTCCGGTCTCAG